>NZ_JBMDKU010000004.1:0-373400 GCF_057809855.1 Phenylobacterium sp. FG114 | reverse complement strand
CCCTCGAAAAGCTCTGGGTCCACTGCAACGTCAAACGCATCGGCGGATACGCCGCGTAAGGCGCGACAAGGCCGAGACGTCAAAGCCTTCGGGGGCGACCTCGGAGGCTTTTCTCGTCGGGTATGCGACAAAGCGCGCTGCGGCAGCTTGGCACAACGTGTGCGTGCGCAAATCGTGACCTACTCGTCGGCGGATCGGTTCTCCCACCAGCCCGACAACTGGGCCGATCTTCGGAGCGCCCCCGTCGAGACGGGGGCGTTCTACGTCGGGCTACTTTCGCCGGCGAACGCCGCGGCCAAGGCCGATCTTCTTGGCGAAATCCGAACGGCGGGCGGCGTAGGCCGGCGCGACCATCGGATAGTCGGGCGCGAGTCCCCAGCGGCGGCGGTAGTCATCCGGACTCATGTTGTAGCGAGACCGCAGGTACCGCTTGAGCATCTTCAGCCTCTTCCCGTCTTCCAGGCAGACGATGTAGTCGTGCTGCACCGACCGCCCGATCGGAACGGCGGGTTTAGGGCGCTCCTCGGGTTGAGCGGCGGGCGCCGCGCCGGTGAGCCCGGTCAGGGCCTGATGCACCGTGCGGATGATATCGGGCACAGCGTCGGCGGTGACGGCATTGCGGCTGACATAGGCGGCTACGATTCCCGCGCCTAGGCGCATCAGATCTTCGCCCGAGGGGCCCTCGGAATCGGGTCCTACGCTCATGCTCACCCCTTCTCGATACGCGGAAACGACCGTTGACGCGGCAAGGCGCGGCCGGCCTTTGCCGGAAAACGCGCGGGACGTGAGAACGGTTCCCAGAATTACTGGATGACGGCGCGGTTGGAGGGGGGCTGGATCAGGAGTAAAGGAGGCGCCTTCGCCAGACTCGTCGCCCCAACGAAAGGCCTTGCCCTTGAACCTGCACGTGCAAACCCAGCCCTCCACTGAAGACTTTTTCAAGGCCGGCGTCGGCCAGGCCGATCCGGCGATCGCCGCGATCCTGGACGGGGAGCTGAAGCGCCAGCAGGACCAGATCGAGCTGATCGCCTCGGAGAACATCGTCTCGAAGGCGGTGCTGGAAGCCCAGGGCTCGGTGCTGACGAACAAGTACGCCGAGGGCTATCCGGGCAAGCGCTACTACGGCGGCTGCGAAGTGGTCGACGAGGCCGAGGTCCTGGCCATCGACCGCGCCAAGCAGCTGTTCGGCTGCGAATACGCCAACGTCCAGCCGCACTCGGGCAGCCAGGCGAACCAGGCGGTGTTCATGGTCACCATGAAGCCGGGCGACACCTTCATGGGCATGAACCTGGACCACGGCGGCCACTTGACGCACGGCAAGAGCGTCAACCAGTCGGGCAAGTGGTTCAGCCCCGTGGCTTACGGCGTCCGCGCTCAAGACCACCTGATCGACTACGACGAGGCCCGTGAGGTCGCCAAGGCCAACAATCCGAAGGTGATCATCGCCGGCGGCTCGGCCTATTCGCGCCACATCGACTTCAAGGCGTTCCGCGACATCGCCGACGAGGTCGGGGCGATCCTCATGTGCGACGTCGCCCACTACGCGGGCCTGATCGTGGCGGGGGAATATCCGAACCCGTTCCCGCACGCCCACATCGTCACGACCACAACCCACAAGACCCTGCGCGGCCCGCGTGGCGGCCTGATCCTCACCAACGACAAGAAGCTGGCGACCAAGATCAACAGCGCGGTGTTCCCGGGCCTTCAGGGCGGCCCGCTGATGCACGTGATCGCCGCCAAGGCCGTGGCTTTCGGCGAGGCGTTGCGTCCGGAATTCAAGACCTATGCGAAGCAGGTGATCGAGAACGCGCGGGCGCTCGCCGACAGCCTGCAGGCGGCGGGCTTCAAGATCGTGTCCAACGGCACCGACAGCCATCTGATGCTGGTGGACCTGACGCCAAAGAACGTCTCGGGCGCCCAGGCCGAGATCGCGCTGGAACGCGCCGGGATCACCACCAACAAGAACTCGATCCCGGGCGATCCGCTGCCCGCCATGCAGACGTCCGGCCTGCGGGTCGGCACCCCGGCCGGCACCACCCGAGGCTTCGGCCCAGCCGAGTTCCGGCAAGTCGGCAAGTGGATGGGCGAGGTCCTGGACGCCGTCTCCACCGGCGAAGACTCGACGGCGGTGGAACAGAAGGTGCGCGGCGAGGTCCTGGCGCTGACCGAGAGCTTCCCCATATACGCCTAATAGCGTTAAGTGGCCGGGAAGGGGGCTAGATATGCGGTGCCCGTTCTGTGGCCACGACGAAACCCAGGTGAAGGACAGCCGCCCATCCGAGGATGGCGCGGCGATCCGGCGCCGTCGGCTGTGCCCAGCCTGCGAAGGCCGGTTCACGACCTTCGAGCGCGTGCAGCTTCGTGAACTGACGATCCTGAAGCGCTCGGGCCGCCGCGCGCCGTTCGATCGCGACAAGCTGGCCCGCTCGCTCTCGGTGGCGCTGCGCAAGCGTCCGGTGGAGCCGGAGCGCGTGGAACGGATGATCTCCACGATCACCCGCCAGCTCGAGAGCATGGGCGAGACGGAACTCCCGTCGTCGACCATCGGCGAGCTGATCATGAAGCACCTGAAGCAACTCGATGACGTGGCCTACGTCCGCTACGCCTCGGTCTATCGCGACTTCAAGGAGACCGAGGACTTCGCCCGGTTCCTCGGCGAAGAAGGCTTGGCGGAAGCCGCCGAGGAGCGCTGAGGCGCGCCACCCGCTGCCACGATCGACTTCGGATTGAGTCCGCGGATGCCTGTTCGCCGGTCGAGAGGTGTTGGCGCGTTGCGCCCAGGTCGCTTTTCGATCGGGTGAGGCGGCGTCAAGCTCCGAAAGGGCGGGTTGGTTGGCCTGCGGAACGAGACAGGGGGCTTCCACGATGAGCGAACTGATCATCTGGACCTACGATTGGACGCCGGAGGGGCCCCGTGGGTTTGTCCGCGATCTGCGGTTGCGATGGGCGTGCGAGGAAGCCGGACTAGCCTACGCGGTCCGGACCGTTCCCTTCGACGGTCGCGAGACCAATCACCTCGATCGCCAGCCCTTTGGCCAGGTTCCGTTCCTCGATGATGGGGACCTGCAGATCTTCGAGAGCGGCGCGTGTCTGCTGCATCTGGCGCGGAAGAGTGAGCGGCTGATGCCGCGGGATCCGGTCGGAGAGGCGGAAACGCTGCAATGGACGATCGCAGCGCTCAACTCGATCGAGATGGTCACGGTCCCCTGGTGGTTCCTGAACATCTGCGGCGACGAGGAAAACGGCCTGACCGGTTGGCTGGCCCAGCGCCTCGACCATGTGGAGAGAATCCTCCGCGAACGGGAGTGGCTGGCGGCCGGCCGGTTCACTGTTGCGGACCTCATGATGGCGGACGCCCTACGCGTCCCGAAGGTCCGCGCCTTCGGCGACCGGCCCGCCACCGAGGCCTACGTGGCCCGGGCGACCGCTCGCCCCGCGTTCATCAAGGCGCAGGCCGACCAGCTCCGTCTGTTCGAGGCCGCCGACGCCACGAGACCGGCCTAGGGGACGGACCCAGGCGACGCGGACCGTGAGGCCCTCGAGCGCCTGGGCCGCGCGCCTCAGCGGAAGGCCGGGGCGATCGCTTCGAGCCGGGTGCGGCCCTCCGGGCTGACTTCGCCGAGCGCCTTCAGGAAGCCCTGGTTGGCCAGGGCCGAGCCTAGGAACGTCCAGCGTTGCGCCTGGTGCTGGCGCGCCAGGAACTGCTCGCGATGCGCGCCGGGCAGCCTGCGCCCGATCGCGGCCTCCAGGGACGCCAGGTCCAGCGCCGTCTGCTGGCCGAGACCCCCGTCGATGAAGGCTCCGATCTCGAGGAACTCCTCCACGGCGTGCTTCACCTTCTCCGGCCCGGCCTTCGCGGCCAGTTCGTAGAAAACCAAGGCGTCCAGCTTGGCGTGCTGGGACTCTTCCATCCAGTGGTGCTTGAGCAGGCTCTTGAACTGAGGATCCAAGCCCTCGTCGTCCTGCACGCTCTCCAGCCAATGCTGCTGCGTGGCCCACTCGATGGCGAGCACGAACAGGGCGACGCCCAGCTTGCCGTGGCCTCGGATCGCCGCTCCGATGTCTTCCACCGGTCCGATCACGCCGCAGGTCACGTCGAAGCCCTCGGTGAAGGCCTTTCGGAACTGCACGAACAGCTCGATGTGCTTGGCCTCCTCGGCGGCGAAGTTGTCGAGGGCTGCGGTGCGGTGCGGGTCCTGGCCCGGCTTCGAGGGCGCGTGCTCCTCGATCACGGGCAAGATGCAGCGCTCGACCAGCTCGAACATGGCCAGGTAGCCGAAGCCTCGGATCTGGTTGAGCTTGAGCCGCTCGGCCGTGCTGAGGAACGGCAGCTCCGCCGTCCGGGCAAAACTCTCGGGGAGGAAGGGCTTGGTGAAGTCCATCGGCTTGTCAGGTCCGATGATGTCCTCCACGCGCCAGTTCACGCGCTTCGAGATCTCGAGCAGACGCTCGTAGTTGTGGCCTTGGATCATGTCTTCTCCTCGCGCGGGACCGCGCCCTTCGGGGCGCAGGCCACGAGGGATGAAGGTCCCGCCGCTAGTTGTTGGCGGTTGTCGGGTCGATGATCTGCGGCGTCTCGGTGATGCGCGTCACCGGGAAGCCGCTGAGTTCCGCGTGGGCACGGATCGTGTCCTCGCAGTCCGCGAGGTAGATGCAGTACGTCCGGTCACCGGCGACATAGCTGTGCTGCCACTGGATGGACCCGCCGATCTTGTCGACCGCCTGGTTCGAGGCGCGGGCCACCCCGCATAGTTCGACAATGGACATGCCGCCTATGCCGGGAACCTCCCGCTCGACCAGGAAACGTCTGAGTTGGCCCATGGCGCCGCCCCCTGCATTTCCTCGATGGCTGCAGTGTGGTCGTGGGACCGCCGAGGGACAATCTAAACAATCTGGCGCTGGCTAAAGGTTTTGCTTAGTAAGGCGCATGGTCGCGCCCACCTATCTCCGGTCTCTGCAGGCGCTGGAACTGGCCGTGCGCAAGGGGTCCTTCGTGGGCGCCGCCGAGGTGTTGGGCATCACGCCGGCCGCGGTCGGCCAGCGGGTAAAGGCCCTGGAAGACTATCTGGGCGTCGAACTCCTCTCGCGCGGACGCGCCGGACTGCGCGCGGCGCCGGGCCTGCAGACGGCCTTGCCGCACCTCGCGCGCGCGTTCGTGGAACTGGAAGCCGCCGCGAGAGAGCTGGAACTGCAGCGCGGGCACGAACTGCACGTGGCGGCCGCCTCGGACTTCGTCGAGTTGTGGCTCCGGCCGCGCCTGGAGCGCTTCCGCGCCGAACACCCCAACATCCGCTTCAACATCAACGGCGAGGGGGACGCGCCGCTGCGGCTGGGTCGGGTCGACTGCGAGATCAGCTACGGCGGCCCGCGCGAGGGGGTGAAGGCCGACCTGCTGTTCCGGGATTTCGTGGCGCCGATCACCTCGCCCGTGAACCTGACGCGGACGGCCGGGATCCCGCTGAAACGCCGGCTGGAAGGCTTCCCGCTGGTGCATCTCGACTTCTACAAGGACGACCCCGCCGGCCTGTCCTGGCCGGAGTGGGTGGCGCGCAACGGGATGGACCGAACAGCGCCCGAGCGCGGCATGCGCTTCCGCCGCATCACTGCGGCCCTGGACGCGGTGGCCGCCGATGCCGGCGTGACTCTGTGCGGGCTGGCGCTGATCGGCGACCTGCTGGAAAGCGGCCAAGTCGGCTTGCCCTATCCGCTGTCCATGGGCTGCTGGAGCGAGCATGGCTTCCGCGCCCGCTTCCGGGCCGACATCGACGGCCGCCGGCACGTCCAACGGTTCCGCGACTGGCTGCTGCACGAGAGCCGCGGCACCGCCGAGGCGCTGGCCCGCACCGTCGGCGGCGCACCGGACTAGCGCCGCTTGGCGCCCCGGCGCTTCTCGGCCATGTACGGCGGATAATGACGGTTACCCTCAAACTCGCGACGTCGATGGACGGCCGGATCGCCACCGCGGCCGGGGAAAGCCGCTGGATCACGGGGGAACAGAGTCGGGAGCAGGTTCACCGCCTGCGGGCCGCGCACGACGGGGTCCTGATCGGTATCGAGACCGCCCTGGCCGACGATCCCGAGCTGACCGTGCGCCTTCCCGGCTACAATGGGCGCCAGCCCGCCCGCGTGGTGCTGGATAGCCGCCAGCGGCTGACCCCTGAATGCAAGTTGGTGCGATCGGCGCGCGAGATCCCGACCTATGTGGTCGCCACCGAGGACCCGTCTCGGGCGCTCGTCGAGGCGGGCGTCAAGGTGTTGACCGTCCGCGCGGTCGGTGAAGATCGGCCGGAGCTGAGGTCGGTCGTCCAAGCCCTGGCCGCCGAGGGCCTGTCCGATCTGTTCGTCGAAGGCGGCGGCCAGGTGGCCGGCAGCTTCCTGCGCTGTGGCCTGGTGGACGCGATCGAGTGGTTCCGGGCGCCGATCCTGATCGGCGGGGAAGGCCGGCCGGGCGTGGGCGCCCTGGCGGTTGCGGCCCTGGCCGAGGCGCCCCATTTCCGGCGGGTGGAGGTCAGCCAACTCGGCGAAGACCTCTGGGAACGTTATTCGAGGGGCTAGATGTTCACCGGCATCGTCACCGACGTGGGGCGCGTGCGCGCCGTCCGCGACACCAACCGCGACCGCCGGTTCGAGGTGGAGACCCGCTTCGACCTCTCGACCGTGGACATCGGCGCTTCGATCAGTCACGCGGGGTGCTGCCTGACCGTTGTGGAGAAGGGCGAGGGCTGGTTCGCCGTCGAGGTTTCCGGTGAGACGCTGTCGCTGACCACCCTTTCGGACTGGCATGAGGGGCGCCCGGTGAACCTGGAGCGCGCCGCCAAGGTCGGCGATGAACTCGGAGGACACATCGTCTCCGGCCATGTGGACGGCGTGGGAGAGGTCCTCTCCATCGAGAGCGAGGGCGGGTCGCACCGGGTCAAGATCCGCGCGCCGCGGCCGCTGCACCGGTTCATCGCGCCGAAGGGATCGATCGCGGTGGAAGGCGTCTCCCTGACCGTCAACGAAGTCGAGGATGATGTCTTCGGGATCAACCTGATCCCCCATACCTGGGAGGTTACGACCCTCGGGACGCTTAAGGTGGGCTCTCGGGTCAACCTCGAGATCGACATGCTGGCGCGGTATCTCGCCCGTTGGCGCGAAACGGCCTAAGAGCACCTTCCGACTAGCGAAAGACGACCTATGAGCGACGAGCCCATCCGCATCCTGATCGTGGAGGCGCGCTTCTATGACGACCTGGCCGACGCCCTGCTGGAGGGCGCGACCCAGGCCCTGAGCGCCTTCGGAGCGGAATACGACGTGGTCACGGTGCCGGGCGCTCTGGAGATCCCGGGCGCCATCGCCATGGCCGAAGAAGCGGGCCACAAGCCGACAGGCAAGCACTACGACGGCTATGTGGCGCTCGGCTGCGTGATCCGGGGTGAGACCTATCACTTCGAGATCGTCTCGAACGAAAGCGCCCGCGGGATCATGGACCTGACGGTGAACAAGCGCCTGTGCATCGGCAACGGCGTGCTCACGACCGAGGATGACGAGCAGGCCTGGGCGCGCGCCAGGATCAGCGAGGGCGACAAGGGGGGCGGCGCGGCGCGCGCGGCGCTGACCATGATCGAGCTGAAGCACCAATTCTCGGGCGCCAAGCGATGAGCGCGCACGCGTCTCGGTCCGTCGCGCGCCTGGCCGCCGTGCAGGCGCTCTACCAGATGGAAGTGTCCTCCATCGGCGTGGAAAGCGTGATCCGCGAGTTTACCGACCATCGCTTCGATCGCGCACTGGAGGGCGTGGAGGGGGAGGGCGACACCCTCGCGTCGGCCGACGAGGGGTTCTTCGCCGAACTGGTGCGCGGCGTCGTGGCGGAGCAGAAGAGGGTGGATGCCGCCATCGCCAAGCGCCTCGCCGAAAACTGGCGGCTGGAGCGGGTGGATGCGACGGTCCGCGCCATCCTGCGCGCCGGCGCCTACGAACTCATCTACCGCGCCGATGTCCCGACCGAGGTGGCCATCGATGAGTACGTCGATGTGGCGAAAAGCTTCTTCGAAGGCGCCGAGCCTGGCTTCGTGAACGGCGCGCTGGACGCCGTGGCGCGGGATGTCCGAACCGGCTCCTGACAAGCTCGATGAGTTCGGAGAGATCGCGCGTCTCTTCCGGCCGCTGACCCGCGGCGCCGCCGGCGCGTTTGAACTCAAGGACGACGCGGCGGTCATCCCGCAGCGGCCGGGCTTCGACCTAGTGGTCACCAAGGACGCCATCGTCGAAGGCGTCCATTTCCCTGAGGGGGAAGCGCCCGAAATGGTGGCGCGCAAGCTGGCCCGGGTGAATCTGTCCGATCTCGCCGCCAAGGCCGCCGAACCCTTCGCCGCCTTCCTGGCGGTGGCCTGGCCCGCGAGCTTCACGAGGCGCGACCGTGAACACTTCGCCATGGGGCTGGCCGCCGACCTGGAGGCCTTCGGCGTCGACCTGCTGGGCGGCGACACGGTCAAGACGTCGGGTCCCTTCACCTGCACCCTGACCGCCATGGGATGGGTTCCCGCCGGCCGCATGGTGCGCCGGGCCGGCGCGCGGCCGGGCGACAAGTTGCTGGTCAGCGGGACCATCGGCGACGCGACCCTCGGGCTGGCCGCCGTGAAGGACGAGATCGAGGATCCGGACGGGCGATTGGCCTATCGCTACCGCTTGCCTGAGCCTCGGCTGGACCTCCGCGAGACCCTGCGGCGCCACGCCACCGCGGCCGCCGATGTTTCTGACGGGTTGGTCGCGGACGCCCGGCACATCGCCGAGGCCAGCGGCGTCGGCTTGCTGATCGACCTGGACCGCATTCCGCTTTCCGGCGCAGCCGCCACATGGCTCGAGGGGCAACCGGACCTGGGCGCGGCCCTGCTGCGGCTGGGGAGCGGGGGTGACGATTACGAGGTGGTCTGCACGATGGCCTCGGGGGTTCGAAAGCCGCCCGGGTTCACCGTGATCGGCGAGGTTCGGGAAGGCGAGGGCGTGGACGTGGTCGCCGCCGGCCGCGTCGTCGATCCGGGCGCAGGCGGCTGGCGTCACGGCTGATCCGGGCTTACGTCGACCGGAAGTGGAGACAGCATGCGGCAGCCGAACGTCATCGTCATCCTGGCCGACGATCTGGGCTATGGCGATCTGGGCTGCGACGGCGGCCGGCACATCCGGACGCCGAACCTGGACCGCATGGCGGCGGAAGGCGTGCGGTTCACCGACTTCTATGCCTCGGCCAATGTCTGCACGCCGTCGCGCGCAGGGCTGCTGACCGGGCGCTACGCCATTCGTTCAGGCCTGGCGCACGAGGTGATCCAGCCTGCCGACACAACGGGCCTGCCGCGGAGCGAGATCACCGTCGCGCAGGCGCTGAAGCCCGACTACGCCACGGCCCTGATCGGCAAGTGGCACCTGGGCCACGTGACGCCCCACTGGCCGCCGACGGTCTACGGCTTCGACCGGTTCTATGGACTGCCCTACAGCCACGACATGCGTCCGCTGACGCTCTACGAGGGTCAGGGCGGCGAGGTCTCCGCCCACGATGGCAAGGTCGATTTCGCGACGCTAACCCAGCGATTCTTCGAACAGACGACCGCCTTCGCGGAGGCCAATCGGGATCGTCCCTTCTTCGTCCTGCTGGCCCTCACCGCGCCGCACATCCCGCTGGTACCCAACCCGGCCGATCCGATGGGGTCGCCCGCCGGCTCCTATGGCGAGGTGGTGGAGGAGGTCGACGCCAACGTCGGCCGGCTGCTGGATCGTCTCAAGGCGCTGGGGATCGACGACGACACCCTGGTGATTTTCACCTCGGACAACGGACCCTGGTTCGAAGGTTCGTCAGGGCCGTTCCGCGATCGCAAGGGCGGCTCGGCCTGGGACGGAGGCTTCCGCGTGCCCTTCGTCGCGCGCCAGCCTGGCCGGATCCCGGCGGGCCTGGTGGCGGACGGGCTCTCGAGCAATCTCGACTTGCTGCCGACGATCATGGCCCTGGCCGGCCTGCCGCTGCCCGGCGTGGACCTGGACGGCCGCGACATCTCCGACATGCTGACGACGGGGAGGGGCTCGCCGCACGACGAGATCCTGTTGTTCAACAATAACGATGTGGCGGCGGTGCGGACCGCGCGCTGGAAGCTGGTCGCCCGGTCCTATTACCGGACCTACGACATTCCTCTGGATCGGCTGCCGCTGCTCTTCGACATGACGAACGACCCCGGGGAGACCTACAGCCTGGCCAGCCTTCAGCCCGAGGTGTTGGCGGACATGAGGTCACGGCTGGAGCGCGCGCGCGCCAAGTTCGACCCTATCGGCAAGCAGTTTCCGCCGCACATCGCGCCCGCGAGCGCCGAGGCCCATCCCGACTAGACGAAGTCGAAGCGGACCTGCGAGCGGCCGAAGTCGAGCGCGACCTGTTCGAACTGGCTGAGCAGGTCCATCCCGATCACCAGGGCCGGGCTGTCCTTCAGGCCCCAGATGTCGAAGACGTGCATGTCGGCGTAGGTGACGGGAACATTGCCCAGGTGCAGCCCGCCCAGCCGCAGGAACGGCAGGAAGACCGCCTCGCCGGTGAAGACTTCGCCCGCCAGCGATTCCATCCGCACGTAGCGCGGCGCCTCATGCTGGCCGCTCCGGGCCTCCTGGCTCCGCACGAGGTCGCGGAGTTTCTGGTTGCAGAGGGTGCCCTGGGCGCCGGAATCGATGATGGCGCTGATGCGTTTGCCGCTCAGGTCGGCGTCCACGATGGTGAGCTGGCCGTGGCGCCGACGGGCCGGAACGACCACGACCCTGCCTGGTTCGGCTCGATCCTGTTGCGAGCGGGTGATCTCGAGCTTGCGGGCCTTGAAGTCGAGGACCAGCCGCTGGCCCTTCAGCCAGTCGACCCCCAGCACGCCGTCCACTTCCGGCCCCTTGAGGGGCAGGGCGGGGGCGCGGACCTTGCGCCGATCGCGCGGGCCCACCTGCAGGCGTTCCAGGGTGACGATCGGGCGCTGGCGAACGCCGACGACCGTGTGCACGGGGGCGCTCTCGACCGAGGTGAGCTCCAACCGCTCCATAAGGCGGTGCGAGACGCAGCTGATGTTGGCGCCAGTGTCGAGCAGGAAGTTGAACGGGCCCTGGTCGTTGATGGTGACGGGCGCCAGCATGTGCTCGTACTTGTCCTGGCCGGTGTCCAGCTTGGTCGGCGGGTCGTCCTCGTCGGGCAATTCCAGGGCGGCGACGGCGGCGGCGTTGTCCTGTGCAAAGGCGCGGGCCGCGGGCAGGGCGGCTCCGCCGGCGGCCAGCAGGCCGAGGGCGGCGTGGCGACGGGTCGGAGACATGCTCCGCACTCCTCCCTTTATGTCATTGTTGTGAAGCTATCACCGTTCGCCGAGCATCGCCACGCAACCCGTGGTGAACGGCGTGAACCTTGCGGCAACAGAATGCCGCGATGCTGACCGACATGATTCGCCGCGCCATGCTCGCCGCCGTCTTCCTCTCGCTCGCCGCCGGGGGCGCCTACGCCGCCGAGGGCAAGAAGGAGGGCAATGGGGATGTGGGCCAGTATGTCGACCTGCAGCCGGTGGGCCTGCCGATCGTGAGCGGCGGCCAGCTGGTCAACTACATCTTCGTCTCCGTCCGCATCAATCTGACCAGTCGCGCCAACGCGGCCCTACTGCGCGAGAAGGAGCCATACTTCCGCGACGCCCTGGTGCGCGCGGGCCATCGGACCCCCTTCACCGATCCCAAGAACCTCACGGTGATCAACGCGCCGATGCTTACGGCGACGCTCGGGCGGGAGGCCGCCCGGATCGCGGGGCCGGGCCAGATCCTCTCCGTCGTCGTGACGTCGCAGGCTCCGCGTCGCCGCCTGGGCGTCCACGCGCCCCCCGCCTGACCGC
Organism: Phenylobacterium sp. FG114; assembly: GCF_057809855.1. NCBI lineage: Bacteria > Pseudomonadati > Pseudomonadota > Alphaproteobacteria > Caulobacterales > Caulobacteraceae > Phenylobacterium > Phenylobacterium sp. FG114. The sequence continues at coordinate 361,536 of NZ_JBMDKU010000004.1, read as the reverse complement.
CGAACCGGCTTCCCCTGCGTCGCCGGTTGCACGCCCCTTGAAAACCTGACTACGTTCGCTGGTCTTTCCGGCGGCGCATTCACGCGCCCGGGAACAGGTTGGGGAAACGCGACGGGGGATGGGAGCCACCGACGTACCGCCCGACAGAGGCGGCCGCCGGTCACCCCCGCGATCAATTCGCAAAGGGGCGATTCAATATGAGTTCGGTTCTACTGTTGGTGATCGGCGCAGGCGCGCTGGCGGTGCTTTACGGCATCCTCCAGACGCTCTCGCTCCTGCGCGCCTCGCCGGGTAACGCCCGCATGCAGGAGATCGCCGCGGCGATCCAAGAGGGCGCGCAGGCCTATCTGAACAAGCAATACACCGCCATCGGGATCGTCGGCGTGGTGATCCTGATCGCCGGCTTCTTCCTGCTGGGCGCGTTGCCGGCCGTGGGCTTCGCCATCGGCGCGATCCTGTCCGGACTCGCCGGGTTCGCCGGGATGCTGATCTCGGTTCGCGCCAACGTCCGCACGGCTCAGGCCGCGTCGGAAGGCCTGGGCAAAGGCCTGTCGCTCGCGTTCCGCTCGGGCGCGATCACCGGCATGCTCGTGGCGGGCTTCGCGCTGCTCGGGGTGGCCGGCTACTTCTATGTGCTGACCGTGGGCATGGGGCTCGAAGCCACCAGCCGTGAGGTCGTCGACAGCCTCGTCGCCCTCGGCTTCGGCGCCTCGCTGATCTCCATCTTCGCCCGCCTGGGCGGGGGTATCTTCACCAAGGGCGCCGACGTCGGCGGCGACATGGTGGGCAAGGTCGAGGCCGGGATTCCGGAAGATGACCCGCGAAACGCCGCCACCATCGCGGACAACGTGGGCGACAACGTCGGCGACTGCGCCGGCATGGCCGCCGACCTGTTCGAGACCTACGCGGTGACCACGGTCGCCACCATGGTCCTGGCCGCGATCTTCTTCCGCGCCATGCCTGACGTGGTGGGGCCGATGATGCTGTTGCCGCTGGCCATCTGCGGGGTCTGCATCGTCACCTCGATCCTGGGCACCTTCGCGGTCCGCCTCGGCAAGTCGAACAACATCATGGGCGCGCTCTACCAGGGCCTGATCGTCACCGGCGTCCTGTCGGTCGGCGCGCTCTACTGGGTGATCACCAGCCTCGTGACCTCGGACGTCGAGGTCGCCGGCAAGGTGTTCGGCGCCATGCAGCTGTTCTACTGCGGCCTCGTGGGTCTGGTGGTCACGGCGCTGATCGTGGTCATCACCGAGTACTACACCGGCACGGGCTTCCGGCCGGTGAAGTCGGTGGCCAAGGCCTCGGTTTCCGGTCACGGCACCAACGTCATCCAGGGCCTCGCCATGAGCCTGGAGTCGACGGCGGCGCCGGCGCTGGTCATCATCGCCGGCATCATCGTCACCTACGGACTGGCGGGCCTGTTCGGCATCGCCATCGCCACGACGGCCATGCTGTCGCTGGCGGGCTTCATCGTGGCGCTCGACGCCTTCGGCCCGGTCACGGACAACGCCGGCGGCATTGCCGAAATGGCCGGCCTGCCGCCGGACGTGCGCGTCACCACCGATGCGCTCGACGCAGTGGGCAACACCACCAAGGCGGTGACCAAGGGCTACGCGATCGGCTCGGCCGGCCTGGGCGCCCTCGTGCTCTTCGCCGCCTATACCGAGGACCTGAAGTTCTTCGCCGCCAACGCCGAGCCGGGCTCGTTCTTCGAAGGCCTGGGCGCGGTGACGTTCGACCTCTCCAATCCGTATGTGGTGGTCGGCCTGTTGTTCGGGGGGCTGCTGCCCTACCTGTTCGGCGGCATGTCGATGACCGCCGTCGGGCGGGCGGCCGAGGCGGTCGTCGCGGAGGTGCGCCGTCAGTTCCGGGAGAACCCCGGCATCATGACCGGCGAGGTCAAGCCCGAGTACGGTCGCGCCGTGGGCATTCTCACCACCGCCGCCATCCGGGAAATGATCGTGCCCTCGCTGCTTCCGGTCGTTTCGCCGGTGCTGCTGTTCTTCCTCATCAATGCGATCGCCGGGCCCGTGAACGGCTTCGCCGCCCTGGGCGCCATGCTCATGGGCGTGATCGTGAACGGCCTGTTCGTCGCCATCTCGATGACCTCGGGCGGCGGCGCTTGGGACAACGCCAAGAAGCTGATCGAGGAAGGCCACCACGGCGGCAAGGGCTCGGAGGCTCACAAGGCCGCCGTGACCGGCGACACCGTCGGCGACCCCTACAAGGACACGGCGGGTCCCGCAGTGAACCCGATGATCAAGATCACCAACATCGTGGCGCTGCTGCTGCTGGCGATCCTCGCCCACGGCGCGGTCGGCTAGTCCGCTCCCGCCTCAGGCGCAAAGGAAAGGGCCCCGGAGAGCGATCTCCGGGGCCCTGTTCTTTTCGGCGCCGTGGCCGACTTAGCGGCGATCGCCCGGACGGTTGCCGGGGACGCCCTCGTCGTCCTGCGGAAGCATGGTGCCGCGGCCCACGCTGCCCAGCAGCTGTTCCAGCACCGTCATCTCGCGGCCGCGGGTCGGCGTCTCGCGGTTGTTGTAGGCGATCACCTTGCCGTCCTTGAGGGTGTAGACGTTCACCGTTTCCACCATCTCGGTTTCCTTGTTGAAGGCGATGGCGGTGACGTTGCGTTGGGTGACGCGGGGCCTGCGGAAAGCCACGCGCTCCTTCACCTGGTTCACGTAGAACCAGATGTTGGGATCGAAGGTGGACTGCACCGAGGGCGAACCCAGCTTGGCGCGAACGGTGGACTTGGTGTCCGTCCCCACCTTTACATCCTTGGGATCGCTGTCGATCGCCTGGAAGCCGGAATAGCTGGTGATCGGCGAGCACGCCGAGAGCCCGGCGGCCGTCAGGGACACGGCGGCGAAGGCGGCGAGGGCGGCTTTGCGTGACATCAGGACTCGTTTCTGGGCGCCAAGCGGGCAAGAGCCTTTGACCTATCGCCGGCCGCCCCTTAGTTCAATGCCGCCTTTAGCCGCCCCTTCTGGCGAAATCGAGGCCACGCCATGTTGAAGCGCCTGTTCAAATCCCGGCCGACCCAGGTCGCGGCCGAGGCGCTCTACGCCGCGATGGTCGCCCAGGCTCGCCAGCCGGCGCTCTACGCCAAACTGGGCGCCCCTGACACCGCCGAGGGCCGGTTCGAGATATACACCCTGCACACCTACCTGATCCTGGAACGGCTGAAGGGGCAGGGGCCGCATGCCGCCGATACGGCGCAGGTGCTGTTCGACACCTTCCTGAGCGGCCTGGACCATGGCCTGCGCGAGCTGGGCGTGGGCGACCTGTCCGTCGGCAAGCGGATGCGCAAGCTGGGCGAAGCCTTCTACGGGCGGGTCCATTCGTACGAGGCGGCGCTGGCCGCGCTCCCGGACCGCGCTGAGTTGGAGGCGGTGCTGGCGCGGACTGTCTATGCCAACGCCGACGCGGCGAGGGCGCCGGAACTCGCCACCTACCTGCTGGATCAACGCGAGGCGCTGGCGGCCCAGGACCTCGACCGGCTGAACGCCGGAGAACTCGCGTGGAGGCCGGTGTGAGCTGGAACAAGCCGGTCAAGCTGCACGAGGTCGGCCGCGGGCCGGTCCGGCTGAAACTCGCGCCCGACGAGGCTGAGCGCGCGGCGATCGCCAAGCGCCTGGGTCTGCGCAGCCTTCCAAGGCTGACGGCCGACGTCACGGTGAAGCCGTGGCTGGACGGGGTCGAACTGACGGGGCGCTTCCAGGCGGTCGTGGAACAGGTCTGCGGCGTGTCGCTGGACCCGTTCGAGCAACCGCTGGAGGGCGAAATCGAGGTCCGCGCTGTCCCGGCCGGCAGTCCGCATGCCACTTCGCCCGAGGGTGGCGAACTGGAGCTGGATCCGGACGCGCCCGACCCGCCCGACGTGTTGGAGACCGACGCCGTCGACGTGGCCGGCTATGTGGTCGAGCACCTGGCCCTTGAGATCGATCCGTTTCCGCGAAAGCCGGGCGTGACCTTCGACTATCAGCCGCCGGAGGAGGAAACATCTCCCTTCGCCGCGCTGAAGAAGCTCCAGGAACCAAAGGCCTAGTTTCCAGTCTTCTGCGGGCGGGAGTAAGGTCGCGCCGCGAATCCGGTTCGCCGAGGGACGAAAGCACCTAATTTGACCCAATCCCTGGTGATTTCCGTCGACGCCATGGGCGGCGACCACGGGCCGTCTGTGGTCGTTCCGGCCTGCGCGGCCGCCCTCGACGATCTGCCCGCCGCGGCCCGGCTGCTCATCCACGGCGACGAGGCCGCGATCCGCGGCGAGCTGTCCCGGTGCCGCGTCCCGGAAGGGCGCGTCGATGTGCGCCACGCCGATCGCGTCATCGCCATGGACGAGAAGCCGGCCCAGGCCATGCGCCGAGGGAAGGGCAGTTCCATGTGGAACGCCGTCGAGGCCATCCGCGAGGGTCAGGCGGTCGCCGCCGTCTCGGCCGGCAACACCGGCGCCCTGATGGCGATCTCCAAGCTGATCCTGCGGATGAGCGCCGACCTGGACCGCCCGGCGCTCGTCGCCAGCATTCCGCACGCCCGCGGCGTCACCACCTTCCTGGACGTCGGCGCCAACGTGGACTGCGACGCCGAGCGCTTGGTCGAGTTCGCCATCATGGGCGAGGCCTATCACCGCGCCGCCCACGGCGTGGCCAAGCCCACCGTCGGCCTGCTGAACGTGGGTTCCGAGGAGATGAAAGGTCACGAGGAGGTTCGCGAGGCCAACCGCATCCTCCGCGAAGGCAGGATCGAACTCGACTACAAGGGTTTCGTCGAGGGCGACGACCTCACCCACGGCTCGGTCGACGTCGTGGTCACGGATGGCTTCACCGGCAACGTGGCCCTGAAGGCCATGGAGGGCGCGGCAACCTTCATGTACGGCGAGCTGCGCGCCGCCTTGTCTTCGGGGCCCCTCGCGACCCTGGGCTTCTTGCTGGCGCGGCCGTCGCTGCGGCGCTTCCGCGACAAGATCAGCCCGCCGCCGGCCGCGCCACTGCTCGGGTTGAACGGGCTGGTGCTCAAGTGCCACGGCGGCGCGGACGCCCGCGACTTCGCGAAAGCCATCCGCGCGGCGGCGGATGTGGCGCAAAGCGGGTTTGCCTCGGAGATCGAACGGAATATGAGGCGGCTTCCCGCCGCCCTTGCGCCGGCGAACCCCGCACCCGCGGACGGAGCCGTCTGAATTGTCAAAAGTCCTGCGTAGCGTCGTGACCGGGGTCGGCGGCTATCTGCCCGACCGCATCGTGACGAACGACGAGCTCGCCAAGATCGTCGACACCTCCGATGAATGGATCCGCGAGCGCACCGGCATCCGCCAGCGCCGCCAGGCCGACGACGACACGCCGGTCTCCGACCTTGCCGTCCAGGCCGCGCGTCGGGCCCTGGAGGCCGCGGGCCGCACGCCGGACGATGTCGACCTAATCATCGTCGCCACGACGACGCCGGACCTTACATTCCCGGCGGTCGCCACCATCGTGCAGCGCAAGCTGGGCTGCCCCGTGGGCATCGCCTTCGACATTCAGGCGGTCTGCTCGGGCTTCGTCTACGCGCTGTCGACCGCCGACGGCTTCGTGGCGCGGGGCCGCAGCAAGTGCGCCCTGGTGATCGGCGCCGAGACGATGACGCGTCTCATGGACTGGACCGACCGCGGCACCTGCGTTCTGTTCGGCGACGGCGCCGGTGCGGTCGTGCTGGAGCCGGGCGAGGGCGAGGGGACCACGGCCGACCGTGGCCTACTGGGCTTTGCGCTCCGCGCCGACGGGACCAAGCAGGAGCTGCTCTACGTCGACGGCGGCGTCTCAACGAACCGCCAGACGGGCTATCTGCGCATGCAGGGCAACCAGGTGTTCCGCCACGCCGTGGTGAACATCTCCGAGGCCGTGCGCGCCGCCGCGGCGGACGCCGGCGTCGAGGTGCCGGAGGTGGACTGGTTCATCCCGCACCAGGCCAACCAGCGGATCCTTGAAGGCGTGGCCAAGCGCCTGGGCATCGACGAGCACAAGGTGATCTCCACCGTCGCCGAGCACGCCAACACCTCGGCGGCCTCGATTCCGCTTGCGCTCGACCAGGGCGTGAAGGACGGTCGCATCCAACCGGGGCAGCTGTTGCTGCTTGAGGCGATGGGCGGCGGCCTGACGTGGGGCGCCTGCGTCCTGCGCCTTTGACGGCCAGTTAGGCTTAAGCTGTAAAGCGTGACTTGAAGTCTTTGTGGCAATGGGACAATCAAGGCGCATGAACGACGTTTCTGCGGGGACAATGGCGATCATGAAGGGCGCGACCGTGACGCGGGCCGACCTGTGCGAGTCCGTGCACGAGCAGGTGGGTCTCACCCGTCAGGATTGCTCCGAGCTCGTCGAGCGCGTGCTTGAGCTGATGTGCCAGGCGCTGGAGCGCGGCGAACAGGTCAAGCTCTCCGGCTTCGGCGTGTTCCAGGTGCGGGCCAAGCGCGCCCGTATGGGCCGCAATCCCAAGACCGGCGAGCCCGCCGCCATCGATCCGCGTCGCGTCATCGGCTTCCGTGCGTCGCAGGTGATGAAGGCGCGCGTCGACCGAGCCCTCCAGCGGTGACGGCCGCGTAGCCCGGTGGCCAAGGGGCCCGAAGCCTTCCGGACGATCTCCGAAGCGGCGGACGAGCTTCACGTGCCCCAGCACGTCCTACGGTTCTGGGAGACCAAGTTCAGTTTCATCAAGCCCATGAAGCGGGCCGGCGGCCGGCGCTTCTACCGCCCCGCCGACATCGCGGTGCTGCGCGGCGTGCGCCGCCTGCTCCACGACGAGGGCTACACCATCAAGGGCGTCCAGAAGCTCCACCGCGAGCAGGGGCTGAAGCGCCTTGTGGCGGCGGGCGAGGGCGCGTCCCAGGTCCCGGCCGCTGCGCCGGCTCCCGTTCCCGTCGAGGCGCCGAAGCCGAAAGGCGAGAGCTCGGCGCTGCTCGACGCCCTGCGCGACCTGGAAACGGCCAAGGCCCGATTAGACGGGCTGCTCAAGGACTGAGGGAATTCTCGCCGCCGGCCGCTGGTCGGAGCGACAGGATTTGAACCTGCGACCCCTTGACCCCCAGTCAAGTGCGCTACCAAGCTGCGCCACGCTCCGAAGGGCCAGGCGGCGAGGGGCGTCTTCTAGCGGATAGACGCACGACCGCAAGCGCCAAGTTCAGCCCGCATCGCGATCAGGCCTTGGGCGGCGGCTCGCGGTTCATCCAGCGTATCAACGGGAACAGCGGAACGCCCCAGAGCGTCCCGGCCACGGCGTAGTAGAGCAGGCGCACCGCCCAATGGTCCGGGACGTAGTCCCCCAGTGTGGCGACGGCGGCTACATAGAAGCCGCAGAACGCCAGGATGCCGATCAGGCCGATGAATTTGCGCAGGCGCGGTGACATGGCCGCGTCATAGAGCGCTGGAGGCCCGGGCGGAAGCCGGGTAGACAGCCCGCCAAAGTTCAGCCCAGAAGCTGCGCCACCGCCCATCGATGACTTCCTTCCTGCGTTCCGACCGTTCCAAGCCCGTGGCCATCTGGCTGCTCGTTGTGGCCGCCATGGTGCTGGCCATGGTGATCGTTGGCGGCGCCACGCGCCTCACCGACAGCGGCCTGTCGATCACGCAGTGGAAGCCCGTGACGGGCGCGATCCCGCCGCTGAGCGACGCCGACTGGCGGCGCGAGTTCGCCCTCTACCAGCAGATACCCCAGTACAGCCAGCTCAACGCCGGCATGAGCTTGGCCGCGTTCAAGTCGATCTACTGGTGGGAATGGTCGCACCGCCTGTTGGGCCGCCTCCTGGGCATCGTCTTCTTCGTGCCGTTCGTGGTGTTCGCCATCCGGCGCGAACTGCCGCGCAGGCTGTTCCTGCGCCTGGGCGGCATCTTCGTGCTGGGAGGCCTGCAGGGCGCGGTGGGCTGGTGGATGGTCTCCAGCGGCCTGGCCGAACGGGTTTCGGTGGCGCCGGAGCGGCTCATGGTCCACCTGGGCCTGGCCTTCGCCCTGCTGGGGCTCTTGCTGTGGACCGCGTTCGACGCCTGGTCGGGCGCGGCGCGGCAGACGCTGCCCAGCCCCTGGGGACGGCGGGCCTCGTGGCTGATCGGCCTGATCTATCTGCAGATCCTGCTTGGGGCTCTCGTCGCCGGCAACGACGCGGGGCTGGTCTACAACGACTGGCCGCTGATGAACGGGGCGCTGCTTCCCGATGACTACGGCTCGGGTTCGGGCCTCTGGGCGACGCTGGCCCACGTCCAGGGCGCCGTGCAACTGCATCACCGGCTCGTGGCCTACCTGCTGACCGGCGTGGCCGTGGCGATCGGCGTGGCGGCCTGGCGGTCGAACTATCTGACGCGCGAGTCCAAGCTGCTGGCCGTCGCCGTGGCGGCCGCAGTTGTGGTTCAGGCGCTGTTGGGAATCGGCACTCTGATGATGCACGCGCCGGTCGGCATGAGCATCGTCCACCAGCTCATGGCGGCCCTGGTGCTCAGCCTGGCGGTGGCCTTCGCGTGGCGAGTCCGACGAGTCTGAGCGAAGAAAATAACGGTATCATATTACCGCGTCGACTATGGTATTGTTTTATCGATGCTTTTGGGGAAGTCTGCGGCGTTCTGATTGTTGACTTTCGCCCTCATCGCCTGCATATGCCGCGCCTCACGTCGGGGACGCATCCGCGAACCCGCTTAGGTTCTATTGGATCGTCCCTCATGCTGAAGAGCACCACGGCTTCGCTGAAGCCCGCCGAGGTCGAGAAGAAGTGGATCGTGATCGACGCCCAGGACGCCGTTGTCGGCCGCCTGGCTTCGTTCATCGCCATGCGTCTTCGCGGCAAGCATCGCGCTGATTACACCCCGCACGTCGACTGCGGCGACTTCGTCGTCGTCGTGAACGCTCACAAGGTGAAGTTCACCGGCAAGAAGGCCACCGACGAGGTCTACTACTGGCACACCGGCCACCCGGGCGGCGTGAAGCAGCGGACCCCGGCCCAGATCCTGGCCGGCAAGTATCCCGAGCGCGTCCTGGAAAAGGCCGTCGAGCGCATGCTGCCGAAGGAAAGCCCGCTGGCCCGCAAGCAGATGACGCACCTGCGCATCTACAACAGCGCCGAGCATCCGCACGCCGCTCAGAACCCCGAGACCATCGCGTTCGCCGAGCTGAACGCCAAGAACGTGCGGAGCGCGTAATGAGCGAAGCCAACACGACCGAAGCCACCGGCTTCGACGCCCTGAAGGGCATGGGCACGCAAGCGGCCGAGGAAATCGTCCGCGAGCCCAAGATCGACGCCCAAGGCCGCGCCTATGCCACCGGCAAGCGCAAGAACGCCGTGGCGCGGGTCTGGATCAAGCCGGGCTCCGGCAAGATCACGATCAACGGCCGCGACCAGGAAATCTATTTCGCGCGTCCCGTGCTGCGCATGATGATCGCCCAGCCGATGGAGCTGACCGATCGCGCCGGTCAGTTCGACGTCGACTGCACCGTGGAAGGCTCGGGCCTTTCGGGTCAGGCCGGCGCCGTGCGTCACGCCATCTCCAAGGCCCTGACCTACTATGAGCCGGGCCTGCGCAAGGTCCTGAAGCCGCACGGCCTCCTGACCCGCGACCCGCGCGTCGTGGAGCGCAAGAAGTACGGCAAGGCCAAGGCCCGACGCAGCTTCCAGTTCTCGAAGCGCTAACTCCGACGCTTCAATTTGTTGAATAAAAACAGGCGCCTAACGCAAGTTGGGCGCCTGTTTTGCCATTCACAAATGACTCACAAGCGGTTGTATTTTCCGCAGTTTCCAGTTAGCGTTTTGCACAGTTCCTTCACAGGAATTGGCGAGGCGCGTAATGCCCGGCAGCTTCTATCAAGAGGTCCACCGCCTGCGTGACGGGGCCGTCATGGTCTACCGCCGCGGCGACACCAAGCAGCAGGTCTATCAGGCCCGCCTGAAGGTCCCGGGCGTCAGCGGCTACGTCATCCGCTCCCTCAAGACCCGCGACCTCCCCACCGCCCTCAACCAGGCCGAGGACCTCTTCTACGAGATGCGCGCCGAGCAGAAGCTCGGCATGGACGTGCGCGTTTCCGGGAACCTCAAGTTCAAGGACCTGTGGAAGCGGTTCTACGCGGCCCACGAGAGCGGGCTGTCGGTTCACCGCCAGCGGCTGCACCGGTTCATGGCGGAGAAGTACTTCAACCCGTACTTCGGCGACGCCCGCGTCAACGACATGCCGGACGCCTTCGTGGAGCGGTACTGGGATTGGCGCATCAACTACCACAATCCCGACCGCTGGGACGGCGATGAGGAGATCCCCGCCAACGCCGTCAAGGTTCCCGCGCAGAAGACCCTCGACATGGAAGCCGGCATGCTCCGGCAGATCTTCCGCTGGGGTAAGCGGATCGGCTTCGTCAAGCGCGAGCCCTGGGTCAAGGCCACCAAGGTGAAGCACACCAAGGGCGTGGAGCGCCGGCCGACCTTCGACGAGACCGAGTGGAAGGCGATCTACACGTTCCTACGGGACTGGGTGAAGGAGGACATGGTCTCGGCGGCCGGGGAGGGTGGCGGCCGGCTGCATCGTTCCGGGCCCAACGCCATGCACCGCTATCAGCGCGAGCTGCTGCGGGACTATCTTCTGTTCATGGCGAATTCGGGCCTTCGCCCCAACGAGGCCCGCCAACTCTGCTGGCGGGACCTGCGGATCGAGAAGGACGCCGAGAACAAGCCGGCGCTTGTCGTGGAGGTGGCGCCGACGACGAAGACGGGCGCCCGCACCGTCGTCTGCCGCGAAGGCACGCAGACGTACCTGGACCGGCTGAAGAAGCTGTCGCGGCACAGCGCGCCGGACGACCTCGTGTTCTGCGGCTATGACGGCAAGCCCGTGGAGAACTTCAACAAGACCTTCGCGAGCGTCCTGTCGCGGCTGAAACTCCTGGACGACCGCTGGGGCAAGCGGCGGACGGTCTACAGCCTGCGTCACTTCTATTGCACGCAATGCCTGCTTTCCGGGATTCCGGTCCACGTCCTGGCCAAGAACATGGGGACCTCGATCACCTACATCGAGAAGCACTACAGCCACGTGCTCACCGTGATGCAGGCGAAGGAATTGCGGACCAAGAAGTTCAAGGCCAAGGCGTAGCTCGTTCAGCCGTAGGCGAGGGCGTCAGATGACGCCTCGCCCTCGCCGCCATGAAGATGGCGGCTGTCAGGCGCCGCCCGGAGGGGTGGCGCGGATTGGGCAGGGAGGCCCACTTATGAAACGGCTGCGAGCGCATCAGTCGGCGCGGAAGCAGTGGGACGTGGCGAAGGCGAAGACCTGACTCATTGGCGAAGTTCGGAACGTCCGCTCTCGGTTACGCGCGACCGGGCGTTCGGCATAGCTAGGGGTTCGCGCAACCCTGTGGCTCACAGCGGACCCGGCAATCCCCACTCCGCGGCGAACCAGCGTTGCATCCCCGAAAATGGGCGCTGCGCACGCTGCATGTCGCGCATCTGCCGCTCTACCTGTCGCCGCGTTTCGTCCTGAAGCCGTGGATCGCCCAGCACGTCACGAAAGACCATGAAGGGGGCATAGGCCGCAAACCGGTCGCGCCTGAGAGTCTCGCGGTTCAGACCCAGGTAGGCCTCGGCCGCAGCCACGGCGCGGTCCGCTCGATCACCGCCGGCGGATCGGATCCAGATCTCCTCGTTCGCAGGGTCCACTTCGTAAGAGAAAAGCGGAGCCGGGTCCTCGAAGTAGGGATTGACCAGATTGGCGTCTTCGGGTGCCCACAGTGCGACTAGGTGATCGTCCTGTAGAGTCTCGGCGTCCAGCGTGAGCTGCGCAACAAGCGCGTCGAGGCCCGCGCCGGCGGGCTTCACGGCCGGCAGCGGCGGCGCGGTCGCAGCCACGCCGACCAGCGGGAAGTTGTCGCCCTTATAGGTCTGGTTGCAGAGCTGGCAGGCGAACAGGTAGTTGTCGAAACAGAAGGCCAGCCACCAATAGATTGATTTGGGCCGGAAGTGCTCGACGTCGCCGTGCGCCACCGTCTCGGTGCTGGCCTCGCAATAGGCGCACTTGCTGTGGCTTTCGCGCTTCATCGCACCCTTGGCCGGCTTCCAGGTGCTCGATTTGAAGGCCCACTTCCCGCCATTGGATTGGGCGGCGTAGTAGAGATCGATGAGCGCAAGCGCCTTCTCGCGCAGCTTCGCGCCGCGGAAGCTTGCGGGGATGGCGGTGGCGGAGCGATCCCGCTGAAGCTTGATCACCGGCGGCGAGGGCGCAGCGGCCGCTTCGCCTGGGCCAGGCGCTTGATCGGCTCGGGTTCGTCGGAGCCGGCGAGCTCGCGGGCGACCTTCTCCATGAGTTCGTTGGTGCGCGACATATAGGGCGGCGTCTCGCGCCAGTTCGGCACGTCCGCGAGGGTCGCGGAAATATCCCGAATGCGCCGCTGACTGACCGTGCTGTTGACCTGCGCCACCCCACCAACGCCTTGCAGTTCACGCAGCTCTTGGCGCGCTGCGGCGACCTGGGGCGAGTCCAACGTCTCCAGGCCGAAGATCGGGCTCTGCAGCAACTGGTGGAGCATCAACTTGTTCGGAGCACCCCTGTAGTGCTCCATGACCGTCCCACCCTCCGGTGCGCGGCGCATGATGTGGAGTTCGCCCTCGTCGGCCGAGTGGACCGTCAGCGGGGAATGGGTGGTCAGGACCACCTGAAGGTTGGGCAAGGTCTCGCGCAGGAATTCCACCAGCCGTCGCTGCCAGATGGGGTGCAGGTGCAGGTCGATCTCGTCGATGAGCAGCACGCCGCGCGCCTGCAGCGGATCCTGGTAATTCGCGAAGGTCTCGGTGATCCGATACAGAAGGTCGCCGCACCACGCCGCCATCGCCTGGTAGCCGTCAGAGAGCGCCGCCAGCGGGAGTTCGCCGTCCGGGGTGGCGAACAGGACCTGCCGCCGCTCCCGGTCGATCCGTGCGAAATCGACGTCGGGGAGGAGGGTGTGGAAGGCCCGCTTTACAACGGCCAGACCGCCGTCGCCGCGACGATAGTCAAGGTCCATCGCCCAGCGCTCGAACGAAACCAGGGGCGCCTCACCCGAGAACAGGGTCGCCATGGACTGCGCCCGCGTACTCTCGAAAGGAGAGCCTCGTGAGGTGGAGAGCTTGTCGTTTGAGGCGCGGCGCGTGACGCCGTAGCCCACGACGAAATAGTTGCGATCGGCATGAGCGACGGCCGCATCGATTTCGCGGAGCGCCGCGCGGTTGCGATCGAGGAAGTCGAAGCGCCCCTGGCCCCGCGTGAAATTGAGGGCGGCGTGGCGGGTCTGATTGTTGGCCGTGGCGAAGACGACATCGATCGAGGCCTCCGCCTCGCCAAGCCGGATCCAGTCGTTCGGATCGCCAACTAGCTCGGAGACCGCATCGGCACCGGCCATGACCAGGGCGATGGCGCGCAGCACGGAACTCTTGCCCGTCCCGTTCTCGCCCAGGAGATAGGTCCAGCGCCGGGCCTTGTCACCGTCCGTGAACGTGAGGTCGAGTTCGCGGATGGACCGGAGATTTCGAAGGGTCAGCTGTCGAAGAAACATTCGGCCGAGTGTCCAGTCTGCGCGGTGAGACTACCGGCCCGAGCGCCTGCCGTCTCTGGTCATGTCTGGCCTGCTCACAACGTCCCCGCATGCTATCGCTTGCCGCCTATCCGATAAGGACAGCGAGCTCCTTGTCGATCAGGACCGTGGACGCCTCGGTGTGTAGATCAATCTCCGCGCCCTCCGCGTCGATGGACAGGATCAAAGCGTAGCGACCCGTGTCGGTGTGGCGGCGTTTGCCGAGATGCGTCTTCCACCACCCCACCGCAGGGTGCACGGCGACCGCGTCATGGTCGACGAGGTCGCAAGCCTTTCCACGCCAGATGTCGCAATGGAGAGACCCCGCCGAGACGGCCTTCGGCCCAAGGAGCCAGTTCTGCGTGGCCACGCCCTTCTCCTCAGACTCTTCCTCTCCGAACGGATCCTCCCCGTCGATTTCACCGTCCAGCTGGAGTTGGCTGAGGCGACTACGGAAATCTTCTTCGCTTTCGTTTCGCTTCTTCAAGGTGAACCGCAGCCCGTAGGACCGATAGGTCTCCGGACGCGTGGCGCCCTTCCCGCTGAGGTTGGGTTCGATGAAGTACGATAACGTCACCCGCATCATGACTGCCTTCTCGCCCAGTTCCCGCAGCTTCTCCTTCGGCCACGGCAGGTCATAGAAGTGGACTTCGTTGTACACCGCCGTTCCCGGAGCTGCCCCCGCGGCGAAGGGCTGTATTTCGGCCTGCGCGATCATCGTGAAGTCGTTCTTCGCGGAATTGACGGCCGCTTCCAGCTGAGGGACGCCAAAGCCCACGTGCCGCAGAACGTTCTGCTTTTCGGACTTGGTGCCCGACTTCCAGACCTTGCCGCGCCCGATCAGCCGTCGCCGGATCGGCGTCGGCCACCTGGCGGAGTGGACAGTGAGGGCCCGGTAGGTCTCGGGCCAATACCCGGGCAAGGTCGCCTGCAGCCGGCCAACGAAATGGCCAGCCATCCCCACTGCGGCGCTTGTCGCCCAGAACGGCAGAAGCGGCTCGGCGCTGACATTGCTGCCCGCAGCCAGGAGCGAGAGGGCGGGGTGCCAGTCGCAATAGCCAAGACTGTCGATGGTCATGTTGCCGGCCTCGAACAGCACCTCGGGCTTCAGCGGGAGGAGGTCGGTCGGCAAATCCCGGCTCGAGGAGCTGTACGGACTGACATCATTGGCCTCCGCCATCGGCACCAGGTCCGACAGACCGGCCCCGAGGTTGGTCTTGGCCGTGTAACCGCCGATGGTCAGGGCGTTCCAGCTCTGGGCGGGGTCGGAGAGACAGGCGCCTTCGGCGACCTCCGTCGCCAGGGCTCCGACGACATTGCCGGCGGCGACGAGCACGAGACGCTTGGGCGTCTGGGCCGCCTTGCTGACGCCCTCGCGTTCACCTTCAAGCGCGCCGGCCGCGATCTGGTCGAGGGCGCCGCTCCAAGTCGACGGACGGCTCGGGTCAATCAAGGGCGTGCAGCTCGCCAGGCAGAAGGTCCGCAGAGCGTCGGGTCGCGAGATCTCGACCAGCGACACGGCGGACTGGGTGACGACGCCGTAACTGGGAGGCGGCGTGGGCGCGGCCCCCCGCGGTGGCAGTAATTTCACCGACTCGACCGTGTGGGTGAGCTCGATCACCCGCTGATCGGACATCGCAAACCCGAGGTCGCCATGGAGGGCAAGGCTCGCGACGCTCGTGCCATGCCCACCGAAAGGGTAGTGGTCGTCTGTCCCCCAGCTTGCATCGACCGCCAGCGCGGCCGAGAGGCCGTCCACGAGCAGCGGGTGGGCAGCCGCGATGCCGGTGTCCAATACGCAGACCGTCGGCGCGTTGGATCGGGCCGGGATCGTTCGGCCGGCGAGGTCACCCACGAAGTCGTGCTGGCTGACGCGGTCCGCGCCGAGGGTCAGGAACGGCTCGATGTTGCCCAGACCGTGGCGCACCTCGGCGACAGCACCGGGGATGCGCGACACGAAGGCCAACAAGGGGCGCGCCGCGGCATGGATGAACAGCACCGTGGTGTCGGGGAAAACGAGCGTCTCGGGATGAACATCGAGGTTCAGTGCGGCCGCGGTGCTGCGGACCGAGGCGGGTATTCCTTGAAGGTCGCGGATCCAGAGCTCCCACCACTTCGGCGCGGCGTCGCTCAGGTCAAAGCCCGAAGGGAAGAGCTTGGCGGTCTCCGCCGCCAGGATCCGTTCCACGCGTTCGAACTGGGCGACGTAAGGGCGATCCCGGTTTCCGAGATTGCGCGATCCATATTCGGCCACCCGACGCTTGAGGCCCTCGCGCGCGTCGTCCGGGACGAACACTACGGATTCCTCCCCGCGATCCGCCGTGCGGTGCGAGCGGAGGATGACGATGTCCTGGCTGGGAGACTCGAAGGCCAGGGGAACTTTACTCGGGCCCTTGCGATCTGTGTCCGGCGGGAGGGTCTCGAGGGTGACCAGGACGCCGGGCTTCAGACCAGCGATCGGGAGCCGGGCGTCAGCGTGACCTAAGGGCAGTCGCGGCAAGGCGTCAGAAAGCTGCTGAAGCAGGCGCTCACCATGCGCCGCGTAGTCGCCCCGGAGGGGTTTGGCGTCCATCTTCCGTTTGGGCGCGGCATAGGCGCCGACGCGGCGCACGCCATCGAGGGAGATGTGCGGCGAGGCGCGCAGATTGTAGTCCGGATCAGGCATTGAACGCTTCGCGCGATTCGCGGGAAGGCGATCATCGGCGGTTGTGACGCTTGCCTCAAGCGGGTCTGTGGAACCGCTCCCGGAAGACCTTGCGATCCCGCAGCATCGCCGTGAGATGCTCGACCGAGACCTCGACCTGGTTGTCGAGAATGGCTTCGCGCAACGCCGAGTCCGTGGCGCGAACGATTTCGCCTTGGCTGAGACCGGTCATCTCGTCCCCGAGGGTCTTCAGCGCCCTTGCCGCCACTTTGAACTTTCCGAGGCGGGATTTGAGGATCGCGACGCCTTCCTTAGGCGACGGGAGGGCGTATTCGATCACTTCGTCAAAGCGACGCGCGAGGGCGTGGTCGAGAATCTCGACGTGATTGGTCGCGGCGACCACCACGCTGTCGGTGCTGTTGGGCTCCTCCATGAACGACAGCACCGCGTTCAGGATGCGCCTCATCTCGCCGACGTCGTTCGGGTCGCCGCGCCGGGCGCCGACGGCATCGAATTCGTCGAGAAGATATACTCCACGCACCTGGGCGACCTGGTCGAACAGCAGCCGCAGCTTTGCCGCGGTCTCACCCATGTAGCGACTGAAGACGGCCTCCAGCTTCACTGTAAAAAGCGGGATGCGAAGCTCCGCCGCCAGCGCGGCCGAGGTCATGGTCTTTCCGGTCCCCGGCGGGCCGATCAGGAGGAGCCGGCTGGCCGGAACCTGACCGTGCTCTCGCAGAGTGGCGCGGGCGGATTGCTGGCGTACCACGCGGTTGAGTTTGTCCGCGGTGTCCGCACCCAGGACCATGTTGGCGAGGCGCGTCTTCGGGTAGGTGCTCTCGACGATGCTCTGAAGCTCACCGCGTGGACGAGCCAGCGGGATCGGCGCGGCCGCCGTCGCCGGTTGCCGATGAAGGTCGCGGACCTTTTGGACGGCGTTCTTGAGTGCCTCGGCGTCGTCGCGACGTCCAGCGCGCGCCTCGTTGGCAGCCATCGAGAGGACGATGGAGAGCAGGCGCTCCTCGTCGCCCTCGGCATGAGAGCTTAGGAGGGCGAGGATGTGCTTGATCGTCATCGCAGCGCCTTCCTCGATGATGCGCAAGTTTAGCGCGAGTCGCAGTTAACGACGCGTTCCCGGACGTGTCGCGCGCCCTTAGCCGATTATTGGGTCGCAAACACGAGCCTATAGTGCGCCTGTGTCAAAATTTGTCAGCAGCGGAACCCGGCTCCTGCGCGCGCGCCGCTGCCGCCACATCAACGAGCACGGATAGCCCGGACGGCTGAAGGTCCGGTTCGCGTCGTGATCCAACGACCGCTCCTGGCGCTCACCGTCACAAACAAGGGTTCCCGAGAGACTCTTGCAAGCGACGCCCGTCCACGCAATGCCAAGCTTCTCCTGCGGGGACCGTTGGTGGCATGGTGCGGGATGCCAGCCGCACGCGAGGTCGCCCAGCTAGACCGCCAGTTTTACCTGCACCACGAAGGCGATCCCGGCGACGATCTCGCGTGGGCGGGGCTGCGGCAGCCCGGGCTGGGCTGGGACGACCTCCTCAAGAAATCGCGGGTCGTGGTGCTGGCCGAGGCGGGCTCGGGGAAGTCCACGGAGCTGCGCTCGACCGCGGCGCGCCTGAAGACCGAGGGCCGCACAGCCTTCTTCGTGACGGTGCAGGCGATCGGTCGGCGCGGATTCCGCGGCGCGCTGGGCCGGCAGGGCGCGGCCGACCTCGACGCGTGGCTGACGTCTGATGGCCCGGCTTGGTTCTTCATCGACTCCATCGACGAGGGGAAGTGGGACCAGACGCGCTTCGACGACGCCGTCGCGCAGATCGCCGACGGCGTGGCGGGCGGCGAGGCCCGCTGTCACGTCATCTTCAGCGGTCGCTACCACGACTGGGACTACGCGGTGGACCTGGCCACCCTCGTCGAACAACTGCCCGTCACGCAGGTCGACGTGCCGACGCCGCCCAGCGCCGACGAGATCCTCGAGAAAGCGTTGCGCAACGTCACGGTCGAGCCGCCGAAGCCGCCGCCCGGGCCGGATGTCGTGATCCTGGCGCCGCTCGATGCCGATCGTGCCCGACGCTACGCGCATGCCAAGGGCGTGACCGACCTCGACGACTTCCTGCAGGCGATAGAGGAGGGCGGCCACTGGCCTTTCGCGCGGCGTCCGCTCGACCTTGGGTGGATGGTCGACTTCTGGCAGGACAAGGGCCGGCTGGGTCGGCTGGAGGAGATGCTGGAGGCAAGCCTAACGGCGCGGTTGCGCGACGAGAATCCCGCCTACCGCCCGGGCGATCCGCTCGACGCGGACACGGCCTGGCGCTCTCTGGAGACAATCGGCGCGGCCCTGGTGCTCGGGCAGGAGGTCGCCGTCGCCCTGCCCAGCGAGGAGGTCCAGGCCGGCGGCTCGGGACTGGACCTGCTGGACATCCTGCCCCGCCTTGGCCGGGAGACGATCGCCCGGCTTCTCAGCCGCCCGGCCTTCGAGCCCGGCGCGATCGGCCGCACGCGCCTCCACGGCGACAACGAGGGCGACGTGCGCAGCTACCTCGCCGCGCGCTGGTTGCTCCGCCTGGGTCGCGCCGGTGAGACCACCCGCCCGATCCGCGACCTTCTCTTCGTCACCCAGTACGGCAACGACCTCGTACGGCCGACCCTGCGCGGCGCCGCGGCCTGGATGTCGCTCTGGGACCCGGAGATCGCCCGCGAGATGGCGCGGCGCGATCCGGAGGCGCTGATCCAGCTCGGCGACCCGGCCGGGCTGAGCCTTCCGGTAAAGCGGGAGGTCCTGCACCTCATCCTGGACGACTATCGGCGCACGCCGCCGCGGTTCCGGTTCTTGCGGCACGACGGCCTCGCCCGTTTCGGATCCGACGAGCTTGCCGACGACATCCGCCACGCCTGGCCCGGCACGGCTGGAGCGCCCGATGCGCGCCACTTCCTCCTGCTCCTGATGTGGCGCGGGCGGATCGCGGGATGCGCGGACCTGGCCGAGGCGGCCGCGATCGACGCCGACGCCGACCTGATCACGCGGCAACTGGCGGTGAACGTCGTGGGCGAAGTGGGAACCGAGTCCCAGCGCCAGCTCGTCGCCGATGCGGTGCTTGGCGATGCGGCCTCGCCGCCGTCGCTCGTGTGGCATTCGGTGGAGGACTTCTTCCCTGCTCACGTCAGCGTGGCGCAGCTGGCCCAGGTGATCGAGACCATACCGGCTGCCGAAACCTATGGGTTTCGCCTCCAGGGACGCAAGCTCATGGAGCGCGCGGAAAGGACCGACGATCTCGTCCCGCTCCTGACGGCGGCGCTCGCGGCGGCCGGAGATCCCGACGACGACCCCGACGAGTATGCGTTGCCGACGGAAGGCGGCCGCGATGGCCTGGTCGCCGGCCTGACCCGCCTCATGCAGCGCGTTCCGGAGGATGAGCTTCCCCCGGTCGCCGTCGCCGTCTACCGCTACCTCAACCGCGGTCGCTTCTTCAGCTCGGACCGAGGCGAGGAGCTCGCCGAGCTCGACGCCCAGATGGCGCGCACCAGCGCGCGGCGGCGCGCGCTTTTCTGGGCCTTCGTCGACGAGCGACGGGCGAGCGCGCCAGGCCAGGCGCCCAGCAACACGCTGCAACTGCAGATTCTCGGCTGGCGCCAGGCCCTGGAGCAGACAGACATCGCGTGGCTCCTAGCGGATGGGCTCGCGCGCGCGGAACCGGACGACGCCCGATTGGCGACGTCCGCGGCGATCGAAACGTGGCGCGCTGTCGACTCCCCGCTGGAGGTCTTGGCTCGAATCCAGGCCGCGGCGGCGGAGCGGGGGGAAATGGCGGCGGTCGTCGAGGCGCAGCTCGCGCCGTGCGTAGAGGACCCGGCGCTCAGTGCGCAGCTCGCCGAGATGGAGGCGACGCGCCAGAAGTGGGCGGCGTCCCGGCACGAGCAGCTTGCCTCGTGGCGGGGCGAGATCGCCGAGGTGCAGGCGGACCCCAACGCCATTCTGCAAAGGGCGGATGACGGTGGGATCAGCCGCAGCTTCTGGCTGATGTGGCGGCTGGCGAGCGGACTGGTCCCCAGTTCCAACCGCTTCGCCATCTCCGACTTCAGTCCTGCGGCCCCGGCGATAGGCGAGATCGTGGTCGACGTCCTGGAGCAGGCGCTCATCGCCAACTGGCGCACCTTCGAGCCGCACCTGCGGAGCACCCGTGACGCCGACACCATCAATTCGATTTTCGACTACGACCGGATGGCGATCGCGGGCATCACGGTGGACGCGCATCGGACGTCCGGCTGGCCGAACGCCCTGAGCCCCGGTGAGGTCCGCAAGGCCACCGGCTTCGCGACGCTGGAACTGAACGGGCTGCCAAAGTGGATGGCGAGCCTGGCGAGCACATGGCCCGAACCTGTGGCTGAGGTCCTACTAGGCGAATTGCGCGCCTATCTCGCCGCAGCCTCGGAAGACGCCTTCGGCCTGCCGCAGGTTCTGGCGTCCGCGCCCATCGAGGTCCAGCGCGCGGTCGCCCCGGGCGTGTTCGAGATCATCCGCGATGAGCCGCCCCTGGCGAAGGCGCAGCTGCGGCCGCTGCTGTCTCTCTTGACCGCCGACCACGAACGCTTCGCCGCTGGGCTGGCGACCCTCCTGGCCGAACGCGCCTCGTCCGCCACTGACCTCGAGATCGCGGCGATCTACTATCGGGCGTGGTTCGTCGTCGCCCCCGACGACAGCCTCGCGCCATTCCTCGAAAGACTCGACGCGCTTGAGCCCGAGATTCAAACGAACCTCGTCGTCCTGGTGCTGCCCGGCGTGCTGGGCGATGCCTTCGGCGCGCGCTCAGAAGGTTTGCCTCTGCCGTTCCAAGTGCTCGTGCAGCTGGTCCTGACCATCTTCGGCGCTGTGCGGCTGGAGGACGACAACCACCGGCCGTCCGGCGAGGTGTTCACGCCGGACCCCCGCGACCATGCCGAGCAGGCGCGGAGCGGCGCGCTGACCCGGCTATGCGACGTCCCGGGGCGGGCAACCTATGAGACGCTTCTGCGGTTCGCCGACGAGAACCTGATCGCGATCCCGCCCGACCGGCTTCGCGACATGGCGCTCGACCGCGCGCTGAAGGACGGTGACATCGCGCGCTGGCCCGCGCGCGCCATCCCGGATTTCGAGCGCCTGCACGAGCACGCGCCGACCAATCCCGCAGATCTCCAAACGCTCGCACTCCAGCGCATGGAGGACATGCAGGCGAGCCTGTTCAAGGACGAGTTCGCCCAAGGGGTGGCCTTTCGGCAGCTGCAGACCGAGGAACTGGTGCAGCTGTGGATCGCTGAGCGCCTGCGGCTGAAGCAGTCGGAGAGCTACTCGGTCGAGCGCGAGTCGGAGCGCGCCACGCGCAAGTCGCCGGACATCACGCTGCGAGCCCGCGCCGTCGCCAATGTCGCTGTGCCCATCGAGATCAAGGTGGTCGACGATATGAGCCTGAGCGAGGTCATCGACGCCCTGCGCGTGCAGCTCTGCGCCAAGTACCTGCCAGGCCCGCCAACTCGGCACGGCGTGCTGTTGCTGGTCCACCAGGCACCGCGTGCGCGAGGATGGACCCATGAGGGCGCGATCCTCGACCTACACGGCATGCTCTCGGTCGTCCAGGCGGAGGCGGTTGCCATCTCTGGCGAGACGGACCTTTCACCCCAGCCCGCCGTGGCCGTCATCGATGTCAGCGCCATCCCGCTGGGCGGTCCTCTCCCGGCGTGACCAAGCCGGCGACCGCGAGGCTCAGCGCGCCAGGGTGTTCGACGTCGCGTCCTCGAGCGGCTTGAGCAGCCTGAACCGCACCAGACGCACTAGCGTGGGTCGTGGGCGTCTCAAGTTCGAGTTGCATCCTCGCGCCCCGGGGCGCGCGGCCCCCGATCATCCTCAGAACGGGTACGGCGTCGGCGCCCAACCAACGGCCTCGTCATAGGGGTAGATGTAGACGTCTGCAGGTGCCCATCTCGGTAGGCCATCGAAGGTGAAGCGGTCCGAAAGCTCGGTTCGCTGGCCAAGGCCATAGGGCGAGCCATATTGGGCGACCACCATTACAACCACCGCAAATACAGCGCTGATCGCGTGCTCCAGGGTGGCGGCGGAGAAGGCTGTTTCGCGGTCGTGCTTGGTGCGGTTGTAGGCCTCGTACCAGCCGAGCGATTGCGTTGGCGCCGCGGGGGCCCAGCTCGCGAACGGCGCGATCCCTTGAAGCCAGGGATAGGCAGTCAACCGGACCCGATAGGCCGCCAGCCGCATTGGCGTCAGTAGTTTCACGTAGTCGATCGTCGTGAAGCGGTCGGACGTCACGCCGTTCGCCGCCAAGATGCCTTTCCACTGAGCTTCTGCCTCCATTGCGGCCAGGATCAGCAAGTTGCGGATGTCGTGCCCAAAGACAGCCAAGTTCTCGCGGCTAGGGTGTACAGTCTCGCAGATGCGGTCGAGTGCTCGCACCAGCACTGCGAGCTGGACGCGCGTCATCGCCAGCGCATCGTGGTCGTGCCGCAGGTCAGGATAGAAGCCGGGCGACTCTAAGGGGTGCTGGTCGTGGGGGCGCGCCATGCGGGGATAGAACTGGCCGGGCGCGAGTGTGACCTCGTGAAAAGGGCTCTCTCCATTCGGTCCAAACCAGCCGTCCGCGCCGCGCCGGATCGCCGCGAAAACGTCCTCGCTGGGTTCCGCGCGAAAATAGCAGCCCGGCCCTTGTTGTGGGTTACTGATGCCCAGTCGGACGGCCTCTGTGGTGGAGATGCGCCAGACGCCCAGCGCTTTGCCAGCTCCGTCGAGGCGCAGGTAGTGGCGCAAGCTGCAGTGCCTCGCTGTTCCTAGGCCCAAGCATGGCGGAAAGGCCGGCCAGCGGATAGTGGCGGCGACAGGCTGGACAATCCCCTCTTCCGGACCGGGTGATAAGTCAGTTGACGCTGCCGTGAAGATTTCCGGATCGAAGGACGATCTCCACGTTCGGAGGTAAAGTATCGCTATGGACTAAGATTTAGGAGCGGCGAGGCGTCTTTCTGGCGTCTCAGGCCAGCTGAGCTCGGCCGAGGTGGCGGGGGCGCGTTGCCTGGGAGGCGAAGCGAGGGCGCGTCCGGGCGGTCCCGATGTGGGGCCGTCTCCGGGAGCGCTCGCCATGTCCTGCCTTCTGCCCGTCGTCGTGGGCGCCGCTTCGGCGCCGGAGCTTTTTCAGAGGTTATCCGCGTCCGGTCCGGAGGGCTTGGACGACGCCGAGGCGCTGCAGTTGGCCAGCGGGGCGTCGCGGGAGCAGGTCCGGGCGCTCCTCGACGAGTTCGGCTCGCTCCCGCAGGTGCTGTCCGCGTCGCCGGCGGCGCTGCGCCGGTTCGTGCGGCCGGCGGCGGCGGCTCGCCTGGCGCTGGCGCGGGACCTTGCACAACGGCTGCTGCGGGCGCCGCTCCGCGAGCGGCCCGTGCTCGGCAGCTGGTCGGCGCTGATGGACTATCTCCGGGCCGGCCTGGCCGGCCGGTCGCGTGAACGGTTCCACGTCCTCTACCTCGACAAGAAGAACCGGCTGATCCGCGACGAGATCGAGGGGGAGGGCACGGTGGACCACGCCCCGGTCTATCCGCGAGAGATCCTGCGTCGCGCGCTGGAGCTCGACGCCAGCGCATTGATCCTGGCCCATAACCATCCCGCCGGGGATCCGACGCCGTCGAGTGCAGACGTCGACATGACCCGGCAAGTGGTCGAGGCGGCGCGGGCGCTCCGGATCAGCGTGCACGACCACGTCGTGGTCGGCGGCGAGGGCGTCGCCAGCTTCCGCGCCCTTGGGCTGCTGTGAGCCGCGGCGGCCTGGCGGCGATCGTGCGGGCGCTGGGCGGCGACCTGTACGCAGACGGCGGCCGCGCCAATGTGCCGGGACCGGGACACAGCGCCGCCGACCGGTCGGTGTCGCTGGTGCTGAGCGACGGTCGGGTGATCGCGCACAGCTTCGCAGGCGACGGCTGGCGCGCGGTGCTCGAAGATCTGGTCGACCGGGGCCTAATCGACCGTGACGGTCGCCTCATGGGCGCCGGCGTCGTATCCGCAGCATCCGGCCCCTCGGCGCGGGCGCGCCGGGCGATCGCGCAGGGTCTGTGGGCGGAGGGCCGTCCGATCATGGGGACCCTGTCGGAGACCCATCTGCGGCGGCGCGGCGTGGTGAGTGCTTCGCCGGCGCTCCGGCATCATCCGGGCGTGCCCGCGGCCGTCTATGCGGCGCGCGGGCTTCGGCGACCCGCGCTGCTGGCGGCCATCACGGCGCCGGCGGGTGAGGTGACCGGCGTGGAGGTGACGTACCTCGCGCCGAATGGCGAGCGGGCCCGCATGAGCTTGGCGCGGAAGACCATCGGCGTGCGGGCGCCGGGCGCGGCCGTCCGGCTGGACCCGCCGGCGCCGCGGATGCTGGTGGGGGAGGGGGTGGCGACCAGCCTGAGCGCGGCGGCGCGCTTCGGCCTGCCGGCCTGGGCGCTGCTGTCCACAGGCAATCTGCGCGCCTGGCGGCCGCCGCCGGGGGTCGAATTCGTGGTGATCGCCGCGGATCGCGGGCGGGACGGCGAGCGATCGGCCCTGGTCCTGGCGGCCGCGCTGCGGGCGATGGGCGTACGGGGTGCGATCCGCTTGCCGCCGGCGCCGTTCGGGGACTGGAACGAGGCGTGGGTGGCGAGCCGGGAGGGGAAGTGAGGTCAGGCCGGGGCGGGCGCGGCGGACGGGTGGTCCGGGCCGCCGGCCCGGAGCGCCTGCCATGACCCCTGTTCCTGTCGATGACACCGGCCTGGTCCTGATCCCCGACGACCTGCGCCCGACCCTGATCGCCAACGGTCTGCGTGACGGCGACCCCGTCCCGGTCCTGAAGCTGTTCAATCCGGTGGGGCCCGGGACCTGGCTGATCACCGAGCTCGGCGATGACGGCGACACCCTGTTCGGGCTCTGCGACCTCGACATGGGCTTCCCGGAGCTGGGCTCCGTCAGCCTGTCGGAGATCAACTCGGTGAAGCTGCCGCTCGGCCTGACCATCGAGCGCGACGTCAGCTTCCAGGGCCGCGTGCCGATCTCGCGGTGGATGGAGCTCGCCCGCAGCGCCGGCTCGATCCGCGCCGCCGAAGCGGTGGTGCGCGCGCTGCCCGCGATCAACGGGACCGCCACGTCCTGACATCGAATTCGCCGGGCTTGTCCCGGCGATCCGCGGTTCGGCGCCGCCCGGCCGCGACCCGCGCCATCCCGGCGCAAGAGCCCTCGCCGTTGTCCCGCTTAGAGCGTGGGTGGCGAGGGCCGACTCACACCCCTGACCCCCAGGAGTCCGACCATGAGACTGGCCTTTGCCGATCCTCGCAACCTGCACCTTTCGCCCCTCAACATGCACCATGGGCGTCCCGACCCGGACGTCTCCGACATCCTGCCCTCGGTGCGCCGGCGCGGCGTGCTGCTCGCCCTCCTGGTGCTGGAGACCATCGCCGACGGCGCGGTGGTCCCGGACCACTACGATGTGGTCGCCGGCCGGCGCCGCTGGACGGCGGCGCTGGCGGCCCTCGCCGAGGGCGTCGAGCTCGACCCCGTGCCGGTCGCCATCCTTGAGCCCGGCGACGACGCCGCGGCGATCGAGGCCTCGCTGATCGAGAACCTCAATCGCCTGCCGCCGGACGAGGTGGCGTGCTGGGAAACCTTCGCGCGCCTGACCAAGGCCGGCCGCACCGTCGAGGCGATCGCCGCCACCTTCGGGATGTCCGAGGCGGTGGTGAGGCGGACCCTGGCGCTGGGCGCGCTGCTGCCGCGGATCCGCGCCCTCTACCGGAACGAAGCGATCGACGTAGCGACGGTGCGGTGCCTCACCCTGGCCAGCAAGGCGCAGCAGAAGGCGTGGCTGGCGCTGTTCGACGATCCGGAGCAGCGAGCGCCGACCGGCGCCCAGCTCAAGGCCTGGCTGTTCGGCGGGGCGTCGATCCCGACCAAACACGCGTTGTTCGCCCTGGACGACTACCCCGGCGAGGTTGTCGCCGACCTGTTCGGGGAGGACAGTTACTTCGCCGACCTCGACCTCTTCTGGACGCACCAGAACGCGGCCATCGCGGCCCGAGTCGAGGCGCTGCAGGCGGCCGGCTGGAGCGAGGTGGTCGTGCTGGACGTCGGGGACCGCTTCGCCACCTGGACGCACCAGCAGGTCGGCAAGCGCGCCGCCGGCAAGGTGTTCATCGAGGTGAGCGGACGCGGTGAGGTCACCGTGCACGAGGGCTGGCTCACGACCAGGGAGGCCCGCAAGGTCCGCGCGGCGGCCGAGAAGGCGGCGCGGGGCGAGGCTGGGGTGACCCCGCCGGCCGTGGTGCGGGCGGAGGTCACCAACGCCCAGGAGACCTACATCGACCTGCACAGGCTGGCGGCCGTGCGGGTCGCCCTGACCGAGGCGCCGGGAGTGGCGCTCCGCCTCCTGGTGGCGCACGCTCTGGTGGGGTCCGCGCACTGGCGGGTGGAGGCGGACGGGCGGCAGGGCGACGCCGCGCTCTCGGCCAGCCTCGCCGCCAACACCGCCACCGCCGCCTTCGCCGGGCGCCGGCAGGCCGTGGCCCGGAGCCTGGGTCTCGATCCGGACCGGCGGGCGCTCGTGGGCCAGCGCCCGGAAGGCGGGGTCAGCAGCGCATTCGTCCGCCTGCTGGCGATGCCGGACGACGAGGTGCTGGGTATCGCGGCGATGGTGATGGCCGAGACCCTGGCGGCCGGCAGCGCCGAGGTGGAGGCCGCCGGCGCCTGGCTCAAGGTCGAGATCGCCCGGTTCTGGTCGCCCGACGAGGCCTTCTTCGACCTGATCCGTGACCGTGAAGCGGTCAACGCCATGCTGCGGGAGGTGGGCGGCAAGAGGGTCGCGGACGGCAACCTCACCGAACGGGTCAAGACCCAGAAGGCGATCATCCGCGACCACCTGGAGGGCGCTCATGACCGGCCAAAGGTCGAGGCGTGGACGCCCCGCTGGATGGCGTTCCCGCCCACCGCCTACACCAAGCGGCCGTTCGCGCCGGCAGCGCGGGCCAGGTCGGTGGCGCTGTTGCTACGGCGGGTGCGGCCGCCCGTCGATCCGACGGCGATCGCCGCCGAATAGCCACGGCCAGATGGCGAGGCCCCCGCGCTGGCGCGGGGGCTTTGTCGTGCTGGCGTGCCGGAGGCGGAGGCAGGGCCGCGGGCGGGCGAGCCGGCCCGTGGTGGGCCGGCGCTGGAGCCCTGCCATGACCGCTTCTGCCCGCGCCGCCCGTTCGCCCGGCGCCTGGACTGACGACGCCGTCGAGACCCTGACCCGGCTGTGGCGTCCGGGCGACCTCAGCGCCGCGATGATCGCCCGCCGGCTCGGCGTCACCCGCAACGCCGTCCTCGGCAAGATCCATCGCCTGGGCTTGTCGCAGCCCCGGCGTCCGCGACCGCCCGCGATCGCGCCGCCACCCCGGCCGGCGAAGCCCAGGCCGGTCGCATCGGCTCGCCGGGCGCCCGCCTCGGCGCCGGTTCGGACGTCGCCGCAGCAGACGGGTGCCGAGATCGGGCCGGGTCTGGTCGCGCGGCTGGAGGACCTGTCGACACGGGCCTGCCACTGGCCGCTCGGCGATCCGCAGGCGGCGGACTTCGCGTTCTGCGGCCGGCGGGCCGAGACGGGGCCGTACTGCCCGGCGCACGCGGGCGTGGCCTACCGCGGCCGGGGCGTCGATGGGGCGGCGCTGTCGCGGCTGTTGCGGCGCTGAGCGGGGCTCTTAGGACCGGCCGAAGCGGAGGGTCGCGACGGAGCGCCACCGCGGCCCGCCGCCGGCAAGGGTGCGCTGGCGCCGCCTGACGGCGCCCTGGCCTGCGCCGGCTCCGCGGCGGCCGGAGGTCGCGAGCTTCGGCTCGGACCCTTTGAGGAGCCCCCCATGCGCACCGCACCTTCCTTCTTCAACACCGCCGACCTCGACGGCTTCGACGCCCGGACCGCCGCCCTGCAGGATCCCAGGCCACATCCCACCGAGCCGCAGCTCGTCCAGCTCGGCCGCAGCGTGGTGACCGAGGTCCTGGACGTGGTCCTGGCGAGCGCGCTCGAGGATCACACGTCCACGATCTGCGAGACCCTGATCGGCGGACTGCACGCCGGCGTGCAGCGGCTCGAGCGCGACGCGGACCGCGAGCGCGAGGCGCTGGCCAACCTGTTGCACGACTTCGACGGCTCGGAAGTGGCCGACGTCGACCTGCAGGAGGCCAAGATGCGGGGCGACGCCCTGGACGTGGCCGCAGCCGCCCTGGAGTTCGTGCGCGATGCCGCGGCCGAGACCTACGCCTCGGCGAGCGGCGAGGTCTGGAGCCCGTGGCGCGGGAGCGTGCGGGGCGGATCCACGAGCGCCGCGCAGATCGATGCGCAGTCGGCGCTCAGGTCGCGGGAGGCCCGGCGGCGTTCGCAGACCGATCCGGGCGACGCCGTGGTGGCGTTCCGGGCCTCGCCGCGGAGCGACGCGCCGGAGGACGCGCGGCGGATCTTCGACGCCCTCAACTGGGCGCGCGCCGAGTGGCCCGACATGAGCCTGGCGCTGACCGACGCCAAGGGCGGCGAGCGGCTGGCCAAGCGCTGGGCGCAGCAGAAGGGCGTGCGCCTCGTGCTCGCCAAGCCGGACTTCGCCCGCTTCGGACGGGCGGCCCCGTTCCGCGCCAACGACCAGCTGCTGGCGCTGCGGCCCGTCTGCGTCCTCGTGCTGCCGGAGAGCCTGGGCCGGGCGGCCGAGGCCGGCGCGCCGCCGTTCGGGCCGGCCATGAACCTGGCCGACGAGGCGCGCCGCCGGGGCCTGCGCTGCGTGCGGATCACTGCTCACCGAAGCTGAGGCCAGATCGCATTCTGGGCTGACAGATCCATGCGAAGGGCTCAGCCTCGCCGGACGAAGAGGTTTTCGCATGCGAGTTGCTCAGTACGTCCGCATGTCCACGGACCATCAGGACTGCTCGATCGCCTACCAAGTGGCGCACAACGCATCTGCGGCGGCTGAGACGGGGTGCGAGATCGTCGAAACCATCGCGGAGGAGGGTATTTCCGGTCTGGAGCTGGAACCCGCGAGGGCCTTCGAAAACTGATTGAGCGGCTCACGGATAGCTCGGCGCGCTTCTTATCGATCCTCGTCTATGACGTCAGCCGCTAGGGGCACTTTCAGACCCCGACAAAGGCACCTACTACGAGTTCCTCTGCGCGCGCGCCGGCAAGGCACCTGAAGGGGGGGACCACCGCCCTGGCGGTGGTCGTTGTGCAAGGCTCCCGTAGGCATGAAGAGTCGTGACTCTGAAGGGACCCTGGGAACGTCCCCATGTGTCAAATTCAAACTCAAACTATGAGTTTGACATTCATAGCTTATCTACAAACGCCTCAAGATGATCCAATGATTCCTTATAGTTTGATTTGGGAATATGGACATCCATGCCGTCGGGCATCTTGTAGGTGGTGTGTTGAGGTAACTTGTGCAGTGGAATGCCCAGGCTCGACGACACTTTACCGGCAGTGTGAAAATCCTTCACATTTGACATAAATATTTCTTCCCACTCCTCGTTATCTGATGGAAGGGTGTTCAGAGACGCAAATACACTTGGATCCGCCTGGTACTGTTGCCAAGCAAAAGCTGATATTTCATTCTTTATCGACGCGTATGCATTGGCCACGCCCAGATTGGCTGTGAAATTGTTGAACGGAAGTTCAAAAATTGTTGGCAAACTTAAGCCAAAATTCTGAATTTGCTTATTGAACGTGAGAACCTTGTCCGCATATGTCTTGGCGGCAGATGAAGGATATTTGCCGTACAGAAGCATCATGATGCCCTTGATGCCTTCGAGCGAGCTATAGTCAGCCATTACCGGAATGACGATCTGATCGGACGATACGAGGGCCATCTGTGTATAGACTGAGAAGCTAGGATTACAGTCGACAAAGACTGTCATTTCTTCGAAGTCAGTTCTTGCGAGCTCAGCTTCGCACAGTCGTCTGATCGCCGTGACGTACTCCGACCACGCATTCACATTGCCTGGGTTCATCGTTGCGAAGTTTAACGCTAGAGACAGAGACTCTAAGAACGAGTCGCCGGCAATCAGATAGAGATTTTCGGCAATTTGACGATTGTATCGCGATACGTGCGTCATGTAGCTGGCGGGGATGCTGGTGAACCCGGAGTTCCCGCCCAGCAGCCAGTCCATGAATCCTACAATATTTCTCCTAGTAGCTTGTGATTGAAGTCGTTGATTTTCGGCATAACCATTCTTTCCGCCTCCCAAAAAGAATTGGGAGATGTTGGCCTGTGGGCAAAGGTCTATAACTAAGATGAGCCTATCGGGGTGTTGCTCCGCGTACAGACTGGCAGCATTCTGGCATAGAGTTGTCTTCCCGACGCCACCCTTGTTGTTGTAAAATGCATATATTACGTTTGACATCGTTCACTTCCCCAACTTTCGTTGATACGATGGCCAAGTAGCAGTCCGATGGCAACCGCCGAGCCGCGAGAGGTTCGTCATGCTCATTGACGCACCCGGTCAGCAGGCGCGGCCGCGCTGCGTTTAGCGCGTCGCCGGGAGCGTTCCGAGGAATCCCACCAGCGCCGATTGCTGCGCGCGCGGCAGCCGGCCGTAGGTCTTCAGCAGCTCCAGCGCGCCGGGTGCGCCCAGCAGGTCGGCGAGCTCGTCCGTGAGGCCGCTCGCGGCGGCGTCGGTCCCGAAGAGCTCGGACACCGAAACCTGCAGGAACGCGGCGATCTCGGCCAGTTTCGAGGCGCTCACCCGGTTGGCGCCGCGCTCGTACTTCTGGATCTGCTGGAAGGTGAGGCCGACCGCCTCGGCGAGCGCCTGCTGGCTGACGCCGCGCGCCTTGCGGGTCAGGCGGATGCGGGCGCCGACGGCCATGTCGACGGGGTGGCGTGGGGTTTCCGGCTTCAGGGGCATGGTCTCATATCGGATTGTGCGCACGGCGCACGCAAGGGTCCGGCCAGCGGTGTGGCGGTCGCTGGGCGAGGTTCACCAGAGGGCCTTGAGGTCGCGGACGGCGGTGTGGAGGAGGCCGTAGATGACCGGGAAGTCCTGCACGAACAGCTCCGCCAGCACCACCTCGAACTTCAGCAGCACGCCTTCGCGTGTGGTCGCCGTAGCCAGGGGAAGGCTGGGGGCGAGCGCCTCGCGTTCGACGTGCAGCTGGTCGAGCCGGGCGTCGATGGCCCGCAGGGGCGCGGCCTGCGGTCCCGCCATCAGGGCGGCGCCCGCGGGCGTGGGGGCCTGGAGCCGCAGCAGCTCGGCCTCGATATCACCCCAGCGTTCCAGGAGGCGCATCGTCTCGGCCTTGTTCGCCAGCCAGGTTCGGCAGAGGGCGACGCTGTCGGCGTCGGCCGGAGCGGGAAGGCCGGGCGCCGCGAGCCCGGCGGCCGGGGCGCCGAGCACGGCCCGCCGCGACAGGCGGGGCGGGCGGAGGTGAGGATCGTCGGTCATCTGCGTCCTCGAGGTTCAGCAATCGCGGTCACGGACGAGGGTGAGATAGGCCTCGGCGGCGGCCAGGGCGCATCGCGGGTCCGGCAGCGGCCAGGACAGGAGCGCCGGGTAGCGGAAGGCCTGGGCGTGGTGCGGACGGCTGAGCTGGCGGATGACGCCGTCGACCGCGCTGGCGCCGGGGACCTCGAAGCCGGCGTCCGGCAGGGTCACGCGCCAGGCCCAGTCGAGGTCGTGGCCCAGCCACATCAGGCGCTCGTCGTCCCAGCCCGCGCGAGCGGCGACACTCTTCAGGGCGAGCTCCATGCCGTGGCCCAGGAGGCCATAGAAGGGCAGCCGCACCTGTTCGAAATCGGGCGCAGCCAGGACGCCGCGCGCCGCCGAGATATAGGCTTCGCCCAGCCGGAGGTAGCGGGCCGCCCGCGTGTTGCCTTGTGGCGTCATCGCCGGTCTAGCGTCATGGGGCCGCCGCTCATCGCGGGGTGTAGATGCGCCAGGGGCCGGCGCAGTGCTGGCGAATGAACTCGCCGACGTGATCCAGGGCGACCAGCTCGTCGTCGTCGCCATTGTTCTTCATGAGCCAGCGCAGGTAGCCGAACTTGGCCCGGATCGCCGGTTCGTCGGTGGACGGCGTGAGCAGGATCAGCCGGTCCAGTTCGTCCACGCGCCGGAAGAGCTGGTCCCGGAGTCCCTCCGGGTCTTCCGGCAGGCTCCAGGCGAGGTCCATGGCGGCGTAGGCCTCGGCGACCCAGCGGTCGAAGGGGTGGGGCAGGGCGCCCACATCCGGAGCGGGCAGGAGCGGTGCGGCCGAGACGCCGGCGAGAACCCCGCGACGGTTCAGGTTGAAAGGCGCTTTCCTGGACTCGCGCGTCATCATACGTCTCCTCTACCTGGACCCGCACAGCGCGGGCCCGGGAACGTGAGGCCGATAGTCGGTACGTTGAGGGCATTGTTGATGTCATTGAGCGCGGAAGTCAACGCCATGAGTGCGTTTTGAGCATTCCATGCTGACCCCGCTGCAAGTCAAGCTCGGCCGGACGGCGGTCGGCCTGGGCCTGCGCGACCTCGCGAAGGCGGCCGGCGTCGCGCCGTCGACGATCACCCGTTTCGAGAACGGCCGGGGCGGCATGCACAGCGGCACGATGGACCGCGTGCAGCAGGTGCTCGAAGACGCCGGCGTGATCTTCATCCGCGCCGACGCCGAGGGCGGGGCCGGTGTTCGGCTGAAGCTGTAGGCCAGGCCCGGCAGAGCCTCCCACACCGCAGGCCGCTGGGATCGAAGGGCCAATCCTCCGGAGCGGCGGCAAGACGTGTTGCGGTCGGGTGACGGCGTGGCGCTTCCGGCGCCGTGCATAGGGGTGGCTGGGCGAAGGCTCCAAGCCCTGGCGGTCGGGCTCATGCCGCGGGCTGGGCTGGGCAGACGTCGCGGGACGGCGCGTTCGGCCGTGGGGGCCATCGGCGCTTCTGGAGACCGGTGGGCGCCGGGCGCGGCTCCGGGTGTCGGCTCGGCCTGCGCGGCCTCTCGTTGGCGAAGGGGTTCAAGGTCCGGCCGGCGGCGCAACGGCGTCCGGCGGCTTTCTTCCCCTGGGCTGACGCCCATTCCTCGCGCCCAAGAAAGCCGCCGGCCGCCATCCTCCGCTGACGCTGCGGGCCTTCGGCTGCGCCGCCCGCCGGCCCTCGACTCCAGGTCCGCCATCGAGGCCACGGCAGGCGCGGCCCGAAACTCAGAGGAGACTTCCCATGGCGACCATCGGCACCTTCATGAAGAGCGGCGACGGCAGCTACAACGGCGCGATCCGGACCCTCAGCCTCAACGTCAAGCAAGCGCAGCTGAAGCCCGTAGCCAAGGAGAGCGAGAACGCCCCGGACTTCCGCATCTTCGCCGCCGGCACCGAGTTCGGGGCGGCCTGGAAGAAGACCAGCCGCGAGAACCGCGACTACCTCTCGGTCAAGCTCGACGACCCCAGCTTCCCGGCGCCGATCTACGCCAACCTGGTGGACGCGGAGGAGGGCTACAGCCTGGTCTGGTCCCGCAACACCCGCCCGGCGAACTGAGGCCTCAGGCGGCGGCGCTTCCGGCGCCGCCGCCGATCTCCGAGCCGGAGCCGCGACGGGCCGCGGGTGCGAGGCGCCGGGGCGGCGATGGGTTGTCGATACGTATGAGTGTACGTATATTGGGCGCAGGGTTCGCCAGCCCTGAAGCGGAGAACACATGTCCACCAGGCCTACGCAGCGGTCCACGTCCCGTGGGGGCGCGACCGGACGTTTCATGGCTCGCGCGCCGGCGGCGGGCGGGATGGACGTTCGCGCCTACAAGGGGAAGGTCACCACGACCGGGAGCTCCAAGGCGGTGCGCCTGGGCAAGCAGTTCTTCACCGACCACCCCGAGTTCGAGGTGAGCGCCGAGGTGAGGGTCCGCTCGGTGTCCCCCGGCTACGTGCTGATGGCCGTCGAGGCGCCGAATTCCACCGGCCGGAAGACCGATGAGCTCGACCCGGTCGTGGGCGCCTTCCTGTCGTTCATGGAAGCCGACCTGAAGGCCAATCCGCACAAGGTACAGCCGCTGGACCTCTCCCGCGTGGCGGCGCTGGTCGAGGGCGTCACGCCGCTCCGCGACGATGAGGATCTGCCCGCCGACTTCACGCTCTGACGATGGGGCAGGGCGCGGCGCCGGTTCGGAACGGCTGGACCCTGCTGGCCACCGAGGAGTTCAACCGGCAGCTCGCGAGCCTCGCCGCCGACGTCGAGGCGCTGCGGGCCGCCGATCCGAACGGGTGGCAGAATCACCCGAAGGCCAAGTTCCTGGCGCGGGTGGTCGACATCCTGCTGAACGAGGCGCCCGCCGATCCGGCGCACAAGGCCTTCCGGCAGGGCGCGACCTTGGGGGACAGCTACAAGCACTGGTTCCGGGTCAAGTTCCTGAGCCGGTTTCGCCTGTTCTTCCGCTGGGACGGCAAGGCGAAGGTGATCATCTACTGCTGGCTGAACGACGAGACGACGCTGCGCAAGGCCGGGTCGAAGACCGATCCCTATGCGATCTTCACCAAGCGCCTGCAGAGCGGCGATCCGCCCGACAGCTGGGCGGATCTGCTCAAGGCGGCGAAGCCGCTGGAGCCTTGAAGGCGCCACTCCGTCGGGCCACGGCACTGGCCGATGAACCAGTCAGGTAGCGGATCAAGTGAACTTCTGCAGGGCGTGGGGAGCGGACTCTGCTTCCCGAGCTAATCGACGCCGACGCCGCGCTCGCGCAGCACCTGCCGAACTAGGGTCGCGTGACCGCCATTGGCTACGAGCCGCCTGCCGGTCGACATCACCTCGCCTCTGAGTCCCGCAAGAAGATCGTCTGTTGAGAGCTTCCGCAGCCACTCAAGGCGGGCAGCCTGCTCGTCGCGTCGCACAAATCTGGTCATTCAGCGCCTTGCGGCTTTGCGCTCGTGTCGGAAGACACTCCTGATGAATTGGAGTGCAGGAGCTGGGCACGCAGCGTGTCCCGCTCTTGCTTCACACCTTCATCGATTGCCGATGGATCATTCGGCGGATTCTTGAATGCGACGGCGAACAGAACATTTCGCAGGGCGGCAATCGGCGCGATCATCACGGTGAATATCAAAGCCGTGGCGGGTTCTTCGCCCAACGCCGCCATGAACGCGAGGCACACCGCGGGGAGCCACGCCAGGTCGGCCAGATAGTCGCGCAGGTAGCTAACCGGGAGGCGACGTATGCGCAACCACGCCACTACACCGGCCAAACTGGCGAGAACCGCCTCTACCCAAGTAAGCCAATGCGGTGACGCCATAGCTAAGGTTCGTCCATCTGCGTAGCGTCCGCAACGGGTCTGAAACCGGAAATCGTTGCCACGCCTCAGATCGGACGCTCGCTGGCCTTTCCGGAAACCAGACCGCGCGAATGTCAGCGCGGGGTGGAAAGGCGACAGCAGTTGAGCTACCCGCCACCCATGGAAACGCCGACCTTCAAGAAGCTCAACGATGGGTGGAACGCCGAACCCAATGATCCAGGCGAGCACGTTGCCGTCGAAGATGAGAGGGTGGAGCTGTCCTTCCGGCTAAATCCTTGGGCGCATGCAGCGGAGGAAGGCGACGTCGCCCGGTTGCTGTTCGACGGCTGCTCGCGATGGAGGCTAGGTCCCACAAATGATGAGGGGTGGTATCGCGGCCGGTGCCGATACAGCAAGACCGCGCCAGGATGGGGCGAGTTCTACGAACTTGAAGGTCCCGACCCGCTAGCTGACCAACCGGACGACTGGCAGGAGCCGCATCCCGCTGGGCGCGGAAGCCGACATTTTATCTTCTATCTAAGGGACTCGACCTTCGAATGCTTTGCAGCCGACTGGTCGTTCAGCCGCTGAAAAGACGTGCCCGAGGGTCCGCAACGGGTCGAAGCGGACGCTGGCGCGTCTGCCGAAACCGGACGTTCGAGGTGTGCGCCTGAAAGCGGACGCGGTGAACTTCCGAGAAGGGTGGAAAGGGGTCCTTCAGCGAGGCAAGCTATACAGGATGATGCGGCCACTTCTCTTGCTGGGTGTGGCGGGGTGCGCGGCACTCCTCGGAGGATGCGTCCTCGAGCTCCGGATTAAGGCCGAGATGCCGGGCGGCGAGCTGACCTTCTATTCCTCTCAGAAGGAACGCCGCCACTGGTGCTTGGACAGACTCACCGTCGCAGATCGGGAGAGCGGGGTGGTGATGTGGCAGATGGAGCCGCACCCGGCGAAGGACCAGCAGCAGTTCTGCGAGACGGACTTCCCGTTGCGCTATGGCCATGCTCCACCGTGGCTAGTCACGACGGTTGGACCGAGGCCTCTCTCGATGAAGCGCGTGTATGTCGTCGAAGGCTGGAGCGGCAACCACTTGCGCGGTGCATTCAGCCTTGAAGGCGCGACCGTAAAGAACGTCCGCTGAGGGTCGGAAGCCCGCATTAGCATGTGATCCAGAAGCGGACGCCTATCTGGCCACAGGTGGATCGCGAAACGGGCGGCGAGTGGACGG
The DNA here is from genome assembly GCF_057809855.1 of Phenylobacterium sp. FG114. Classification (NCBI taxonomy): domain Bacteria; kingdom Pseudomonadati; phylum Pseudomonadota; class Alphaproteobacteria; order Caulobacterales; family Caulobacteraceae; genus Phenylobacterium; species Phenylobacterium sp. FG114. The sequence goes on along the minus strand of NZ_JBMDKU010000004.1, from coordinate 324,932 downwards.
GGGGTAGCCGATCACAGCGTACTGCTCAAACGTCGAACAGCCCGGCAAACTCTTGGTCGGCGTAGTGGCGGACCTTGCCGGCGAGGAGCGGGTCGCGGCCGGGGCGTAGCACCAGCATCATGTGGTCGGGGAGTCGGATGACTTCGTCGGGCGTCAGCAGGTCGCGGCGGACCCGCTGCTCGCTCCAGGACTCGCCGTCGCCTGAAGAGCTCGAGCCGCCCTTCAGCGACGTGGTCGAGCCGGCGTTCATCGACGTGCCGTGGGCGATGAAGGTCTCGGTGGTGACGCCGAGCGTGCGCGAGACCCACTGGGCCGTGTCGATGTCCGCGACGTTGAACACCTGGGTGACGGCGGCGTTGGCGAGGAAGGTCCCGTGCCGTTCGCCGTACAGCGCCTTCAGCTGGTGCAGGTCCTGCAGGATGGCCCACAGCTGCACGCCATAGCCGGCCATCAGGCCATAGGCCTGGGCGAGCGGCTCCAGCCGCCCCAGCGTCGCGAACTCGTCCAGCAGGAAGAGGACCGGGGAGGGCTTCGCGCCGCCGCGCGTGGGTCCGCGGGCCAGGCTGTGCAGGGCCTGCGCGACGAGCAGGCGCAGCCAGCGGGCATGCGTGCCGAGCCGTTCGGGCGGCAGCACCAGGAAGACGCTGGCGCGCTGGTCGCGCAGGTCCTCGAAGGCGAAGTCGGCGCGGGCCAGGCTGTCGGTGATGCGGCGGCTGTCGAGGAAATGGGTATGGCGCTGCGCGGCCGAGAGCACACCGGTGGCCTCGCGGTCCGCCTTGCCGAGATGGCGGTTGGCGGCGCGGGCGACGAGGCCGTCGGCGGCGGGGCTGGCTTGCATGGCCTTCAGGGTGGCGGCGAAACGCGCGGGCGCCGCCGTCAGCAGATCACGCACCGCCGCCAGCGTCGCGCCTTCCGGGGGCGGGTGTGTGACGACGTGCATGATCACGCCGGCGATGAGCGCCTTGGCTTCCTCGTTCCAGTGCGCCTCGCTCACCTGCTCCGGTGGATCGTAGACCAGCGCTTCGGCGATCAGCGCGGCGTCTTCGGCCAGGTCGAGGCCGAACGGATCCAGGGCGGCAAGGGGATTGTAGCTCGCGCTCGGCTGGCCCGACGCTTCAATGGGGTCGAGCACGTGCACGGGCCCGAAGCGCGCCCGCGCGCGCGCCGCGATGCGCGCGTTCTCACCCTTGGGATCGACGCAGAGGATCGCGTGGTCGGACGTCAGCAGGTTGGGAAGGACGACGCCGACGCCCTTGCCCGATCGGGTCGGCGCGAAGGTCAGGAGGTGGCCAGGCCCGTCGTAGCGCATGAGCCAGCCGCCGGCGGCGCGGCCGATGATCAGGCCGACCGATCCGCCGAGCGCGCCGCGGGCGCGGCGCTCGTCGGCGAACTGGGCGCTGCCGTGGGTGGTCACCGGACCCGTGGGCCCGTAGCGCCCCAACCAAAGCAGGTAGCCCCACGCGCCGCCCGCGAGCGTCGCCGTCAGTGGGATCACCCATTCGGCGAGAAGGTCGGGCAGGCCGAAGTGATCCCGCACGATCAGGAAGGGAAGGTTGGCGACGACATTTCCCCAGAACGCGCCGACCAGCGTCGGCCAGATCGCGCCGAGTGCGAGCCTCATTCGACGCGTTCCGCTTCGCTGGCGAAGGCGCGCTGGCCGCGCCGCCGCCACAGCAGCTTCGTGCCGTCACCGTCCGGCGCCTGCAGCCGGTCGGCGAGATCCAGAAAGGCGCCATAGAGCGCGGCGCGATCGTCTTGCGTGAGATCGACGAGGCCGGCCTTGGCGACCAGGCCGCCGAGCTCGATCAGCTGATGGGTCCGTTCACGGCGCTGCACGACCCAGGCCCTCGTGTCCGACCTTGCCTGCGCCGCCTCAAGCCGGTGGCGCGCCGCCGCCATCCGCCGAGCGGCCGTGGCCGCTGCGACCAGCGCCGCCGCCAGTCCGGCTCTGTCCCTGAAAGAAGCTGGCGCCGGCGCGCCGCCAGGCCTCCCGCGTGGACGCGTCGGCCTTGGCGGCGGCGACGAGCGCCCCGGCCAGTTCTTCGACGGAAAGGTGGTCGGCGCCGGTGGCGATCACCAGCTCGCCGAACTGCGTGACCCGCCGGCCCTTCAGCGCCTTGGCGCGCTGCTGCAGGGCCTGAAGTTCTGCGTCGAGGTCGCGCGGCTTCTTCATGACGTTGCCTCCGTGCAAACGGAGACCGAACCCTGCGCGGCCGTTTTTCCGGGCGCTATGGGTAAGCTTACGCATGGCGGTCCCGTCACTCACGGCCGAAGGTCTGAGTGCGCGCTTATACGTCGTGACCGACGTCCTTGGGCGCGACGGGCTCGAAGGGCGGAGCGCCGCGATGGCGATCTACCATTTCTCGGCGAAGGTGATCTCGCGGGCCAGGGGCTCGTCGGCCGTCGCCGCGGCTGCCTATCGGTCGGCCTCACGGCTGCATGACGAACGTCTCGATCGCGCCCACGACTTCTCGGCCAAGGCGGGCGTCGTGCATTCGGAGGTCATGCTGCCCGCTGGCGCGCCGGAGCGCTGGCGCGATCGCGAGACGCTCTGGAACGAGGTGGAGGCGAAGGAAGGCCGCAAGGATGCGCAGCTCGCGAGGGAGGTGGAGTTCGCGTTGCCGCGGGAGCTCTCGCAGCGCGACGGCCTCGAGCTCGCCCGCTCGTTCGTGCAGCGCGAGTTCGTGGGCAAGGGCATGGTCGCCGACCTCAATGTGCATTGGGATGTCGGCGCCGACGGCGAGCCCAAGCCGCATGCACACGTCATGCTCGCGTTGCGCTCGGCGGGGCCGGAAGGGTTTGGCGGCAAGGTGCGCGACTGGAACGCCACGGACCAGCTGGTCGCGTGGCGGGAGGCGTGGGCGGACCATGCCAACCGCCGGCTCGCCGAACTTGGCATCGACACGCGGATCGATGCGCGCGCCCTCAAGGACCAGGGCATCGATCTGGAGCCGCAGAACAAGATCGGCGCGTCGGGCGCGCGGCGCGAGATCCATGGCGAGGCCGCTGAGCGTGCGGAAGATCATCGCGCGATCGCGCGGCGCAACGGCGAGCGGATCCTGGCCGAGCCCGAGATCGCGCTGTCGGCCATCACCCACCAGCAGGCGACGTTCACCGACCATGACCTTGCCCGGTTCGTGCACCGGCACACGGACGGCAAGGCGCAGTTCGACGCCGCGCTCGCCAAGGTGCGGGCGAGTTCCGAGACCGTCCGGCTGGGACGGGACGGTCAGGGTCGCGAACGCTTCACCAGCCGCGAGATGCTGCGCGTCGAGCGCGGTCTCGAGCGTGATGCCGACCAGATGGCTGAACGGCCAGGACATGCCGTGACGGGGCGCGACAAGGACGCGGCGCTGGCGCGCTCCTCCGCCGCTGGGCTCGACCTCTCCACCGCGCAGCGCGACGCCGTGGACCACGTCACCCGTCGTGGCGATCTCGCGCTGCTGGTGGGCTATGCGGGCACGGGCAAGAGCGCGCTCCTGGGCGTCGCGCGCGAGGCCTGGGAGGCGCAAGGCTATCGTGTCCGCGGCGCGGCGTTGTCGGGTATGGCCGCCGAGAGTCTCGAAGGGGGCTCCGGGATCCCGTCGCGGACCCTGGCGAGCCTTGAGCATGCGTGGGCGCGGGATCGCGAGACGCTGGGCCCGCGGGACGTGCTGGTGGTGGACGAGGCGGGGCTCGTCGGATCGCGTCAGCTCGCCCGCGTGATGGCGCACGCCCAGGCGTCCGGCGCGAAGGTGGTGATGGTCGGCGACGCCGAGCAACTGCAGGCCATCGAGGCGGGCGCCGCGTTCCGGGCGCTCGCGGAGCGCCACGGCGCCTACGAGCTCACCGAGGTGCGGCGACAGCAGGTCGACTGGCAGCGCGATGCGACACGCCAGCTTGCCACCGGCCGGACCGCGCAGGCCCTTGGAGCTTATGCCGCTGGGGGCGCCGTGCACGGGCACGAGGATGCCGCGGCTGCGCGGGAGGCCGTGGTGGCAGGCTGGTGGGCGGCCAAGCAGGCAGCGCCGGAGACCTCGCAGGTCATGCTGGCCTACACGCGCGACGACGTCTCCGCCCTCAACGGCTTGGCGCGCGAGCGCATGCAGGCGGCCGGAGCGTTCGGACCGGATCACACGGTCGAGACCACCCGCGGCGCACGGTTCTTCGCAGTGGGCGAACGGGTCGTCTTCCTGCGCAATGAGCGCGAGCTCGGCGTAAAGAACGGGACGCTGGGCACGGTCGAGCAACTTGGCGAGACGCGCATGAGCGTGCGCCTGGACGACGGGCGGCGTTTGGCCTTCGACCACAAGGCCTACACGGACCTAGATCACGGCTACGCGACGACGATCCACAAGTCGCAGGGTGTGACGGTCGATCGCGCCCATGTGCTGGCTGGCGGCTACATGGACCGGCACGCGACCTACGTCGCCTTGTCGCGGCATCGCCAGAGTGTGGCGTTGCACTACGACCGCGAGACCTTCGCCGATCAGGCCGAACTCGGGCGGGCGTTGTCGCGGGAGCGGGCCAAGGACTCCACCCTCGACTACCCGGAGCTCTTCACCGAGCGCCGAGGTCTCGCGCAAGTCGCTGGCCGCGCGTTCGAGGCGTTTCGGTCGCACGGATCGGGCCCGGCCGCCGGACCTGAAGTCCGGCAGGACGAACTGGCGCGCGTCCAGGCCTTCGCGCGGGCCTGGCAGGACGGCGTGCGGATCCGCATCGCCGGCCATGATCTGCTCGCCCATCAGCGGGTGGCGTTGGACCGAGCGGCCGGTGCGCTGGACAGGGCGAGCCCTGGTCTGGCCGCGAAGGTGGCTGCGGCGCTGGAGCGCGACCCTGCGCTGGCCGCGCCTGCCGCCCGTGGGCGGCCCCAGGCCTTGCTGCGGGCCGCCGAGCGAACCTCTACCCCGGACCTGCAGCAGGCGCGGGACATCGGGCGCGAGACGAGCCGTGATCGCGGATGGGAGCGATGAGCCTGCAGCCCGGCGATCTGGCGGCGGCCGCCTTCGAGCGTTTGCGAAGCGAGGTGGCGCTCCTTCGGCGCGCGGTCGAGAGTTTGGCCGCAAGTGCGCAAGACGCGTCCGTCGACTACAGCCCGACCCTCGCGGAGCTCTCCGAAGCGATCGCGGCCGTCAGCGCTCAAGCCATGGCGCTGGGCGAGCGCCCGCTCCTGGCCCTCGCCCCGGACCAGCTCGGGTCATTGTTCCAGATCGCCGCGGCCAAGGTGCTGGCGAAGCCGGTGGCGGAGCTCGAACGTGAGCGTATAACCCTCCGCCAGGCAGGGGAGGCGCTCCGCGCGGCTCGTGAGGCTGATCTGGCGAAGTCGCGGTCCTGGCGCCGGACCGCGAGCCTGCTAGGCGGTGGGGCCTTGGCGGGCATTGTTCTGTGGAGCCTCCTCCTGGGGCCGGTCGCCCGCATGCTCCCGGCCAGTTGGGGGACTCCCGAGCGCCTGGCCGCTGCCACCTTGAACCTGCCGATGGCGCCGGCCGGAGACCGGTTGCTTCGGCGCGGCGACCCGCAGGGCTGGACAGCCGTGGAGGTCGCTCGCCGGGTGCCGCGCGAGGAGCTTCTGGCGCTCCACGACTGCATCTCCCGTTCGCGGAAGACATGCACCGTGAAGGTCGGCCGCCAGTAAATGGCGGATTGCGCGCCAAGAAGTTGCGGACAGTCCGCTGGTTTGTGTCGCTCGTGGGTTGTGTTTGTTGAATTGTAGTTCTTGAGGTAGCTTCATCCTGGAGTTGCAAGCGCGCGGTGCGTCATGCGTATGCTTAAGCTTGAAGATGTTGAAGTCAGCCTCAGTCCTCGTCAGCTCGAATGCTTAAGCTGGGCTGAGGCAGGAAAGAGCGCACGGGACATCGGCCAGATCTTGGGAATTTCCCAGCGTACCGTGGAGAAGCATCTCGAACAGGCCTGTGCTTCGCTGGGCGTCCGGACGCGCATACAGGCGGTGGTCGCGGCCCGTGACCTCGGACTGCTCGCCTGAGTGCGAGGTGGGGACGCCTGGTGCGGACCTAAGGGCCACCTCCCGCAACGCTAGGGCGTAGCCGGAAACTCCAATCGATAGGTCCTTCTGGCCAGCCGGATGTCGCCCCGCGGCATGCAGGCGGCGATCGCCGCGAGGGCATTCGCCTCGGACTTCAGTCTCGGTTCGCTGAGCAGGGCGCTGCTGGCGCGGATCACGCTGGGAGGACCGCGGAGCTTGCCGCCGCTGTCGAGCGGCACGTCAATGGTGACGGGCACCTGGCCGCGAAAGCCAAGGTTACGCCAGCAGGGTTCGATCGCGCCCCAAAGGGCTCCGGTGGAGGCGGTCCCGGCGGTCTCACCGTCGGTTCCTTCATCGGTCCTGGCCTTGTTGCGGCGGGCTTCCGACCATCGGTTGGGATCTGGAACGTGGGCTCCGCCTTGCGACGCTGCGGGCGGCGCGGAACGCGAGGTGGGAGACGCGCTTCCCGGGCCCGAGAGACGCGCAGCCAGGTCGGAAAACCGGCGCGCATCGTCGCTTGCGAGCACGGGCACGCCATCCGGCCGCGCCGTGGGGCGAAGCCGCAGGAGGAGTGGCGCGGCGCCGGATGAGTCCGCCGTCGAGGTTTCAGCGACCGACATGGGTGGCCGCACCAGCGTCACCGCAAACACCGGGCCCACCGGCCCACCGCCGGAATCGCCGGCCGAGACAAGCTCTCCGCCGGCGCGGCTGAAGGCGGCGAAGAACAGGCCGATGTGGAAGACGATCGAGGCGGCGAAGACCAAAGCACGCCGCCGCCTTTCCCGATCCGACACTGCCATCCCCATTTGTCGCAACCTAATGATCTAACCGGAGGTTGCGGGTCCGCGTCCATATGCTAACGCTCAAGCTTCAGCGCTTTGGGGGAGTGGCGTTTGAGTTTCGGCGTGTCGCGTCCGCCTTTACCGCGGCCCCTTGTGCGGGGCCCGCAGGCGCCTGCCCCGGAGGCGGGCCATGCCTTGGCGGACGCCTTGGTGGCGATGTTGATCCTGTCCACGACGCTGATCCTGAGCCTTGCCGCTCTCGGTCAGGCGCGCGATGTCGCGACCGTGGCGTTGGAGACTCGTCGTGCTCAGAGCCTGCTGACCTGGCTCTTTGTGTCGCAATCAGCGAGCTTCACGCGCAGCGATGGCATGAGCGATGGCTTCGCCTGGTCGGTGGAGACGAGCACGACCGGGGCAGAACGTCCGATCGAAGTGTGCCGGCGCGCAGTAGCGCTCACCAACCTTCAGAGCGGGCGGGCCTACCAAGCCGCCACGCTCGAACCGTGTCCGCTGGAAGCCGCCCCGTGAGCGAGGCCGGCTACACCCTCACCGAGACTCTGGCGGCCATGGCCGTCATTGGCCTGGGCCTCGGTGGCTTCGGCCTCGGCATGCAGGTCCATGCCGCGCAGCAAGGCGCCGTTGGGGCCGTCGTCTTGCAGGCGCAGACGCCGCGGGCGGTCGAGCAGTGGCTTGAGGGGCGCCTCGAGGAAAACGGTCCCTTCATCGCGGGCCAGGGCGAACGCCTGACGGGCGATCCTTCGGGTCTCCAGTTCGACTGCGAGGGCGAGAGCGTTTGCTCGGCGCGCCTCGAGGGAGAAGATGGCCAGCGCATGCTCAGGCTGGTCAGTGGGAACGAGGCGCCGCTCGTCTATCGCCTGGTCGGCAAGCGAGATCCGCGGTTCGTCTATGATACAGGCGGCGGCCCGACGGATCGGTGGCCACCCTCCGGCGAGGGCGCTCGCCAGCCCCTGAGGTCGGTATACTTGGTCGAGGGTGAGCCATCGTCGCCCGCGCCGATCCTCGTCGCGAGGCTCCACGCCGAACAGCCGCAGGGCTGTCGCTTCGACCCGATCGCGCAGGCCTGCCGGTGAACCTGCCGCTCAGAGAGCTCGATGAGGCGCCGCTGGACTCTCGTCCGGACCCGAAGGTCTTCGTCCGCGCGCTGACCACGCCCCCCGGGGCGCCGTGGGAACAGGCGCGCGCCGCGCGGCTCGACGCGCGCCACGGGGCGCCGCTACCGCTTGCGGAGCTGTTGCATCAGGTCCGGCGGTTGGATCGCTGGGCGCCGGGCCGGCCGGGCCGCTACGCGGCGTTCTACGTGCGCAGGCGGGAGGTGTCGGGAGCTTTCGAGACGACGGCCGAGGTGGACGGCGCCACGCTCACTGTGCGCTTCGGCCAATCGGCGCTCGACCTCGGACGCTTGCGCGGCCCCGCCGCCGCGCTCGCCCTGCTCGTGCTTTCCGGCGCGCTGTTGGGTGGCGGCGCCATGTTGGCGCTCGGCGCGCGCAGTGAGGCGGAGGCCCGGCTCGCGGCCGATGAGACGCTTGCGGCTTCGAAGCTTCGGCTGGCCCAGAAGGTGCGCGATCGGGCCAACCAAGCCCGCGACCTGCGGGCCCTCGTAGGACAGGGTCGCCCGGTGAGCGACGTGGTGGCCGACCTTACCTGGATCGCGACGTCCAAGACGCCCGAAGCGCGGATCGTGGGCGTCCACTGGGAGCAGGGCTTGCTGGCGGTCGAGGCGCGAGGGGAACAGCCGCCGTTCCTGACTACGGATCGCGCAGTCGAGAGATCGGCCAAGCCCCTGCGCGCGGGCGTGTGGCTCTGGGCCATCGGGCGGCCGGACGCTGGCGCGCGTCGTCCGGGCCCGCTCGCTGCGGAGCTCGGACCCTGATGCCGCGGCCAAGCCTGAAGCCCTTTGATGTCGCGGCCGCGATCGGCGTGGGCGCCGGCGCGGCGCTGATCTTTGGAGTCGTCTTGGCAAGCTTGGCGACGCCGAACGACTTCGAGGGGCGGCTGGGCGCGCTCACGGGTGCGGCGGATCGATCGGAAGCGCTCCTAAAGCCGGTACGAGACCGCGGTCCGTTCGGCGCCGAGGCGCTGTGCTCGCGCGATCCGATGGCCCAGGCGAACGATCTGCGCGAGCGGGTGTCCGCACAGGTCACGCAGGCGGGCCTGGTGCTCGACAGCCTGGAGACCCGCGTCGAGCCCACGCCGGACGCGGATACGCGTGTCGTCCCGGTGCGGCTGCGCTTCTCCGTCACCGGCCCGTACGAGGGCGCTGTCGGCGTGCTGGCGCTGCTGTCGCGCGAGCGGCCGCAGCTCTTCGTCGACAGCCTCGACCTGACGCCGAAGGTGTCCAGCGTCACCCTTTCCTTCTCGGGGCGTGTGTTTTGCGGCGTTTAGATCTCATCGGCGCGGCCGCGCCACTCGGTCTCGCCACCGGCCTGGCAGCTTGGCTGCTGGCCGGCGGGATGTCGGTGAAGGCCAACGCGCTCGACGAGGCGCACGCGCGCCTCCTCGGTCTCAAAGCCCCGACGGCCGGCGCCGTAAGGGGCGGCGAGGCGAGCGCCTCGGCCTTGCTGGGCTCGCCGCTCTTCGCCCTCACGACGGGCCCCGGCGCCGTCCGCGAGCCCGCGATCCGGCTCGACGGGGTCTCGGTCTCGCGGCGGCGGCTCGCGGCGCTCGTCTCGATCGACGCCCGGCCCGCCGAATGGCTGGCGGTGGGCGAGATGCGCGATGGCGTGACGCTGCAGGCGGTGACTGCGTCCGGCATCACGCTCGAGACCGCCCTCGGGCCGAAGACCCTGAACCTCGGCGAACAATCGGCCGCCAGTTCGCCCGCGCCCGGGGGCGGCGCGCTCGCGGCCGCGACGCCGACGGTCGAGGATCGAATGCCGCCGGGCTTCCGCGGCCCACCGGAACCGGCGAGTGCACCGGCGGTCGCCCGCTGATGGTCCTGTGCAGATTTCCCACCGCTCTGGTCGCGGGCGTGTTGCTCGCCACAGCGGCGGCGCCCGCAGCCTTGGCGCAGGGCAGGGCCACGGAGTCTTACGCCTTCGCGTTCCAGAATGCGGAGATCGCCCTCGTCGTCCAGGAAGTCCTGGGTCAAGCCGGACAGCCCTACGTCCTCGACCCGGCCGTCAGCGGCAAGATCACGTTCCGCATCGAGCAGCGGCTGACCCGTGACCAGCTCTTGGCGGCGCTCGAGGCGGCGCTGGCGGCCAACAATGTCGCCATGGTGCGCAACGGCGACCAGCTGACGATCACGCCGCAGGCCAAGGCGCGAACCGCCGCGCCCATCCAGCGGAGCGCGGCCGGCTTGCGCGGCGCGGGCTACGAGATGATCGCCGTGCCCCTCGGCTATGCCCAACCGAGCGAGGTGGCGCGCGCGCTGGAGGCGATCGCCGCCGGCGACACGGTCCTCTATTCGAACGACAAGCTGGGTTTGCTGCTGCTCGGCGGTTCCGGCGGCCAGCTAACCGCGGCACTCGAGACGCTCAAAGTCTTCGACCAGAGCGCCTTCCAAGACTCCAAGATCCGCTGGCACGAACTCACGCAGGCGCAGGCGACCACGGTCGCAGGCGAAGTCGACCGGATCGTCCAGGGGGCGGGACTCATCGGGGTGACGATCGTGCCGCTCAAGCGCCTGAACGGCCTCATCGTCTTCGGCCGCTCAGGTGAGGCGCTGGACGAGATCGGTAAGTGGGTGCGCCGCCTGGATACCCCCGGGAACGACCGGTCCTCGACGCTCTTCGTGTACCGGCCGCAGTTCGCTTCCGCCGAAGCCCTGGCGCGGACCCTGGGCAGCGTCGTGGGTGGCGGCGCGGGCGGTCAGGGTCTGGCGCCGCCTACCTCGACATCTACCGCGGGGCGGGAGGTCCAAGGCTCCGCGGCCATGCCCCCGGCGCCCGCGATGGCGCCGATCGGAGGCGGCGCGAGCGGCGGCGACGAAGACGCGCTGCGCGTCGGCCTCGACCGCGAGTCCAACACGCTGCTGGTGTTCGCCTCACCGTCGAAGTGGGTGCAGGTCCAGCGGATCCTGTCCGAGATCGACCGCCCGCAGCGCCAGATCATGATCGAGGCCTCGATCGTCGAGGTGACGCTCGGCAAGACCTTCCAGTTCGGCGTCGACTGGAACGTTTTTTCCGGCGACCTGCGGATCGGCGCGGTGAACAACGGTTCGAGCGCCACGATCGGCCAGTCCTTTCCGGGCTTCTCGGTCAGCTACATCAACAGCGACATCGCCGCCGCGCTGAGCGCGCTCGGCACGCGGACCTCGATCGAGGTAGTCTCGGCGCCCAAGATCATCACCCTCGACAATCGTCCCGCCCGCCTGCAGGTGGGCGACCAGGTGCCAATCGTGACCCAAAGGGCCCAGAGCCGCTCGAGCGACGACGCCCAGCTGATCAACTCCATCGACTATCGCAACACCGGCGTGATCCTCAACGTGACGCCGCGCATCGCCGGCGACGACAGGCTCGTGCTCGACGTCTCCCAGGAAGTGAGTTCGGTAGGGCGCACCAACACCTCCGGCATCGACTCGCCGACCATCCAGCAGCGGCGGTTCGAGAGCACCCTGGTGCTGGAGGACGGCGGCACGGTCGCGCTCGGCGGCCTGATCAGCTCCACGACCTCGGCTGGCGATACCGGGGTCCCGTACCTCAAGGACATTCCCGGCGTGGGATCCCTGTTCCGCAGCAGCAACAAGGACCGTACCCGCAGCGAGCTCATCGTGTTGTTGAGCGCGCGCATCATCGCCGACAAGCCGTCGGCTCAACGCGCCATGGCTGACCTAGCGCGCGACATGCATGAGCTGCAGGCCCGTGGCCGACTGCCCCAGCCCTGACCCCAATGCGGGCTATGCGACCCCGGCCGCGCTCGTCCTGGCGCTGGGCCTTTCGTTGGTGGCGACCGCGATGGTGGCCCGCAGCGTCATGATGCTGCGCCTCGCCAAGGCCGACCTCGCCCGCCGTCAGGTCGAATATGTCCTGGACGGAGCCCACCTCGCCGCAGCGGCGACGATCGTCCGCGCCGGCGACGGCGGTCCCTACCGGTGGGCGCTGCCGACCGACGCCGGCTTTGCCGAGGCGCTTGCCGAGAGCGAGGCCGAAAAGCTTGCCCCAGCCGAGGCCGCGGCGCTGCGGGAGGAGGCCTATGCCGAGATGGGCGTCTCGGACCTGGCCGCGCTCAAGGCGCGCCTGGCGGCGCTGCCGACGCCGGGCTTCGCCGACGTCGCCGGGCTCGACGCCGCGCCGCTCTGGCGGGAGTGCGCGCCGTCCCTGATCTCGCCTCTGGGCCGGGCCACCGAGCCGCCGCGTGCGCCCCAGGAGCCGCGGGCGCGACCGGAGACGCCGGACTGGCGGATCGGCGAGACGTGGCGGGTGCGGGTCACAACCGCAGCGGGTTGGCGCGATGATCGGATTGTGAGATTTACCGGAGACGCGCGCCATCCTGTGGCGGTGGTGCACCGGAAGTTGTCGCGAAGCGACGGGGGGCAGGGGCGATGCGACGCAGTAGAGGCCGCGGCCACCTAGGCCGCGACGCAGGCTATACGCTGACCGAGATCCTCGTGGTGATGGCGATCATCGGCCTGATCGCCGCTGTCCTGACCCCCAACCTCGTGGGTCAGCTCGGCCGCTCCCGCGCCAAGACCGCACAGGTCCAACTCGAGACCGTCGCTGCCGCTGTCGAGATGTTCCGGGCCGACGTGGGCCGCTATCCGACCCAGGCGGAAGGCCTCCAGGCCCTGGTCAGCCAGCCCGCGGATGGGGAAGGTTGGACGGGGCCCTACGTCAAGAATGCGCGGACCTTGCAGGACCCCTGGGGTAACGCCCTCGACTATCGCCGGGCCGAGGACGGGCGCACCTTCGCCGTGGTGAGCTTGGGCGCCGATGGCGTGGCCGAGGGGCAGGGCCTCAACCGAGACCTGAGCGCGCCGGCCGTACGATGATGCCGTCGCTCGCCGCTCTCGCCGTGGCGGCTGTGGCGGGGCTCGCGCTCGGCAGTTTCGCGGTGACCCATGGCCTGCGCGTGAGCCGCGGGGGGACCGCGATTGCGGGACGCTCTCGGTGCGACGGCTGCGGTCAGCCGTTGTCCTTTGCCGCCACCATCCCGCTGCTCGCCTACGCGCGCTTCCGCGGCGCCTGTGCGGCGTGCGGCGGCCGCATCGATCCGCTGCATCTGGCGGGCGAGGCGGGGGGCGCAATCGTTGTCGCCGGCGCCTGCCTAGCGGGCGATCCGATCCGGGCGGTGCTCATCGCCACCCTTGGCTTGGTCCTGATCGCGGCCGCTACGGTCGACCTGAAGGTGAAGCGCCTGCCCGACGCCCTGACAGGGCTCGTGGCGCTCCTCGCGCTCGGCCTTGCCGCGAGCCGATCCGCTGAGGCCCTACTCGCCGGCCTCGCGGCCGCCGCCGTGAGTATCGCGATCCTCCTGGGCCTCCGTGCGGCCGGACAGGCGCGCCGCGGCGAACCGGGCCTGGGTCTGGGCGACGTGAAGCTGGTCGGCGCCGCGAGCCTGTGGCTGGGCGTGTCGACGCCCTGGGCGATCGTCATCTCCGCTCTGCTGGGTCTGGTGACGATGGCGGTGCTGCGCCCGAAGGACGGGCGCGCGCCGTTCGGGCCGGCCCTGGCCGCGGGATTCTGGTTCACCGGCACAACCCTGGAGGCCTGGTCGTGGCCGACGACGATGTGAGCGCCGCCTTCACGCAGGCGGCCCGCTCGCGCCGTGACCAGGTGCGGGATCGGCTGTTGGATCAGGGCATCGTCGATGCCTCCGCGATCGCCCGCGCGGAGATCGTGGCGGCTCGGACGCGCCAGCCGCTCGAGCAGGTGTTGAACCAGCTGGGCGCGCTCTCCGACGACGATCTCGTCGAGGCCTATGCCGCGGTGTGTGGCTGCGAGGTGTGGGAGCCCAGCCGCGCGCCGGCGCAACTGCAGCTGGCCGACGTCGGCGTCTCGGCGGACTTCCTGCGCCGCGCGCGCGTTCTGCCGCTGCGGCGCGAGGGAGGATCGCTCGTGTGCGCGAGCTGCGATCCGCTCGATGACGAGGGTCTGGCGGGGCTCATCTTCGCCACCAGTGCGGACCTGACCATCCTGTCTGCGCGCCCGACGGACTGGGCGCGCGAGTTCGAGAGAGCGTTCGGGGCGCCGCGGGAGATCGCGGCGCGGCCCGACGAGCGCCGGCTGGAGCGCGAGATCGACCTGGTCTCGGACCGTTCGACGGAAGGCGCCGGCGCCCGGATCGTCGCGGCCGCCTTCGAGGCGGCGATCGCGTCCGGCGCCTCCGACATCCACTTCGAGCCGACCCGCAACGACCTGCGCATCCGGCTGCGGGTGGACGGACGGCTTGTGGATCACCAGGTGGTCTCGGCCGACTTGGCGGCGCCGGCGGTCTCGCGCGTGAAGGTGATCGCCAACCTAAACCTCGGCGAGCGACGGCTGCCGCAGGATGGACGCACCACCTTCGTCGTCGAGGGGCGGTCGGTGGATGTCCGCGTCGCGACCTCGCCCACCGTGTTCGGGGAATCCGCCGTGTTGCGGATCCTCAACCGCGATGCGGTGCCGCTCGACATGGACAAGCTCGGTCTCACCTCGGCCGTGGCCGCCGTTCTGGGTCGCGCGGCGCGGACCGCCCACGGGCTCTTCCTGATCACCGGGCCGACAGGGAGCGGCAAGACCACCACCCTCTATGCTCTGCTCCAGGCCTTCGTAGGGTCCGGCAAGAAGGTGCTCTCGGTCGAGGATCCGGTCGAATACCACTTCGAGCACGTCTCGCAGACTCAAGTCGCCGCTCATCTCGGGCTTACCTTCGCCGCGGCGCTGCGGTCGTTTCTGCGGCAAGACCCGGACGTGATCCTGGTGGGCGAGATCCGCGATCCGGAGACGGCCGCCGTCGCGGTGCAGGCCGCCATGACCGGCCACCTCGTGCTCGCATCGGTCCATGCCAACGATGCGCTGGCCGTCCTGCCGCGGCTCCGCGACATGGGCGTCGAACCCTACCAACTGGCGGCCGGCTTCCGCGGCGCCGCCGCCCAGCGGCTGGTCCGACGCCTATGCGGGCGATGCGTGGTCGAGGCCCCGCCGAACGAGGCGGAGCAGCAGTTCGCGCGTGCGCTCGGGCGCGTGCTTCCGCAGACCGTGCGCCATCCTGTCGGCTGCACCTATTGCCGGCGTTCCGGCTTCAAGGGCCGCATCCCCATCAGCGAGGCGTTCCTAGCCAACGACGTTTTGCTGCGCGCCGTGGCGGACCGGGCGTCCGCGCGCGAGATCGAGGCCCTGGCGCGCGAGGCCGGCCTGCGGGGCATGGCGGAGAACGGCTTCGATCTCGCTGTGGAGGGCGCCACGACCCTCGAGGAAGTGGCGGCCGCGATCCATGGCTGACCTGCAGTTCAGCTATGTGGCTGTCGACCGCGAGGGGCGCCGCGTCCGCGGGACCCTGGCGGCCGGCGACGAGGCGGCGGCCTTCGACGCCCTTCGCCGCGACGGCTTCTCCCCGGTCTCCTTGAAGGGGCGGGCGATGCGCCGGCCGAAGGTGCGCGCTCAGCCGTTGCGGGCGCGCGAGACCGCGGAGTTCCTGTCGGGCCTGGCGGACCTGCTCCGTGCGGGTGCCGATATCCGCACCGCACTCAGCATCCTGGGCGCGCGCGTGGAGAGATCGGCCCTCAAGCGGGTGGGCGAGGATCTTTCGTCCGACATCGCTGGCGGCGAGCCCCTAGACAGGGCTTTCGCCCGCGCGTTCCAAGCCTCGCAGCCGTTCGTGGCGCCCATGGTCGCCGCGGGCGAAGCGGCGGGCGACTTGCCGGGCGGGTTGCAGCGGGCGGCGGAGGTTATCAGCGCGCGCCTGAAGCTGCGTGACCAGCTGGTCGGCGTGCTGGCCTATCCCGCCTTCGTGCTGGCGAGCGCCGTCGCAGCTCTCTTCGTGATCCTGCTTTATATCGTCCCCTCGATCGCCCCGCTCGCCAGCGAGCTGGGGTCCGAGCCGCCGCTCAGCCTGCGTCTGATGATCGCTGCGAGCGACGTCCTCCGCGGCAACCTTCGCAACTTGGCGATGGGCCTCGCCAGCATCCTCCTGGGCCTGCTCCTCGCTGGGCGCGCCGGCCTGCTGTCCGGCCCGCTGGACCGTCTGCTGTTGGATGGCCCGCTGCGGCGGACGGTGGCCGGCGTGGTGTTCGGAGGTTTCGCGCAGTCCTTGGGGGCGATGATATCCGCCGGCGCGCCGATTGCCGAGGCGCTGCGGCTGGCGGGCCGCACCGTCGCCGTGAAGGGCGCCCGGACGCGCCTCGAGCCGGTGACCCAGGCCGTGCGGCAGGGGGAGTTCCTCTCGACGGCGTTGGGCGAGGTCCGCGCCTTCCCGTCTGCCATCGTGCGTCTGACCGCCGTCGGCGAGGCGTCGAACAGCCTGGGCCCGATGCTCCAACGCAGCGGACGCATGGAGGAGGAGGCCGCGCTGCGGCGCATCGAGGCGGCCGGCCGCATCGCCGGGCCTGCCCTCATCGTGCTGTTGGGCGCGGTCCTGGGCGTGCTCATGGCCGGGCTGTTGACCGGCGTCAGTCAGATGGGCCAGTCGGCCCTGGAGTAGGGAGGGTTTGCGATGATCTCGATGCGCGGGGGATTCTTGGCCACCGTAATCGCTGCTGCGGCTGCAAGCCCAGTGGCCGCGGCGGAGCCTGAGTCGCTGCTGGTCGCGGCCTATGTCCGCCAGCTGGCCGAGCAGTGCGGCCCCCTTCCGCAAGGCGCCGCCGCGCCGAATTCCGTCGAGCGCATCGATCTCAACGGCGACGGCAAGGCGGAGTGGGTCATCGACGCCGCGCGCTACCCCTGTGGGCGGAAGTCTCCCATGGCGTCTGAGGTGGGCGAGCAGCTCACGGTCTTCGCGGAACAGCAGGGTTCCGTCGTCCCGGTCTTCCAGCGGTTCGCCTTCGGGGTGCGTACCCAGCGCACGGGCCCCGGCGCGCCATTCCTCGTCATCACCCTGGGCGGCCCGGATTGCGGTGGCGCGGATCGCGCGGCGCGCTGCGAGCAGCGCCTCGCCTGGCGATCTGCGGAGAAGCGCTTCCAGCTTGAGAGCCTCTCCGCCAAGCCACCGCGATGACCATTCGCCACGTAAGCCAGCGCCGTGGTGATCGTAGGCCCAGCGGCCCCGGGAGCGCGCAAAGCGCGGCAGGTCATTGCCTGGGTTGACGGCTCACAATCATCTGCGATGGAACGCAGCATTGGGGCAGTGGGATAGGAATGGACGTTGGCAAGCATCAATCCCGTGGCCTACGCCAGAGAACTCGTCGAGCAGCGTCGACATCTCGACGCTACCTATCTCCTCGAGGCGACATTGCTCGTTAATGCGGATGACCACAGCGCTCGTCTGCTGCTCGCAAGGCTCTACATCGTTCTGAAGGAAAATCACTATCGCGCCCGAGCTCGCGTGCATCTCGAGCGACTGGTGAATAGCGGCGCCCCGACCGAGATCGCGAAGGCGGCGGCTGGTTTCCTCATCAAGAACGTCTATCTGACGAACGGGCCAATCGAGAGGGCGCGACCACTGCTCGAGGCGCACCCCGGCTATTTTTCACCGGAAGACGCCATTGGAATTGCAAATAAGATCGACGAGATCGACAAGTACTTGAAGGCGCCGGCCAAAGGGCGCCGGAGATCCGCGCCGCCGGTCTATCCCGCCCAGGTCGCGAATCTCGACGTGGCATTGAAGGGGTTCATCTTCAAAGAATTTGAAGCCCAGGTCGCGGGTAAGGACACTCGCGGAAGCTACTTCACCTTTGGCAGTTGCTTTGCGGGCAATGTCGCGCGCGCGATGAGCGCGGCGGGTGTGAGCGTCGAGAGTTTTTGGGTCGGGGAGGAGGTCAACACCACATTCTCAAACGTAAATCTCCTCCGGTTTATCCTCGGCGAGGAGGTCGAGTATAATGAATACTATCGTAGTGTTCTGGCTGGGCATGACGTGGGAAGGCTCCGCAGCTCCCTCGTGACGGCGCAAAATGTCATCTACACGCTGGGTGTCGCCCTCGCATTCTTTGAAGATGGCGCCCGATATCTTCCGCACACGCCGGCAAATCTACGAACACTTCTGAAAAGCGAAGCGGCTATCTATCGGTTCTCGACGGTTGAGGAGAACGTTCGCGAACTGGAGACGATGGGCGACCTCATACGTAAACACACGCACGTGCGGAACGTCTTCCTCACCGTCTCGCCGGTCCCATTGGCGGCGTCGCTTCAGTCTGCGGCCGCCGCTGTCGACGACTCGGAGAGCAAGGGCATCCTGAGGACCGCCGCGGGTGTCATGTGTCGGAAGGACGCCGAACTCTTCACCTACTTCCCGAGTTTCGAGGCCTTCCGTTGGCTGCCGTCCTTCCGCGGGGAGGCCGCATTCGGGCGCGACGACGGAAGCTTGAGACACGTCAACAGCGACATGGTGGATCGGGTTGTAGCGGCCTTCATGACCAGCGCGAGGGTGTTGCCAAACGTCGCCTGAGACCAGCCTGCAAGCCCGGTGGCGCAGTCCTGGCCATGCCTCGCTCGCCTGTAAGCCCGGTTATCCAGGAACTCTCGGAGCCGACCCTCGGTTGGCGAGCCCGGAGACGGCCACCGGCGGACCTCATGGCGCGAGTCGACCAGCCGCGGTTGCTGGTGCACGCGCTGAAGCGGGGGCCGAGCTTGTCCGACGCCATCCTGTGAGGCGCGGCGGCGAGCGACCTAAGAACTCCATCCGGCGTTGAAGCCCGCCGGCGGCGTACCGACGAACGAAGCTCCCCCGAAGTTGGCGGTGCCCTGGTCGGCCTTCGATGCTCCCGCCGAAGGATAGACCACCGTCGAGCCGCCGAGCGCCACAGGGATGTTGAGTCCTCCCGTGTTCGAGGCGGGATCGGCGGAGCTGTTGTTGTTCCAGTTGGCTCCGCCGACGCTCACGCGCTTGAACCAGACCTTGTCGTTGTCGAGGTCTACCGCCACGCCAATGGTCACGCCCGCACCGGCCGCGCTAGCCGCACCGGTGCTGCCCGAGGTGCCGTCGATGTTGTTGTAGATGTTGCCGTCGCCACTGAAGTAGCCATATTGGAAGGCTGTTCCGGGAACGCCATTGCCCAGTGGGCCGACGCTCATGGTCCCATTGCCCAGGCCCACGACCTGACCGTCGCCCATGGCGTTGAATGTCACTTCAAAATACCATTTCCCACTGCTCTTCCCGAGGACAGCCTGGACGTACTGCCAGTTGTAGGAACCGAAGTTGGTTCCGAGGTAGGTCTTGTCGCCGTTGCTCAGGGTGATCGAAGACGCCTTGCGCGACGCGTTCCACACGGTCGGCGTCGTGGCGGCCGCCACGGTAAGGTTCACCGTGCCCGTCGCGGTGCCGCCACGTCCATCACTTACCGTGTAAGTGAAGCTGTCGGAGCCGCTGTAGGCGCTGTTTGGAGTGTAGGTGACCGATGCGCCGCCCGAGGCCACGCTGACCGCCCCGTGACTCGGCGTGCTGGCGCCCGTCACGACC
The DNA here is from genome assembly GCF_057809855.1 of Phenylobacterium sp. FG114. Classification (NCBI taxonomy): domain Bacteria; kingdom Pseudomonadati; phylum Pseudomonadota; class Alphaproteobacteria; order Caulobacterales; family Caulobacteraceae; genus Phenylobacterium; species Phenylobacterium sp. FG114. The sequence continues at coordinate 305,696 of NZ_JBMDKU010000004.1, read as the reverse complement.
AGCGGATCGCCATCGACGTCCGTGTCGTTGGCCTGCGGTGTGATCACTTTGGCGACGCCGTAAGCGACGCTCACCGTGTCGATTACGGCCACAGGCGATGAGTTCGGCGGCGGTCCGCCGCTGGTCGAGAAGGTTCCACTGCTCGAGAAGGTATGGATGGTGTAGCCGCCTGACCAGGTGATGGTCCCGCCGAGCCCAGTATAGGCTCCGGTTGGATAGCGGATGATCACGGACCCCGATCCGCCGTTGCTGGTCCACACACCGCCGCCGCCGCGGCCGGGAACAGCGGCGGTCCCGCCGACGACCGCTGCGCCAGCGCCGGACGCGCCGGCAAACACCTGGGTGAAGATGCCATTCGCTTCCCAGGGATTGCCCCCGGCGCCGGACCCGTAGATGAGCATGGTCCCGCTGATATCGCTGGCGATCCCCGACCCGCCGTCGCCACTCTTGACGGTGCCGCCCCAGCCGCCGGGGCCGCCTGCGCCGCCGCCGCCGCCATAGGCGTAGCGGTAGCGTGTGCCGCCGCCGGTGTAGCCCTGGCCGGGCGTGCCGGCGCCACCGGGCACGAAACCGAAGGCCACGAAGGGATTGTCCGGCGGGACGCCGCCGCCGCCGGCTCCGCCCGGCTTGCCGGGCATGCCCGCCGCGCCACCGCCGATCGCCACGATCGGCCCAAGGGCGCTGTCCTGGCCGTTCGTGGCCGGCGCCCCTGTGACACCCCCGGCGCCCACGGTGACGGACAGGCTTCCGAACGCCAGAGATAGCTTTCCAGTACGTACACCGCCGCCGCCGCCGCCGGCATAACCGCCGCCGCCGCCGCCGGCCACGACCAGATATTCGAATGCAGGCCCGGGCGTCACGGTCACATTCACCGTCGCGGTCGACGAGGCGAGGCCATCGGATACCGTGTAGGAGAAGCTGTCGCTGCCGGTGTAGCCCGCATTCGCCGTATAGATGATCGACTGGCCGCCGAGATTTATGGCCGTGGTCCCGTGAGCAGGAGCGCCCACGCTCGCCACCCGCAGCACATCGCCGTTCGGGTCGGAATCGTTTATCCGCGGATCGAGGATCGCGCTGGCTCCCGAGGTGGCTGCCAGGGTGTCGTTCACCGCGACGGGTGCAGCATTGTTCGCGGTGGTCGTGAGTGTCCCCGCCGCAGTAAACTTATGAACCGTGAAACCGCCGACTTGGGTGATCACGCCTCCCGTCGCGCGCGGAGGGCCGGCATAACGCAAGACGACGACCCCGGAACCGCCCGCGCCGCCGGGGGCGGCGTAGTCGTCCCATTCCAAGAATGCACCGCCGCCGCCGCCGCCGCCGCGGCCTGCAGGTGCTGAATCGCCCGTGTAGGTCGTGCCCGCTCCAGCGCTGGAATCACCGCCCGGCGCGCCCTGGATCATTGGGCTGCCGTTCAGTCCCGTGGCCCCACCTCCGCCACCCGCGGCATAGGAAACGGGTGCGCCCGTCAGGTCGCTGACGATCCCCTGCCCACCGACCCCGGCAATTGCGGACTGTATCTGACCCCCGGGGGCGCCCGCACCGCCGCCCCCACCACTGAGGCCCGTCCCGCCGCTGTTGCCCTGGCCCGAGGTTGCCGCGCCAGCAGGAGCGCCCCCACCACCCGATCCTCCGGCCTTCGGAGAGCCCAGGAAGCCGCCGCCGCCCCCACCGCCAATCGCGGTAAGGGCCCCGAACGACGAGTCCCCACCATTCTTGCCGGCCATGTCCTCAGCCACGTAGAGAGTGCCCCCAGCGCCGCCGCTGCCGACCGAGATCGCGCGTGCAGTCGCCATCGGAAGTACGGCCGTACCCCGCAGAACGCCCCCCCCACCACCGCCGCCGCCGCCGTAAGGGTAGCCGCGGCCGCCGCCGCCGCCGCCCGCCACGACCAGGTAGTCGATAGGCAGGGCGTTAACGGCGACGGTCGCCGAAGCGGTCGCGCCCTCGTCGTCGGCGACTGTGTAGATGAAACTGTCGTCGCCGGTGTATCCCGGCGACGGGGTATAGGTGACCGTGTGCCCGCCGGCGGCCATCGAGACGGCGCCATGGGACGGCTGGGTGATCGCCGTGATGATCAGCGGATCGCCGTCGGGGTCTGTATCGTTGGCCAGGGGATCGAGGGTCACCGCGGATCCACTCGCCGAGAGCGCGTCGCTGACCGGCGTGGGGGGGGTGTTCGCGGAAATCGTGACCGATACTGTGCCGGCCGCGGTGGCGCCGCGAGCGTCGGTGAGGGTGTAGCTGAACGCGTCCCGGCCGGCTCCGCCGGAATTGGCGGTGTAGGTGATTGTCTGGTTGGCATTGAGGACCGCGACGCCCTTGGCGGGCGACGTTGCGATCGCGGTGACGGTGATGGCGTCGCCGTTGGGATCGGCGTCATTGAGCCGCGGATCGAAGGTGATCGGCGAGGTCCGTTGCGGCCAGATGGTGTCGGCTCCCGCAAGCGGCGGCGCGTTTGAGAGCGTGAGGTTGACGGTCGCGGTATCGGAACCGCCCCGGCCATCGGAAATGGTGTAGGTGAAGCTGTCGACGCCCGAATAGCTGACCGTCGGAACGTACTCGATCACATTGCCGCCGACGATGCTGACCGTCCCGTGGGCGGGATTGGTCTTGGCGGTGATGGTGAGGACGTCGCCGTCCGCGTCTAGGTCGTTCGCGGTGGGTCGCAAGCTGTTCAGACCGTCGACGAGCGCTGTCACCCGGTCGGAGACCGTGAAGGTATCGGCGACGGCGTCAGGCGTATGATTCGCGCTTGGCCGGACGAGAACGCTGACGCGGGCGCTTGCGACGCCGTTGTGCCCATCGGCGACGGTGTAGAGAAAGCTGTCGGCGCCCAGGTAGCCGGGATCGGGCGTGTAGGTGACCGACGCCCCGCCGTTGATAACGGCGGCACCGTGCGGTGGGTCTTCCACGCTGCTGATGGTGAAGGCGTAGCCGTCGAGGTCCTGGTCGTTCGCACGCGGATCGAAGGTCACCGCTAATCCCGACGTCGCGATATTGTCGGGCTGGGCGATGAGTGGGCTGTTGGCGACGGCGGCGGAAAAGAACCTGAGGTCGCCCACCGCAACCTGTCCGGAGAGCGCGCGGCGGATGCGGATGTACCGCGCTGTGACGCCGCCCAGCGCCACGGAGCGCGATGCACCCGGCGAAACGGCGTTTATCGTCGGGCCAGCCGACCACTTCGTCCCGTCGATCGAATACTCGACGACGGTGTCGTTCAGATCGTCCAGTGTCGCGCCCACCGCCGAAGCGATCGCCGGCGCCACGTCGATATGATTGACGGTCTGGGCGCTCCCGAGGTCGGCCCGGATCCACGCGTTCGCCTCGTTGGCCGTGGCGTGGATGGACGCGAGCGCGTTGAAGTCGCCGTCCTTCAACGCCCCGGCGGTCGCGAGACCCGTCGTTCCGGCATTTGACGAGGCCGACCAGGCGGTCGGGGTGATTTCCTGGAACTCGGCGCCGTTGCTCACCCGGGTGCGGTTGCCGGTCCCGTCATAACTGTAGACGACCTTCCGGCCGTTGGCATCGATGGCGGAGAGCACCCGGCCGAGGGCGTCGTAGGTATATTGAGTCGACTGAGCGCCGAGGGCGGAAGCCGGGAACACGAGAGCCGTGGTCGCCAAGAGGACGCGCGCCAGCCCGACACCCACACGCCGCATTTCGTTCCCCCCGTCGCGCACGCAAGCTTGGCCATAGAAGCCGGGGCCGGCGCCCAATTGCAAGAGGCCGATCGGCAACTTTGCGTCGATCAACGAAAGATTTTGTCGGCGGCAGAACGACGATTGACGGTTGTTCAAGCTTGGCCATAGGGTCGCCGCGGAGTCCATGGTCACGACGATCCTTGGGGGGATGGGGATGGTGTCAGGAGCAGTGGTCCGCGCGTGCGTGGCGGGCCTGGCAGCGACCTTCCTCTGGGCGACGGCGCAGGCGGCGCCCTCCACCAAGATTGGCGCCGCGCCGCTCGTCTCGCCGGCCGCGGCGGATGGCTACTTCGGCAGTGCGACGACGGCCACCAACGGGACGGGCGCCAGCGGGCGCGCCAAGGAAGTGGTCGAGCTGGCTCGGGCGCTCAAGGGCGATCCGGACCTGATCTACGAACACGTGCGCAACAACATGGCGATCAGCTGGACCTATGGCCTCTCGAAGGGCGCGGTCGGTGTGATCGTGGATCGCTCCGGCACTGCCTTCGACCAGGCTCAGCTGATGATCGAGCTCCTGCGCCAGTCCGGCTATACGGCCGACTACAAGCTGGGCACGATTACGCTCTCTGGAGCCCAGTTCGAGGCCTGGAGCGGGATCACCTCAGCCAAGGCAGCCTGCCAGCTGCTGTCGTCAGGCGGCATCCCGGCGATCGTCAACGGGAGCACGACGGCGGACTGTTCTTATGGCGCTGCCACGGTCAGCTCGGTCACCCTCAGCCACGCGTGGGTGAGCGTCGTCATCTCCGGCGTCAGCTACCTCTACGATCCCGCCTACAAGGACCACACCTTCAAGGCCGGCGTGGATCTGGCCACCGCCACCGGGCTCAGCGCAGGCATGGCCATGGGCCAGACGGCGACCACCTCCACCCTGTCGGGCGTGCCGTCACTCACGAGCTACAACGCCACCGGTCTCAATACGGCTCTGGCCACGGCGGCCACTGCCCTTGAGACCTACATCGACGCCAACGTCGCCTCGGGCGGCGTGGCGGACGTGGTCGGCGGAAGGTCCATCAACGCCCAAACCATCCCCCCTGGCGGCCTGCGGCAGGTGTCGCTGCCCTACACGACGAACGTCCTGCGCACGATCACCGGGGCGATGCCCGACCAGTATCGGGCGAAGCTGACGATCAGCCTCACCAAGGCCCGCCCGAGCGCGGGACCCGACACGATCGTCAGCAACAGGGTGGTTTACGGCGACGAGGTCTACGGGCGCCGGCTCACCTTCGAACCCAATTTCGACACCTCAGGCGCCAGCTTCACGGCGGCACTGAAGCTCACGGGAGACCTGGGCGAGGCCCTGACCCTTGCGAGCTTCTCGAATAGCGACAATCCAAGCTTCAGCCGTGGCGCCATCACGTTGGCGTTGAACTTGCCCTATGCGGCGAACAGCGGCGGCTACATGGATGCGACCGTCGTGCGCAACGTCGGCTACGCCCTGCCATTCACTATCGTCACGGGTTTCGGCGACACCGGCCGTGGCCTGATCGACAAATGGGGCCAGCGGCGGGACACCCCCCTGCCGTCGCCGCCGGACGCAGCCTGCCCGGTCTGCCAAGTTACCTACAAGGCGTGGAAGGGTGACGGCCGGCGAGAGACCATCGCGGCCGCATGGCTGGCGCAGGCTGCCCGGGCCGGGCAGCTGCACGCCGCCATCGGCAAGGGCGTCTTCGCCCAGCACTACGCGCTCGGCGTCTCCGCCGCGGATACCGTGGTGCACCAGACCCCGAACGGCAGCTACTGGATCACCGACAGCTTTGACCGGGTTGACGCCGAAAGCGGCCTTAGTTTCACCAGCGTCACCGCCGACGCCGCCTCGCGGCGCGGCGCGGTCTTCGCCACGGTCAGCACCATCGCCGCCCTGAAAGGCTCGGTCCCGGCCCAGGTCGCGGACCTGCCGGACGTCGGCAGCGTCGCCAGCCGCTTCGCCTGGGGCAATGCCCCGCCGGCCGCAGAGGACCCATACGCGCCGGGCGCGCGGGCCTTCCTGGAGTATTCGAACACCACCCAGGCGGGGCAAGCCTTCGCGCTGTCTCGGACCGAAGGGTTCGACACCGCCCCGACCACGGGGATCGACTACCCGGACCGCATGCCGATCGGTCCCGCCGAGACAACTGCGCGCCGGCAGGCCGTCGCCGACGCGGTCTCGGCCTATGTGGCCGACGGCTTCACGGTGGTCGCCTCGAGAGAAGGCTTCCTCGGCCCCGGGCAGCGCGCCGGCGGCCTCATCCCTGAGGCGGGCGGCAAGGTCTCACACGGCTTGTCGCCGCAGCGGGGCGGGGCTCTGGTGGCCATCAAGTATGACGCGGGGGGCGATCCGATCGAGGTAGCTGATCTCCTGGTCAATCCCAATGGTTATGCCGACGCCGGCGGCGGCGGCGCGCAAATCTACCATCAGGCACAGTACGACCCGGCCACCTCAGCGGATGTCGTGAAAGGCCGCCTTGAGCGCGGGGCGGTGGGAGCGGTGCTTGTGGCGAGCCCGGCGGCGACGAGTGTCGGCCAGGGCGCGTTCCCCTTTTCCCTATCGGCCAACCTCACCTGGCGGGGTAGTACGCCGCGCGACCAGACCTTCGAGACGGGGGCGCACCGCGAGCCGCAGGGCGGCTGGATCACCCCGTTCACCAACACCCTGACCGTCTCCAGCTCCGGCCTCGAAGCCATGGGCGAGACCGACGTGCGCGCCGCAACCGGGACCATCGCCGCCTTCTTCGCCGCCCAGGACGCGTACAGGTCGTCGCCCGGCCTCAAGCGCGAGGTGGCGGGCCAGGTGATTACCGCCTGGTGGCTTAAGACCCTCGCCCAGAACGTGGCCATGGCGGCCGTGGGAAACGAGACCCGACAGTGGATCCGCAAGCCGGGGGGGACCTGGTTGACGCCGGGCGCGGCGACCTACGGAACCTTGACCCAGACAGGCGCCGCCAGCGTGAGCGCTTGGCATCCGCAGAACAGCCCCACCTGTCCGGGCATCAACACTGTCTACGCCCAGACCCGCGGCTACTGGATGCGGGACGTGAGCTTCAAGGTGACCAACGGGTCGGGCGACGAGCAAACCTTCGCCCACTGGGTGAATCCGATCGCCGAGGCCGGCAGCCCGCCGAAGTGCGCCGAACAGCATGGCTTCCGGCTCACCACCTGGGCCTGGCCAGGCGGCGCAAGCCTTACCTTCACCTATGAGCGCGTGGGCGGCGACCAGACGAAGATCGAGGTCCTGTCGAGTGTGGGCAACAACCTCGGCCTCTGGGTCAACTTCACCGACGGAGGTCTCAGCGGCTTGTCGGTGAGGAAGGGCCTCTACGGGTCCGCGATGATGCCGGTCACCGTGACGCAAAGCGGCGCCCAGGTCACGCATACGGACGCCGGCGGGGCGGCGACCAAGTTCGAGATGGCGACTCTCGGGACAGGGGACTTCGCGAAGACTGTCGTCGATAAGATCTACGCCGCCGACGACGCAGGCGCCGCGGCCACGCAGTATGTCTACGACGCCCTTGGGCGCGTCGCGCAGATCAAGGACCGCCTTGTCTTGGCGGGCTCGCGCGCGCCCACGCAATATTTTCTGGCCGATGGCCTGCGCAGCGAGATTCTGAACGCCGCGGGGTATAGCGGCACCATCTATGCCGACGCACAGGGCCGGCCCCTACGCACGATCGGCGGGGCGGGCGCGGTCAGCACCGTCGCCTATGATGGGCGCGGTCGCCCGACCCTGACCACCTCGCCCGACGGGGATCGCACGAGCCTAGAGTACAATCTCCGCAACCTGGTCACCAAGACCACCCGCCTAGCCCGCGCGGGCTCGGCGGAGGCGGGCCAGACTCTGGTCACCGAAGCCGCTTGGCACGCGACCTACAACCACCCCATCTGGACCAAGGACGCGCGGGGCGCACAGACCGACTACACGTTGGGCGGCGGGGTCGTGACGAAGGTGGAGCTTCCGCCGGCGACGACGGGCGCGACGCGCCTTCAGGCCAACCAGTACTTCTATGGCAGCGGCCTGCCCATGTCATGGGTGTCGCCCACCGGTTTCACGCGATCCGCCACGTATTCCGAGGGAGGCATCTGGGACACCCTGACCAACGTCATCTCGTACGGGACCCTGCAGGGCGACGAGCCCGACGTCTCCGGCAATCCCGGCCGACTTCGCCGACCCCGGGGCGGCATGCAGAAGATTGTCTACGACGCTGTGCGCCGCCCGACACTGATCACCGAGCCGCAAGCGACCCCAGGCACCTATTGCTCGCATGAATACAATCCCGGTCACTGCCAATCGACGCCCGACCCGGTTCACTGGGACTGGAGCCTTCCGGCCGGCGTTTCGCGGGCCGCCCGGCGGCTGACCTACGATCCGGTCGGCCGGGTCACCAAGGTGGAGCGGGGCACATATGTCGGCACGGCCTTTACGCCGTTCGAGACCTACACCTCAGAATACGATGCGGTCGGCAACCGCATCAAACAGGTGGGCCCCGCGAATGTCGTGCAAATAAGCTACGACGCCCTGAACCGGCCCGTCTGCACCGCGATCCGCATGAACCCGGCGGTCTACGACGCCCTGCCGGCGGATGCCTGCCAGCCTTCCGCGTCGGGCCGCTTCGGTTCCGACCGAATCTCCCGCGTGAACTACGACGCCGCCGGCCGCGTGGTCAGCGAGGAAGGCGGAGTAGGCTCGCCCCTGCAACAGGTGACTGCGCGCTACGCCTTCTCCTCTGGGGGCCAGCGCCTGTCGCTCACTGACGCTAGCGGCAATACCTCGGGGTTCGAATACGATGGGTTCGGGCGGCTCAAGCGCCTGCGCTATCCGGCAGCGCCGCGGGGATCCGGCCAGATCTCGACGACCGACTATGAGGAGTACGGTTACGACCCCAACGGCAACCGCACGTCCTGGCGCAAGCGCAGCGGGACGACGATCACCTACGCCTACGACGCCCTGAACCGCGCCACGAGCATCGACCTGCCGGGGACGGCCGACGACGTCTACTACACCTACGTGGACGCCGACCGGAAGGTGGAGGGCCGGGTGGGGTCGTCCACCGCGACGTCCTTCACCTACCAGAAGCTCGACGAGGCGGGGCGGCTGGTCGAAGACACCCTGGTGAACCCGCACCCCTACGCGTCGAGCATCGCCGGGACCGTCACTTACGATGTGGAGGGCAACCGGACGGCCAACGCCACCTTCGACCTCGCCAACCGCTTGCAGGCGGTGCAATGGCGGCGGAACATGTACACGCCGATCCTGACGATCGCATCCGCGACCTACGACCCGCTGTCCCGCCTTGCCCGGATCGACCGCGAGAACGGTGTCGCCACGACCTACACCTATGACGGGGCGAGCCGGCTTGTATCGCTGTCGCATGCCTCTGCGGAGAACCCTACCGACGGCTCGCACCAGACCTTCGCCTATAACCCCGCCGGCCAGCTTATCGGCCAGCAGCAGGTCTCGGACTCTTCCGTCTGGAGCGGCCAACCCACCACGACGTTGAACACGACCCATGATCAGCTCAATCGCGACGCCGCGATCGCGGCGGTCTCAGGGTATGACGCCGACGGAAACCTGCTCTCTGATGGAACGCGCACTTTCACCTACGACGCGCTGAACCGGCTGCGCAGCGTCACCGGCGGCCCGTCAGCCGTGACCTTGACCTATGATGCCTGGGGCCGGCTGGCGAGCACCACGGCGAACGGGGCGACGACGAGCTTCCGCTACTTCGGCCCGACGCTGGTGGAGGAGAACGACTACGGCCTGCCGGGCGCCGAGAAACGCATCCGCGCCTATCTGCTCGGCCCTAACGACGAGCCCCTGGCCGCCATGGATGCGGCCTTCACGCACCCGCAGTACTGGTTCCATCAGGACCGGCTGGGTTCGGTGATCGCCACTTCAGATCATGGTGGCCGGATGACCCCGCTCACTTATGGCCCGTATGGCGAGCCGCAAAGCTGGTCGGGCTCCCGCTTCCGCTACACTGGCCAGATGGCCATCCCCGAGGCCCAACTCTATCACTACAGAGCGCGGGCCTTTGATCCGGTGCTGGGACGGTTCCTCCAAACCGACCCCATCGGGTACGACGACGGGCCCAACATCTACGCCTATGTAAAGGGCGATCCAGTCAACGCGACCGATCCGTCTGGCACAGAGGATTCGACTTTGCCATTGGAGGTCTTCGGCGGCAGCGCTCTTGGCTCCTGGCCAGTCTTTGTTACGGGGGGCCAATTGCCGGTGGCTCTCGAGCCTCAATTTGTACTTCCAGATAGTTTCGAGATTGCTGGACTAGACACCAAGGCGATTGCGAAGTCCGCCTGCGCTGCGGCAACCAATGCACTGAGGGACAACATAAAATATGTTGGCAGTTACCAACTCGAGAATCGTTGGGACGACATCGCTAAGTTGGAGTACGATCTAAGCAGATACACGGTGGCTGCAGAAGTAGAGGATTATCTTTCGAAATGGGGGGAGGTGACAAGCTTGTTTTCCGGCGGGTCAGCGGCTGCTCTTAATCTTGGAAAGAGGGCCGCAACTGCGCTCGGACTTGGTGTGTTCACAGCTTCAGAATTCTTAGATAAGTTCGCAAATTCTCAAAATAAGGCAGACGCTACCTCGGCGCGCCTCAATCAGCTTAAATATTGCGAAGGCAAGGGGATGGGATGAATAGGTTTGTGCGACTAATATTCTATGAGATGGTGATAAACGTAGCATTGTATTTGATTTTGTTTAGGCTCAGCGTGCCACCTGCTGAGGTCGTTTTTTGGCTATTACCTTTCTTTGTGGCTGCATCGGCCCTACCGGCGATTTGGTATTTTCGCGGGCGCAAAGCGTCGAAAAGGCTCCCCGGCGGACAATTGCCAAGTTCGCCTCGCTCTAAAGATCGTTAGCATGTGGCAGTTAGTGGCCGACGGGTGGGTTTTGCCGGTTGACCGCCTTGGGCCGCGCAGATCACTCCCAGTCGGGTCACGCGGTGGCGCGCCCAGACCACCTTGACCACGTCCGTGAAACAGCCCCCGAGTTCATGACCGCAAGCTCCTCGGCACGACGAGCCAGACAGTGGCGTCGGCGCGGCCTCCACAACCGCTCGCGCGACGGCCCAGGAGTTGATCGCAGCCGCAGCCCACGGCCACGACGTGGGTGGCAACGACGCTCCTCGGCCCAGGTTGCCAGGGATGGTGCGACCCTTCCAACCCACTCAATCGGGCGACAGCCAGCCAGATCGCATGGAGTCCTAGCCGCATCCGCAGCAGGCACCGGAGCGAATCAAATTGATCGCGAGGCGTTGGGCGGGGTGTAGCACCGCGGAGAGGTGGGGACGGCTTCGGATTCTCGGCGCTTTGGTGAAATTTCGGGTGGGACGTGGAGTCAGGCGGCACGCTTCTCGACGCGTTGGATCGTGGCGCGCGAAACGCCGAACTCCTTCACCAGGGCGACAAGGTGCCGCCTCCTACTGAGGATTTCAACCTGATCGGACGGCGGGAGGGCAGATGGTCGCCCAAGCTTGCACCCCTCCGCCTCGCCACGGGTGAGGTCAGCCTGGCCGCCTTCCACCGGCAGGTCGCGTTCAATCTTCACCACAGCGGCGTTAAGCTTTGCGCAACGCGCCGATCGCGACTCGCGCGCGTCGCCGGCATCGAAACCGCGCCGATCGGCCGCTCAAGACCGCACCATCAGAGGTCAGACCGGGGCCTCGAATCTGCGCGACCGTGCGCGCCAACAGGCTCTCTTAGCCGCCTTCTATCTTGCGCCGCAAACCGCGTCAGGGGACAAAGAACTGTACGCCGAGTGGCACCGGGACGGTGCTGGATAACGGCCTGGGGTGCCTCGGGATTTTCGCCGAATGCATTCAGGACCTTGGTGGGGTGCTCTGTTGCCCCAGAGGGTTCGGACTTCGTTGGTCCGCTCATCGGGAAGTCCGGTTTCCGGCCAAGTGGAGAGTTCGCGGAAGCAGTCGGGAGTCGCTGCCAAGGGTTCGTCGATGAGCCGATGTGGCAGCGCAGCGATTGGAGGCTAGGGTGAGCGTCCGCCTACTGCAACATCATCCGCCGCGCGTTGACGTTTTCGCGACGGCCGTGCATGGGCACATAGAGACCTTTGCTGAGCAGCCGCGTGCACCACCGCACCGGCAGCGTTGGTGTGGCTTCAATTTGCCAGGCGGAACCAAAGGCGAGCTGAAAATGCGCTTCACAGATCGTACACAGGAAATCGTTGGCGGAAATTTCCGATGAATAACAATAAGTTATCGAGCTTCCAGTTCTCGAAGCGCTAACCGCGCGCGACAACTCGCGTTTGCGGAAGGGCGCTTCGGGCAACCGAGGCGCCCTTTCTCTTTTCCGGTCTGTTCTTACCTGGGGACCACCATGGCTCACACAGTCTTCATCGATGGCGAAGCCGGCACCACCGGGCTGCAGATCCGCGATCGGCTGGCGAACCGCTCGGACCTGGAGGTCCTTTCGATCGACCCCGCCCGGCGCAAGGACGCCGAAGCCCGCGCCGAGCTGCTGAACGCTGCCGACGCCGTGGTTCTTTGCCTGCCGGACGACGCGTCCCGCGAGGCGGTGTCGTTGATCACCTCGAACAGCGTGAAGGTGGTGGACGCCTCGACGGCGTTCCGCACCGCGCCGGGCTGGACCTACGGCTTCCCAGAGATGTCGCCGACCCAGCGCGACGAGATCCGGGCGTCGAACCGCGTGTCGAACCCCGGTTGCTATCCCACGGGCTTCATCGGCCTGGTGCGGCCGCTGGTGGCCGCGGGCCTGATCCCGGCCGACTTCCCGCTCACCGTAAACGCCATCTCCGGCTATTCCGGGGGCGGCAAGGGTCTGATCGCCGAGTTCGAGGATCAGCCCGCGCCGGCCGGGACCCGTGACGCGTTCCGCGCGTATGGCCTGACGCTGGCGCACAAGCATCTTCCGGAGATGCAGATCCATACGGGCCTCAGCCATCCTCCGGTGTTCGCACCATCGGTCGGCCGCTATGCCCAGGGCATGCTGGTCGAGGCGCCGCTTCAACTCTGGGCCCTGCCTGGCAAGCCCTCGCCCGCCGACCTGCATGTGGCGTTGGAGGCGGCCTACGCGGGCGAGGCGTTCGTCGAGGTGGCCAGCGGCGCGGAATGCGCCGAGCTGCAGAAGGTCCGTTCAGGCGCGGCCGGTTACGTGCAGGCCCTGGATCCGGAGGCGTTGAACGGCACGAACCGGATGCGTCTGTTCGTCTTCGGCAATGCCGACGGCAGCCAGGCGCGCCTCGTGGCGCTGCTGGACAACCTCGGGAAGGGCGCGTCCGGCGCCGCCGTGCAGAACCTGAACCTGATGCTGGGCTTGGCGGAGGGGGAGGGGCTCTGAATCCGCGCGACGGGGGCTTGTAACTTTCGCCGCGGGACGCACGTATTTGCAGGTATGAGCAACATGTCCCTCGATCGTCGCCGCCTCGTGATGGCCACCGCCATCGCCGCCCTCGCCCCTTCGCTGGCGCTGGCCGCCAGCAAGGACGCCTACGCCAACTCACCCTTCCGCAAGATCACCGACGCCGAATGGAAGCAACGCCTCCAGCCGGCCAGCTACCAGGTGCTGCGGCGCGAGGACACCGAGCGGCCGGGCACGAGCCCGCTGCTGAAGGAGCATCGCAAGGGCACGTTCGCCTGTCTGGGCTGCGGCCTGCCGCTGTTCAGCTCGACGACGAAGTTCGAGAGCGGCACGGGCTGGCCCAGCTTCTACCGGGCGCTGCCCGGCGCGGTGGCCACGAAGACCGACTACAAGATCGGCGTTGCGCGGACCGAGTACCATTGCGCGCAATGCCTGGGCCACCAGGGCCACGTCTTCGACGACGGCCCGCGCCCGACCGGCCTGCGCTACTGCAACAACGGCCTGGCGCTGAAATTCATCCCCGCCTGACGCGAAGCCTCCGAGAAAGGACGGCCCGGGACGGCGCAGGGTCCCGGGCCGCCAGTGACAGCCTTAGAGCTTGGAGCTCTTCGGGCTGGGAGACGGTGATGCTGACGGTGAAGGCGAAGGCGACGGGCTGATCGACGGCTCGCCCTGCCGAATGCGGCCCGCGCCGCTGACGTCGGTCTCGAGCCGCCCGGGGTTCGTCAGGAGGCGCACGTCGCTGGCTCCGGAGATGTCCAGCCTGGCCCAGTCGGTCGGCGCGATGGTGGCCTCCGCTGCGCCGGAGATGTCGACGTCTGCGCCTTTCGCTTTGAGCTTGGCGAGGTCCGCCTCGCCCTTGCCGGACATATCGATCTCGACCTCGTCGACCTCGCCAGCCGCGGTGACCTCGGCGACGCCCGAGACGTGAATGCCGAGGTTCCTCTGGCGGTAGTTCTCGATGGCCAGGCTGTTGGCGCCCGAGACATCAAACCGGCTGATATCGGGCGCGCGCACCACGATGGTCAGCTTCGGACGCCAGTGGGCCCCATGATGATCGTAGCGGATGCTGTCCCCGCGGACGATCACCTCGTCGACTGCGCGCTTCGGCCCGGTGATGACCACGCTGGCCGCTCCGGCCTGCTGGATGTAGCGGACGTCCGCCGGCAGATCGATGTCCAGGCTGTCGGCGCCGCTCCACGCCAGCGTGCGCGTGCCTTCCGGGCCGAAGTCCGCCGAGCGGCCGCGGCCGTGCTCATCCCAGCCCCAGTCCCAGTCGGCGTCCCAGTGCTTGCTGCCCAGCATCCAGCCGCCGCGCGTGATGGCCTCGGGGCCGCCGATGGCGACCGCTGCGGCCAGGGAGCCGACCGAGAGCACGAAGCCCGCGATGGCGATCATGAAGAGAACGCGGATCATGACGACGGCCTCACGCTTGCGGTTCGAGGGCCGGCTTCAGCAGCCGGTAGTGGAGGCGCCCGTACCAGACGAGCGCATTCATCAGGCCGATCGAGACGATCGTCAGCAGCGCGCCGGCCGAGGTGGAGCCGGCCATGACCCCCAGGCCGCCGAGCAGCGCGGTGGCAGGTCCCCCGGGCGGATCCATGAACGGACCCGCGGCGAAGACGAAGGCGCCGGCGAAGAAGCAGACGATCGCGGCCACGAAGAGCCCGACGATCGCACTGGCCACGCCCATCAGGATCGGAAGCAGGACCAGGATGTCGATGGCGCCCAGGCCCAGGACCGCGAAGACGGCGGCGGCGGCCGACGAAGGGCTGCGTTCCTCGCGCCAGCGGGTGACCGTGCTTTCGGCGCGGATCTCGCGGGCCAGACGCTCGGGCGACCCGAGCGCGGCGGCCACCTCGGCCTCGGTGCGGCCCGCGGCCTCGCCGTCGGTGAAGTGCGCCTCATAGTCGGCGACGATATCGGCCACGGTTTGCGGGGGCAGGCCGCGCAGGCCCTCCCGCAGCCGGGCCATGAAAGCCTGGCGTGTCATTGCGCCCCTCCAAGAATGGTGTCGACGGCGGCCGAGAACGACTTCCAGGCCGCCGACTGCGAGTTGAAGCTCTTCTTTCCGGCCTCGCTCAGCCGGTAGTACTTGCGCGGCGGACCGGCCGAGCTCTCGACGAGATAGGTTTCGACGAGGCCGTCCGACTGAAGCCGGCGCATCAGCGGATAGATCGTGCCTTCACCCATGCCGATAGCGTCGGCGAGCCGGCTGGCGATCTCGTAGGCGTAACTGTCGTGCTGGTGGAGCAGGGCCAGAACGCAGAGTTCGAGCGCCCCCTTCTTCAGCTGGATTTCGATGGCTTCGGGCACCCGACTGGTCCCTCCTTGCTGACTCATTGAGTACGGCAAGGTAGTGAGTGGTGCAAGGTAGCTTGTATTAAACGTTAGTAATGCATCGTCAGTTCGCCGGGCGGGCCGTGGCGATCAGTCCTTGTGCCCGCCGCATCCCATGTCGCCCTCGGCGCAATCGAGCTCGGCCTGCAACGCCTTGGTCCGGGCGTCGGTGATCTCTTCCAGGCACAGGGACAGCGAGGCCGGATAGAACGAGCCGCCGCGGGAGCCCGCGCGGGCGGCGCAGTCGAGGTCGCGGAAGGTGATCCACGCCCGCTGGGCAGCCCGCAGGCGCTTGGCGCCGTCGGGCGAGGCCTGGGCCATCAGCCTCGCGTAGGTCTGGTTCAGCTCGCGATCGGCGATCGCGCGGCGCCGGTCCGCCTGGGCGTTGATGTCGCGCTGGGTCGGCCCGTCCAGGTCCGGCCGCGTCCCGGCGAGAACCGGGGAGGCGGCCAGTGTCAATGCGGCCGCCGCGGCGAGGAGCCGTGTGCCCACCGCGCTAGCTCTTCACCTTCACATACTCGCCGGGCGCGTCGCCCAACGGGGCCAACGGACCTTTGGCGGGGTCGCGCGCGGGAACCTTCTTGCCGGACCGGGCCTGCAGCCAGGCCAGCCAGTGCGGCCACCACGAGCCGGGATGCTCCACCGCGCCGGCCTGCCACTCCTCCAGCGAGGCGGGCAAAGCGTCGTTGGTCCAGTGCTGGTACTTGCTGGCCGCGGGCGCGTTGATCACGCCGGCGATGTGGCCGGACCCGGCCATGGTGAAGGTGGTGGGGCCGCCGAACAGCTTGGCCCCCTTGTAGACCGAGCGGGCAGGGGCGATGTGGTCTTCCTTGGAAGACTGGACGTAGACTGGGACCTTCACCTTGCCGAGGTCGATCTTCACGCCGTCGAGGGTCAGTTCACCCTTGGCCATGGCGTTCTCGCCGTAGAGCCGGCGCAGGTAGAAGGTGTGCAGCGTCTTGGGCATGCGGGTCTGGTCTGAGTTCCAGAACAGCAGGTCGAACGGCTTGGGCTCCTTGCCCAGCAGGTAGTTGTTCACGAAGAACGACCAGATCAGATCGTTCCCGCGCAGGGCGTTGAACGTGTCGGCCATGGTCTGGCCGGACAGCACGCCGCCCCCCTGGTCCATCTTGGCCTCGAGGTCCTTCAGCCAATCCTCGTTGGTGAAGAGCAGGAGGTCGCCGGCTTCCGAGAAGTCCTGTTGCGCGGCGAAGAAGGTGGCCGAGCCGATGGAAGCATCTCCCTTCGCCGCCATGTGGGCCAGCGTGGCCGAGAGCAGGGTCCCGCCGATGCAGTAGCCCACGGTGTTCACGTGATCGACGTCGGCCTGCTTCCGCGCGGCGGCCACGCCCTCGTAGATCCCCTGGCGCATGTAGTCTTCGAAGGTCTTGGTCGCGAGCGCGGCGTCGGGATTGACCCACGAGGCCACGAAAACCGTGATCCCCTGGCTGGCCAGCCATCGGATCATGGAATTCTCGGGCCGGAGGTCGAGGATGTAGAACTTGTTGATCCAGGGCGGGAAGATCACCAGCGGGATCTCGAACACCTGCTCCGTGGCGGGTGAGAACTGGAGCAGTTCGATGATCTCGTTGCGGAACACCACCTTGCCGGGCGCGGTGGCGACGTTCTCACCGATCTTGAACAGGTCGTAGTCGGTCTGGGCGATCGAGAGCTGGCCGCCGCCGCGCTGCAGGTCGGCCTGGAAGTTCTCCATGCCCTTCACGAGACTGGCGCCGCCGGTCGCCATGACCTCCTTCAGCGCCGCGGGATTCGAGGCGAGGAAGTTCGAGGGCGAGAAGGCGTCGGTCAGCATCTTCATGAAGAATTCGACCCGACGCTTCTCCAGCGGGTCGACGCCGTCCACCTCCGCCACGAGGTCGTTCAGGAAGTTCGCGGTCAGCAGGTACGACTGCTTGATGACGTCGAAGACGGGGTTCTCCGACCAATCGGGGTCGTTGAAGCGCTTGTCCCCCTTGGCGGGGGTGACCACGGGCGCCGGCGTCTCGCCGCCCGCGCGCCGGGCGGTGCTCTGCCAGAGATCGAGATAGCGGGCGAACAGGTCGGACTGGGCCCGCATCATCCGGTCGGGCTGGGCGGCGAGGCGGCTCATGACCTGGGTGAGGGCAGGCGCGACGTGGAAGGGGTCGGGCGAGAGGGCGGCCGGCCGATCGGCCTGGCGCAGCGCCATCTCGGCGATCGCGCCCTGGGCGGTGATCGCGGCCCGGGCCAGGTTCATCGACAGCAGTTCGAGCTGGGCGCGCTGGTCGGCCGTGAACGCCGCTGGGTCGAACGCGGGCTGGAAGGAAGGTGACGCCGGTTGCGGTGGAGGCGTCGCGGCTTCAGGCTTGAACGTCTTGGCCTCGACGGTGGCCTTCGCCGACTTTTTAGCGCCCTTCTTGGAGCCTGCTTTCTTCGAGCCCTTTGCGGGGGCCGAGGTCTGCTCGCTCATCCTGTCGTTCTCCCGAATGGCGCGATCTGAAGCCGCGCTCTTCCGCATGCGTCGATCATCGCATAAGACCTTGGCGCAAATGAATGCGTCGCGCCCGCTTTTTCCGACTAGCCCTGGTGTCGCCAGGGGGCTCGCCATCGCGGCGGGCTGCGTGATCCTAAGCGGCTGTGTCGGCAATCCGTTCAAGGACACCAAGGTGGATCCGGCCTCGCCAGTGGCCGCCGACGTAGCCCGGATGACCCGTCAGTCGGGCAAATTCCCGACCTTCGCCGGCATTCCCAAGAAGCCGACCGACCTGCGACCCGTGGCGCAGTACGGACAGGACGCGCGCGCTGTCCTCGCGCAGGGCGAAGCGCTGACCCAGGCCACGGCGCCCGGAACCTGGACGCTCCAGGGCACCGATGACTTCGCGGCGAAGGCCCGCAGGGACGCCGGCCCGCAGATCGAGCCGCCCAAGCCCGGCGACGCGGAGGCCTTCGCCCGTGAGCTGCGGGAGCGAGCTACCCCGCCTCCGCCGCGCTGACCTGCACGGATCAGGCGCCGCGAGAGGCACAAAAAACCCCACAGCCGGCTTGGCGGACTCCCGCCCGGAGTCTATCGAAGCCTGACGTCAGCTCGCAGATCGGCCGCATGGGCGAACCGCGGCGAAAGAGCTTAACTATGACACCCGAATTCCACCGCATCCGCCGCCTCCCGCCCTACGTGTTCGAGGAGGTGAACCGCATCAAGGCCCGGCTGCGCGGCCAGGGCACGGACATCATCGACTTCGGCATGGGCAACCCCGACATGCCGACCCCGAAGCATATCGTCGACAAGCTGGTCGAAACCGCACGCGACCCGAAGGCCGGCCGCTATTCGGCTTCCAAGGGGATCGCCGGCCTGCGCAAGGCGATGGCCGGCTACTATGCCCGCCGCTTCGGCGTGAAGCTGGACCCCGATCGTGAGGTGATCTCGACGCTGGGGTCGAAGGAGGGCTTCGCCAACCTGGCCCAGGCCCTCACCGCGCCGGGTGACGTGATCATCTGCCCCAACCCAGCCTATCCGATCCACGCCTACGGCTTCATCATGGCCGGCGGCGTGATCCGCCACGTGCCCGCGGGCAGCCCAGAGGAGTATCTGTCGGGCATCAGCCGCGCCGTGAAGCATTCGGCCCCGCCGCCCAGCGTGCTGATCGTCAGCTATCCGTCGAACCCGACGGCCCAGTGGGTCGACCTCGACTTCTATAAGGAAGTCGTCGCCCTGGCCCGCAAGCACGACCTGCTGGTGCTGAGCGACATCGCTTATTCCGAGATCTACTTCGACGACAACCCGCCGCCGTCGCTGCTGCAGGTGGAAGGGGCCAAGGACATCGCCGTCGAGGTCAATTCGCTCAGCAAGACCTTCGCCATGGCCGGCTGGCGCGTCGGCATGGTGGTGGGCAACGAGCGGATGTGCGCGGCCCTAGCGCGGGTGAAGTCATACCTGGACTACGGCGCCTACACCCCGATCCAGGTGGCCGCCGCCGCGGCGCTCAACGGGCCGACCGACTGCATCGATGAGATCCGCGGCATCTACAAGTCGCGCCGCGACACCCTGGTGGAATCCATGAAGCGCGCCGGCTGGGACATCCCCGCGCCGCCCGCCTCGATGTTCGCCTGGGCCAAGCTGCCGCCGCAGTACGAGGAAGCCGGCTCGATGCTGTTCTCCAAGCTGCTGATCGAAGAGGCCGGCGTCGCCGTGGCTCCTGGCATCGCGTTCGGTGAGTACGGCGAAGGCTATGTCCGCATCGGCCTGGTCGAAAACGAGCACCGCATTCGCCAGGCCGCGCGCAGCGTGAAGAAGTTCCTGGCCAACTCCAACGAAATCCTTGGGCGGGCGCACAACGCCCTGGCGGCGCAATGACCCTCCTTCGCCAAGGCTTCGGAGGGCGGAGCGTAAGGGGGCTATCCTTCGAAGCTCCGCAAGGAGCGAAGTAGGATGAGCGATCGAAAAACCTGGCGCGTCGGCGTTGCCGGCCTCGGCACTGTCGGCGCGGGTCTCCTGACCTTTCTCTCCGAGCATCCTGACTTCGCGCCGGCCGGCGGACGGGCGGTGGTCACCGGCGTTTCGGCACGTTCGCGCTCGCGCCCGCGGCCCTTCGACATTTCCAACCTGCCTTGGTTCGACGATCCCGTGGCGCTGGCCAACTCGCCCGAGGTCGACCTGTTCGTCGAGCTGATCGGCGGCTCCGACGGTCCGGCCAAGGCCGCGGTCGAGGCGGCGCTGAGCGCCGGCAAGCCCGTGGTGACGGCCAACAAGGCGCTGATCGCCGAGCATGGCGCGGAGCTCGCCGTCTTGGCGGAGTCCAAGGGCGCGCCGCTACTGTTCGAAGCCGCGGTCATGGGCGGCGTCCCGGCCGTGAAGATGGTCCGCGAAGCGCTGGTCGGCGACGAAATCAAGTCGGTGGCCGGTATCCTGAACGGCACCTGCAATTACATCCTGACCGAGATGGAGACGACTGGCCGCTCGTTCGCCGAGGTCCTGGCCGAGGCGCAGCGCCTGGGCTACGCCGAGGCCGATCCGACCATGGACGTCGGTGGGTTCGACGCGGCGCACAAGATCTCGATCCTGGCCGCCCTGGCCTTCGGTTGCGCGCCGAACTTCCCGGCCGCCGAGATCGAGGGCATCGATCAGGTCGACTTGCTCGACATCCGCATGGCCAAGGACCTGGGCTACCGCATCAAGCTGGTGGCGTCGGCCGAGCGTTCCGCCGATGGGGTCCTGGTGCGGGTGCATCCGTCGCTTGCGCCGCTGAACCATCCGCTGGCCCAGGCGGGCGGGGCGCTGAACGCGCTGTTCATCGAGGGCGCACGGACCGGCCGGATCTTCGTCCAGGGCCCAGGGGCCGGGGCGGGTCCGACGGCCGCGGCGGTGGCCGCTGACATCGCCGACGTCATGACCGGCGCCGTCCGCCCGGTCTTCCAGGCGCCCGCGGCCTCGCTGAAGCCGTTCGATCCCATCGATCCGTCCAGGATGATGGGGCGCGCCTACCTCCGCTTCCTCGTGCGCGACGAGCCGGGCGTCATCGCCGCCGTGTCGGAGACCCTGGCGGAGGCGGGCGTCTCGATCGAGAGCTTCCTGCAGAAGCCGACCGAGGGTGCCGAGGGGGTGCCGATCGTGCTCACGACGCACGCCGTGGCCGAGTCCGCCCTGGCGGCGGCTGTTGAACGTATCGCAGGACTTCCAGCCGTACTGGATCGTCCTCACCTGTTGCGGATAGCTCGCATCTAGGGTCAAACGCGCCTCGAAAGATCGGCGCTCGCTGGGGTTGGAGACGAGATGGGTTCTGAAGTTCTGGAACGCGGGTTGGTGCTGGACGCGGTCCGCGTCACCGAGATCGCCGCGATCGCCGCCTGGAAGCTGGTCGGGCGTGGTGACGAGAAGGCGGCCGACCAGGCCGCGGTCGACGCCATGCGCACAGCGCTGAACGATCTCGACATCGACGGGGAGATCGTGATCGGCGAAGGCGAGCGCGACGAGGCGCCGATGCTCTACATCGGCGAGAAGGTCGGCAAGGGGAAAGGCGCGAAGATCGATATCGCGCTGGACCCGCTGGAAGGCACGACCCTGACGGCGAAGGCGATGGCGAACGCGTGCGCCGTGATGGCCTGGGCGCCGAAGGGCACGATGCTGAACGCCCCCGACACCTACATGGACAAGATCGCCTGTGGCCCCGGCTATCCGGCGGGCGTCATCGACCTGGACAAGAGTCCCGCGGACAACATCAAGTCGCTGGCGAAGGCCAAGGGCGTCGAGCCCGAGGCGATCACGGTCTGCATCCTGGACCGTCCGCGACACGCCGACATCATCGCCTCGGCCCGTTCGGTGGGCGCCCGCGTTCATCTGATCACCGACGGCGACGTCGCCGGCGTGATCAATACGACTGATCCGGAAACCGGCATCGACCTCTACGTCGGTTCGGGCGGCGCTCCGGAAGGTGTGCTGGCCTGCGCCGCGCTAAAGTGCGTGGGCGGCCAGTTTCAGGGCCGGCTCGTGTTCCGCAACGCCGACGAGCGCGCCCGCGCTGCCCGCGTCGGGATCACCGATCTCGACAAGAAGTACGACCTTCACGAGATGGTGCGCGCCGACGCGATCTTCGCGGCCACCGGCGTCACCAAGGGCGCACTGCTGGACGGGGTCACCTACTCCGGCGGCTTCGTCCACACCCACACCCTGGTCATGAACTCCGCCACCCGCACGGTGCGCGAGGTGCGGATGAAGCGCCCCGTCTGACGACCGGCGCCGTCGCGAATTCAGACGCCGCCTGGGCTGTCCCGGGCGGCGTCTTCGTCTCTGCACGTCCGCTTTTGTCGGAGGACGCGGCTAGGGCGATTGGTCACTGGCGACTCGTGGGGCAGGGGCCGATAGTGCCCCCTTGCGACGGAGCGGAGACGGATGGCGGACGGCAACGCGCCGGTAGGATTCCTGGGGGTCACGCGATCCCTGAGCGGTCGACTATGGCGCCAGCGCGCGGCGGATCCCGAGGTCACACGCCGCCATCAGCTGAACCACGCGCTTTCCGAGCCGCTGGCGCGCGCACTGGCGTCGCGCGGCGTGACGGTCGAGGCCGGCGCCGACTTCCTCAATCCGACCCTGAAGGCGCTGTTTCCGGACCCGTCGTCGTTCGCCGACATGGACCGCGCGGCCGCGATCCTGGTGGACGCCCTGGAGGCGAAACGTCGTGTCGTCGTCTTCGCCGACTACGATGTGGACGGCGCGTCGTCGGCCTCCCTGGTCGTGCGGTGGTTCCGAGCCATGGGGCTGGAGCTGTCGATCTATGTTCCCGACCGGATCAACGAGGGGTACGGCCCGTCGCCTGCCGCCTTCCGCCGCCTGAAGGCCGAAGGCGCCGAACTGGTCGTCACCGTGGACTGTGGCGCCGCGGCGCATGACGCCCTGGCCTGCGCAGCCGAGATCGGCCTTCCAGTCGTGGTGATCGACCACCACCTGATGCGGCCGGGAGAGATGCCCGCGGTGGCGGCGCTGGTGAATCCGAATCGACCCGATTGCGCTTCGGGGCAAGGACATCTCGCGGCGGCGGGGGTGGCCTTCGTCCTGCTTGCCGCCCTCAATCGCGAGGCGCGCCGGCGCGGCCTGTTCAGCGGTGCTGAGCCGGACCTGCGGGCCTGGCTGGACCTGGCGGCCATGGGCGCCGTCTGCGACGTCACCCAACTCACCGGCTTCAACCGCGCCCTGGCGGCCCAGGGGCTCAAGGTGATGTCCGCCTGGGGCAACCCGGGTCTCAAGGCGCTGATGGAGGTGGCCAAGGCCCAGGGACCGGCCTCGGTCTTCCATGTCGGCTTCCTGCTCGGGCCGCGCATCAACGCCGGCGGCCGCATCGGCCGGTCGGACCTGGGCGCGCGCCTGCTGTCGACCGACGATCCGGCGGAGGCGGCCAGTCTCGCCGCCGAGCTCGACGAACTCAACGCCTCGCGCAAGCAGGTGGAGGCCGAGGTGCAGGAGGCGGCCGTCCGCCATATCGAGCGCGAGAGCAATCAGGCCGACGCGCCGTGCCTGGTGGTGGCCGACGACGGTTGGCACCCTGGTGTGATCGGCATCGTCGCAGGGCGCCTGCGCGAGCGGTACCGCAAGCCGGTGATCGTCATCGGCATCGACCGGCCGGCGGGCGTGGGCAAGGGCTCGGGCCGTTCGCAGCCGGGCGTGAACCTGGGCCGTGCGGTACAGGCCGCCTATGAGGAAGGGCTGCTGCTGGCGGGCGGCGGCCACGCCATGGCGGCGGGCCTCTCAGTGCGGCCCGACACGATCCCAGAACTGAGGGCCTTCCTCTGCGAGCGGATGGCGGTGGAGGCCGGGATCGCGGCGGCCGAGGATGGCCTGGAGATCGACGCCCTCGTGACCGCCCGTGGCGCCGACCGCGCTCTGTGGAGCGAATTCCAGCGCCTGGCCCCGTTCGGGCCCGGGAACCCGGAGCCGACGTTCGCCGCCGGCGACGTGCGAATCGAGCGCCCCATGGCCCTGCGCGGCGGACACGTCCGCTGCACCCTGACCGACGGTTCGGGCGGCCGACTCAAGGCCGTCGCCTGGCGGGTCGAGGACACCGAGGCGGGGCGCCGCCTCCTGCAGGAAGGGGGCGCGGTCCACGTCGCCGGCCGCCTCAAACCCGACGACTGGCAGGGGCGGGAAGGGGTGGAACTCGAGATCGAAGACGTGGCCGATCCGCGTCGCACATAAGGTGTCGCAGGCCGCTTGCGCCCCCAAAGGAAGGTCGCTATAGAGCCGCCTCTCGCGCACGCGGTCCCTTCGTCTATCGGTTAGGACGCCAGGTTTTCAACCTGGAGAGAGGGGTTCGACTCCCCTAGGGACTGCCACGCGGAATTCTCCTGTCAGGTATGGGCGCTTGCAGCGCACGGATTCGCGGAACGCGAATCACCATTGACGGCGGATATGTTACAAGAACAGTGTTATAGTCGGCTCCGATCCAATGTGTCGGGAGGGTAGCGGGCCGAGGGGCGAATGGCTGGTTACGAATTCGAGCAGATCGATGCGCCGCCGCCGGTGCGGATCTCAGGTCGCGTGAAGTGGTTCGACGCGGGCAAGGGCTACGGCTTCATTGTTCCGGACGATCCAAGTCTTACCGACCTCAAGGATGTGTTGCTCCACGTCACCAGCCTCAGGACCTCGGGCCGTGAAAGCTGCCTCGAAGGCTCGATGATCACCTGCGACGTGGTCCGCCGTCCCAAGGGCTGGCAGGTGGCTGAGGTGGTGCTGGTCGACGAAAGCTCCGCGACACCCGTGGAACGCCGCCCCGACGCCGTCCGCACGCGCCCCGAGGGTCTAAGCCGTCCGCCGCGCCGGCTATTGCAGGCCACCGGCCCACTCGAAGAGGCCAAGGTGAAGTGGTTCAACCGCGCCAAGGGCTACGGCTTCGTGGTGCGCGACAACGAACCGGGCGACATCTTCGTCCACATCGAGACGCTGCGGCGGTCGGGCATGGAAGACCTCCAGCCGGGCGAGGCGGTCATGGTTCGGTTCGCCGAGGGTCCCAAGGGGCTTGTGGTCGCCGAGATCGAGGCGTCTAACGTCGCCTAGGGACGACGCGTTTCGGAGCTGACCTTCGTGTTGCATGACTTGATGGGGCGAACCCTCGCGGGCGCGCTTGCGCTCAGCTTGTTGGCGACCGTCCCAGCCCTCGCCCAGTTGCCGCGCCAGGACCCCAAGTCCTGCAAGGGCCAGCCCGAGATCAAGCCGCTCGAGCCGCTGCAGATTCGCACCGACAAGGGCGTGCAGTCGTTCCAGGTGGAGATCGCCGACAGTGACATGGAGCGCGAGTACGGGCTGATGTGCCGCAGGAGCCTGGCGGCGGATCGCGGCATGCTGTTCCTGTTCCCTCGCGCCGGGCCGCAGATGTTCTGGATGCGGAACACGCTGATCCCGCTCGACATCATCTACATCGGAGAGAACGGCCGCGTGGTGTCGATCAGCCGCAACGTCCAGCCGCTGGACGAGAGCGGCGCGCCGTCGGCCGGCCCTGCCAAGTTCGTGCTGGAACTCGCCGCTGGCCGCGCCGCGCAGATCGGCCTCCTGCCGGGCGACAGGGTGCTGCACAGGGCCCTGCCGCGTGGCTGAGGAGATCCCCGAGCCGCCGGCCGGCTTTGTCCGCTCGCAGGGGCGCGGCCAGTTCTCGACCCACAACGGGCCGTACTTCCATCGGGTCACCGAGGGCAGCGAGCTCGTGGAGCAGGCGTTCTACGCCCTGCCGCGGCACGTGAACGGCATCGGCCTGGTGCACGGCGGCATGCTGTCGGCCTTCACTGATGGCCTGCTGGCCATGGCGGTAGGGCGGGGCACGCAGAAGGTGGCCGTTACCATCCACCTCTCGATCGACTTCCTGCACATGGCCCGCCAGGGTGACTGGATCATCGGCGAGGCGAAGATGAGCCGCGCCACCAAGGATGTGGCCTTCGCGGATGGACGCCTGCACGCGCGCGGCGTGGACATTGTCCGGGCGTCGGGCGTCTTCAAGGTCATGAGCCGGCACGGTTAGGTTTGCTCAAACGGCGAAACGCCCATATTGACGGGCCTCCGGCGCCCTCGGGGCGTAGCGCAGCCTGGTAGCGCATCTGCTTTGGGAGCAGAGGGTCGGGAGTTCGAATCTCTCCGCCCCGACCACGCCGGCGAACTTTTGAGGGTCTAAACGAGCATGCTCGCGCGCATCTTCCGTCCATCCAAGACCGCCATGCAGTCGGGTCGCGCCAAGGCCGCCGCCTGGGTGCTGGAATTCGAGCCGAAGGACGCGCGGCGTCCCGACCCGCTGATGGGCTGGACGGTCACCAGCGATACGGAATCGAGCCAGGTGCGCCTGAGCTTCGACACCAAGGAAGAGGCGGTCCGCTACGCCGAAGCGCACGGCATCGCCTTCCAACTGATCGACCCCGCGCCGGCGAAGCGGATCATCAAGGCCTACGCCGACAACTTCGCGTTCGGCAGACGCATTCCCTGGACGCACTAAGGTTCGGCCCCCGAGCGCCCGTAGCTCAACCGGATAGAGCATCCGCCTTCTAAGCGGACGGTTGCAGGTTCGAGTCCTGCCGGGCGCGCCAACCGGCTAAGCCGCGACCATCAACCTCCGCAGGTGATCGGCGCAGGCGACCAGCGCGGCGGGCGTCTGCTCAGCCTTGGCGATAGACATGGCCCCGGAAAATAGCGCCACCACGACGTCGGCGAAGGCCTCGGGGCTGGGCTGGGCAAAGGCCGCGCCGTCGGTCGCCAGCCGTTCGGCGATCGCCTGGCGCCACGCTGTGTACTCGGCTGCCAGGGCCCCGCGAACGTCCTCGTCTGCCAGCGACAGCTCCAATGCGAGGTTGCCCAGCGGACACCCGGTCACCGAGCCCTTGGCTGCGATATAGGCGACCGTGTCGTCGAACACCTTCAGGATGCCGCCAGCGACGGTCGGGGCGCGGCGCACGGTCTCGATCCAGGTAGACGCCACCTCGGCGGAGACGCGCTCCGAGATCACGGCCAGGGCCAAGGCCTTCTTGGATGGGAAGTGGTGGTGCAGCGCGCCGCCTGTCACGCCGGCGTGCCGGACCACGTCGTGAACGCTCGTGCCCGCATAGCCCGCCGTCTGGAAGAGCTCGGCGGCGACGTCGAGCACCCGGCTCCGAAGCCCGGCGGGATCGTTGGTGCGGCGGGCGGGCTTGCGCGGCATGGCGTCCTTGCTCGGCTCTTGATAGCAGCGTTGACAAAACCGGACAACCGGTCTGTTTGTTGGTGATTGGGAGGCTGCGTGATGCTGGGCAGAAGAACGATCATGACTGGACTCGCCGCACTGGCCGCTGCGCCGACCGCGGTGGCCGAAACGGCAACGCCGCATGGAGTGCTGGAACTTCGCCAGTACAAGATCTTACCGGGCCGTCGCGACGACATGATCGCGCTGTTCGAGCGCGAGTTCGTGGAAAGCCAGGAGGCCCTCGGCATGCGGCTCGTGGGCCAGTTCCGCGATCTGGACGACCCGAACCGCTTCACCTGGCTGCGCAGCTTCACCGACATGGCGGCGCGGGAGAAGCAGCTCAACGCCTTCTACTTCGGCCCCGTCTGGCAGGCCCATCGCGGCGAGGCCAATCCGCTGCTCGAAGACAATGACAACGTCCTCCTGCTCAGGCCCGCGACCCTGGCGCTGGCCTTCGCGCCACCCGTCCGGCCACGCGGGGAGGGGCCGTCGGGCGTGATCGTGGCGACGATCCACTACCTCTGGAAGGATCCCGCGGAGGGCTTCGACAGGTTCTTCGTTGAGCGCATGACGCCCGAGTTGATGGCGGTGGGCCTGCCAGTGCTGGCGGCCTATACGGCCGAGAACGCCCCCAACACCTTCCCGCGGTTGCCGGTGCGGCAGAACGAGAAGGTCTTCGTCTGGTTCACCCGCGCCACGAGCGTCGCCGCCCACGCCGCCGCGCACCGTCGCCTCAGGGCGCGCCCGACCTGGCGAAGCGGCGTCGCGCCCGCGCTCGCGGACTACGAAGAACGCGAAGCGCAGGTGCTGCGACTGGCGCCCACGCCGCGTTCGGCGCTGCGTTAGGGCCTTGGCCGCGGCGGTATCGCGCCGCGGATCGTCGGTTGATGAAAAGTCATGAACGTATAGGTGCTCCCAGAGGGACCGCGGTATGCGCCCGATGCCTCGGCCACGTGGCATGCCAGGGCCGTGAACTGCCAAGCTTCGTGCTCGGTGCAGTGGATCATTCGCTGCGCGAGGCGGAACAGGCCGTGCCGCTGGCCAAAGTCGCGGACGAGGCGGGCATCACGCGCAAGGGCCTCATCGACCGAGGGGTGATCCCATGCCCAAAGCCATGATCCATCCTGCGAATCGTAAGTGCCGATGACCTGCAGTGGCGCGACCACCAGCAGCCCGGGACTGCTGAAGCTCAGCACGCCTTCCTCCAGGTCCGCGTGCCAACGTTCCGTCGATCCGAAGCCCCAGGCGTCGATGTGGGACTGGGTCTTGAGCTCGAGGTGTTCCAGGCTTCGGGCCAGTATCGCCTCGACATCCATGGCCTCCCCCATCCGCAGTCCCTCCCCACGCATCTCGCGCGACAACTGTAGCTGTAGCCCGGACGCGTGTAAGGACCACGGATGTCCTGGACCAAGACCTATGACGAGGCCGAGCCCCAGCGGGTGAACAAATGGCTGGCGCAGAGCGGCGTCTGTTCGCGGCGCGAGGCCGAGGCGCTGATCGGTGAGGGCCTGGTCTATATCGACGGGGAGCGTGTCGACGACGCCGGCCGCAAGATCCAGCCCGGCCAGACCCTGACCCTGACCGACAAGGCGGAGGGGCGCCTCGAAGGCTTCACCGCCGTTCTGAACAAGCCGACCGGCTATGTCTCGGGCCAGCCGGAGCCCGGCTATACGCCGGCCGTGCGCTTGCTGACCCGCAACGCGCTCGAGGGCGAGAGCCCGCTCATCCCCGATGCGAAGATGAGTCTGCCGCCGCTGGGACGCCTCGACCTGGACAGCCACGGCCTGCTGATTCTTTCCAACGACGGGGTGCTGGCGAAGGCCGTGATCGGGCCGCAGTCCGAACTCGACAAGGAATACGTCGTGCGCGTCGCCGGTCGGGTCGACGAGCCCACGCTGGCGAGACTGCGCCATGGCCTGGAGCTCGATGGCCGGAAGCTACGGCCCGCCAAGGTCGACGTGATCCAGGGACAGGTGCTGCGCTTCGTGCTCACCGAAGGCCGCAACCGCCAGATCCGGCGGATGTGCGAGCTGGTGGGCCTGCGGGTCATGGACCTGAAGCGCGTCCGCATCGGGCCGCTGGAGTTGGGCGAGCTGCCCGAGGGCAGGTGGCGGCTGCTCACCGCGGCCGAGCGCGAGGCGATGATCAGGTCGTCAAAGGGACCGGCGTCCGGTCCGGCCTGAGGGGGACGACCCAGTCCGCGCGGGCCGGCATCTCCTCCAGGATCCAGCGGGTGAGCCGCTCGTAGTACTGGATGAACTGGCCCACTTCGGCGTCGGACATGCCGCGCCCCGTGCGCGCGCGCAGCTTCTGCTCCTGTTCCGTCCGCCAGGCGCGAACAACTTCGAAGCCGGGGGCCTGCAACAGCACAAGCCGGTCGAGGCGACCGAACAGCGCCTGATAGCTCTCCGTCAGCGCCCGGTTGACGTAGCTGCGCCAAGCCGCGGTGGGGTCGTCGCGTCGTTCCAGAGCATTGATAGGCGCCTTCAAGCGCGTCACGGGTTCAGGCCGCGCGCCCACGCACCAGCCTTCGAGGATGACCACGTCAACGGGCCCCTCGACCGTGCGCCAGCGGCTCTTCGGCTGGCGCTCGTCGGCGGACTTGTCGAACGCCGGCAGCGGCGTCGTCCCGCGCGCGCGCAGGTGATCCAGCACCGTGCAGGCCAGGGCCACGTCGTGGGTGCCCGGGGGACCACGCACATTCAGGAGCCGATGCACGCGCCCGGCCAGCCATCTCCTCGCGTCGCGGCCGAGGTAGAAGTCGTCCAACGAGATCGCTACGACGTTCAGGCCGTGGTGGTTCAGGTACTTGGCCGTCGTTGCGGCGATCGTCGACTTGCCGGACCCCTGGACGCCGCAGAGGCCGATGACCGCCGTACGGCCGAAGTCGGCGCGCCAGTCCACCGCCCGGTCGGCCAGCGGCTTGCAGACCTCTTCGAACGCCAGCCGGAAGCTCTCCGGCAGACGCTCCTCGGCCATGAAATCGGCCAGCCAATCGTCCAAGCGATCCCCGTCCGAGAGCCTAATAGCCGCCGATGATCGGCAGGATCTCTCCGGTGATGTAGCTTGAGGTCTGCGGCGACGCCAGGAAGACGAAGGCGGGGGCAATCTCCTCCGGCTGCGCAGGGCGGCCCATCGGCGTCTTGCCGCCGAACTGCTGGAGGTCTTCGCCCGTCTTGTCGGCGGGATTCAGCGGCGTCCAGACCGGGCCCGGCGCCACGGCGTTCACCCGCACGCCCTTCTTGATCAACGATCCCGCCAGCGAGCGCGTGAAGGCGTGGATGCCGCCCTTGGTCATGGAATAGTCCAGCAGTTCCTTCGCCCCCTCCAGGCCGGTGACCGATCCGGTGTTGATGATCGCGGAGCCGGGCTTGAGGTGGGGAGCGGCCGCCTTGGCCATGTTGAAGTAGCCATAGAGGTTGGTCTTCAGCGTGCGGTCGAAGTGCTCGTAGGTGAGATCCTCGATGGACTTGGTGTGCTCCTGGAAGGCGGCGTTGTTCACCAGGATATCCAGCCCGCCCAGCGCCTCCAGCGTCTTCGCCACCGCCGCTTCGGCGTATTCCGGGTCGGCGACATCCCCCGGAATGAGGATCGCCTTGCGGCCCTCCTTCTCGACTGCGGCCTTGGTCTGCTTGGCGTCCTCGTCCTCCTCCAGGTACGCGATGGCGACGTCGCAGCCCTCGCGGGCGAAGAGGACGGCGACAGCGCGGCCGATGCCGCTGTCGGCGCCGGTGATCAGGGCCACCTTGTCCTTGAGCTTTTCCGAGCCCTTGTAGAACGGCGCGTCCCACATCGGCTTCAAGGTGAGGTCGGCTTCGAGGCCAGGCTTCTCGAGGTGTTTGCCCGGCAGCGGCGGCACGGGGTATTCGCGTGCGCCGGTCTGCGGCGGGGTCTCGTCCTTGCTTTTCGGCTCGAAGGAGCGCGCCTCCTTCGCGTCGACCTCGTCCTGGATCTTGCGCTCCTCGTCCGCGACGCGTTCGGCGCGCGACTCGAAGCCTTGCTGCGTATTGGCCATGGCCGGTCCCTTTCGTGCTCGCCGAGCAAGCGCCGGGGGACCGGGGAGGTTCCGGTCAGGCTCCTTTGAAGGCGTCCAGGCCGCGACGGAGGTCGGCGATCAAGTCGTCCGGGCTTTCCAGGCCGACATGCAGGCGCATGAGCGGCCCGCCGTAGTCCGTGGCGAACCGCCGGACCTTGAGCTGAGGATCGCACGAGATCGCCAGGCTTTCGAACCCGCCCCAGGAGAAGCCCAGGCCGAACAGTTTCAAGCGATCCAGGAAGGCGTTCACGGCCGCTTCCGGCGCGGGTCGCAGGACGAACCCGAACAGGCCGCAGCCGCCGATGAAGTCACGCTTCCACACTTCGTGGTCGGGCGCGCCGGGGAGGGCGGGGTGCAGCACCTCGACCACCTCCGGTTGCGCGCGCAGCCATGCGGCGACCGTCAGGGCGCTGGCTCCGTGGCGAGCCATTCGCGTGGGGAGGGTGCGCAGGCCGCGCAGCATGGCGTAGGCATCTTCCCCCGAGACCGCCCATCCCATGTGGTGGACCCCGTCGCCCAGTTTGCGGACCAGCGCCGGATCGCGGGCCGCGGCCGAGCCCATGAACACGTCAGAGTGGCCGCCCACGTACTTGGTTAGGGCTTGGATCGAGATGTCCACGCCGTGAGCCAGCGGCTTGAACAGCAGGCCGGCCGCCCAGGTATTGTCGATGGCGGTGAGAATGCCCCGCCCTCTGGCCAGCTCGGCGATGCGGGGCACGTCCTGCATCTCGAACGAGAGCGAACCGGGGCTTTCGAGCAGGATCATCCGCACGGCGTCGGACGCCGTGTCCACCAGGGTCTCGGGCGCCGTCCGCGGATCGAAGTAGGTGATGTCCACGCCGAAGCGCTTCAGCACCTGGTCGCAGAAGCGGCGGACGGGCTTGTAGACGTTGTCGACGACCAGGAGCTCGTCGCCCGCCTTCAGCAGCGCCATCATCGTTCCGGAAATGGCCGCGATGCCTGAGGGGTAGAGCGAGACGCCGACAGCTCCCTCCAGCACCGCCAGGCCTTCCTGCAGCGCGACCTGCGCGGACAGCCCGGCCCGACCATAGGTGAGATAGTTCGCGTCGTCGTACAGCGCCTGCGCGCTGGGCAGGAGAACGGTCGAGCCCTTCTGGATCGGCGGGCCAACGGTCTTGGCCAAGGGACCGATGGTGTTGCCGACGTGGATCAGGCGGGTTTCGTCCGACATGCGGGCTTGCGGGTCCTGGCGACGCTGGCGAAAGTGCCAGGGCTCTTAGAGCCCCAAGCTATTCTGCGTTTCAAGGAGCAGTGATGATCCGGCGCCTCACGGCGATTGCGGCGATGATGGCGCTTCTCGGCGCCTGCAGCGGCCCGCAGCCCGAAGCCAAGGCTCCGGCGAAGGCTCCGGCCCCGAAGGCGGTGGCCGCGCCTCCGGGCGCCTATGAAGCCGCCAAGAGCCCCACCCTGGAGGCGGTCCGAAAGCGTGGTTATGTCGCCTGTGGCGTCCACGCCGGCTTGCCGGGCTTCGCGCTCAAGGACGCCCGGGGCGAGTGGCGGGGCTTCGACGTGGACATCTGCCGCGCCGTCGCCGTCGCCACCCTGGGCGATTCCGCGAAGGTGCGCTTCACCGTCATCGGGGCCCAGGACCGCTTCGGCGCATTGCGAAAGGGCGCGATCGACATCCTGTCGCGGAACACGTCCGAGACGTTCGCGCGCGACGCGGGCCTGGGCGTCACGTTCCCGGTGATCACCTACTATGACGGCCAGGGCTTCCTGACCCGGCGCGCGATGCAACTGACCAGCGCGGAGGAATTGAACGGCGCGCGCGTTTGCGTCCAGGAGGGCACCGCGAGCGCCGGCAACCTGGCGGACTACTTCCGGGTCCGCGGGATGCGGTACCGCCCCGTCATGGCGGCGTCCGAGGAACAGGCGCGCGGCATGTACGAGAACGAGAACTGCGACGTGTTCACCGCCGACATCTCGGCGCTGGCGGCGTCGAGGTCATTGCTCGCGAATCCCAACGGCCACGTGATCCTCCCCGACGTGATCTCCAAGGAGCCCCTGGGACCGGTCGTGCGGCGCGACGACCCTGTCTGGGCCGAGATCGTGCGCTGGACCTTCTACGCCACGCTGCTGGGCGAGGAGCTGGGCCTGAGTTCGCGGACCGTTGAACAGGCGCGCGAGACGGCCACCGATCCCGAGACGCGACGCCTGCTGGGTGTCGAGGGCGACCTGGGCGCGCTGCTGGGCCTGAAGGCGGATTGGGCCTTCCAGGTCATCCTCCAGGTCGGCGCCTATCACGAGATCTTCCGTCGCGACCTCGGCCAGGATTCCGCGCTGCGGCTGGACCGTGGCCTCAACGCCCTGTGGAACGCTCCGGCGTCCGGCCTGATGTACGCGCCGCCGATGCGGTGAGGCCGCAGCCTATAGGTCCATGACCATGGCGCAGCGGTTCGCGAGGCCCTTGGCCGCCTCGTAGGTCAACATCTGGCGTATGCTGGCGGGCGCTTCGGTGGGATCCCACTCGCGAAAGCCGAAGGACGCATAGAAGGGCGCGTTCCAGGGCACGTCGCGGAAGGTGGTCAGGCTCAGCCGGCTGAGGCCTGCAGCCCGGGCGTGATCGGCGGCCGTCTGGAGGAGGCGCCGCCCAACGCCCCGGCCCTGGTGGGCGCGCAGGACATCCACCTCGTCGATGTGAAGGCGGTCGTGCTGGACGCTGGCGGCGAGGTAGCCGATCGGCGTCCCATCCGCCTCGGCGATCCAAAGCGTGCCGGCGTCGAGATGCGGGCGCCAGGCGTCCGCCGGAGACGCGTCGGTCAACAGCCAGGCCGGGACGTCGCGCCCTTCGAAGGCGGCGGCGGCCGACGTCTCGATGGCGGGGATAAGGGCGAGGTCGGCGTCTCGGGCAGGGCGTATCTCGATGGATCAGGCTCCGGTGACTACGGCGGTGTCGGCGCGTCCGCCCCACTCGGTCCACGAGCCATCGTAGACCGCCACGTCGAAGCGGCCCAAGCGCGCCAAGGCCAGGGCCAGGACCGAAGCGGTGACGCCCGATCCGCAGGTGGTGACGATCGGTCGGCCCAGATCGACGTGACCGAACGCAGCCTGCAACTCGGACGCCGATTTCAGCGTCCCGTCGGGGTTCACCACCTGGTCGAACGGAAGGTTCAGCGCGCCCGGCATGTGCCCCGAGCGCAGGCTGGCGCGGGGCTCCGGCGCCTCGCCGCGGAAGCGGCCGGCCGAGCGGGCGTCGACGACCTGCGCCGATCCGGCGCCGAGAATGTCCGTCACCGCGTCCAGGTCCTTCACGAGCGCCATGTCGGGGGCCGGGGCGACGGTGACCGGGACGGGCGCATGCGGCTCGGTCTCGACCGGGCGGCCCTCGGCGCGCCATTTCTTCAGCCCGCCGTCCAGCACGAAGACGTTCGGGTAGCCCATCACCCGCAGCGTCCACCACACCCGCGGGGCGGAGTAGATGCCGTGGGCGTCGTAGACGACGATGGTGGCGTCACGCGCCAGGCCCAGGGCGCCGGCGTCGCGGGCGAAGGCCTCGGCCGTCGGCAGCATGTGCGGCAGGTCGACCGTGGTGTCGGCGATGGCGTTGATGTCGAAGAACACCGCGCCGGGGATGTGGCCCGCCAGGTAGCTGTCGCGGCCGTGGCCGGGCTGGCCCACGAGGGGGAGGGTGGCGTCGACGACGCGAAGGTCCGGGTCGCCCAGCCGGTCGGCCAGCCAGGCGGTGGAGACGAGGGGGTCTATTCCAGCCATGTGGGGACGGGCAGGCCCTTCTCCCGCAGGAACGGCGGGTTGAAGATCTTGGACTGATAGCGCTGGCCGTGGTCGCACAGCATGGTGACGATGGTGTGGCCCGGGCCCAGGTCCTGGGCCATGCGGATGGCGCCGGCGACGTTGATCCCGGTCGAGCCGCCCATGACCAGGCCCTCGAACTCCATCAGGTCGAAGATGGCGAGCAGCATCTCCTCGTCCGAGATGCGATAGGCGCGATCTACAACAAGACCCTCCAGGTTGGCGGTGATGCGGCCCTGGCCGATACCCTCACTGATTGAGCCGCCTTCGGATTTCAACTCACCGTCGGTGTAGTAGCTGTAGAGCGCCGCGCCGTGGGGGTCGGCCAGGCCGATCTTCACCTTCGGATTGCGCGCCCGCAGCGCCTGGGCGACGCCGGCCAGGGTGCCGCCCGAGCCCACCGCGCTGATGAAGGCGTCGACCTTGCCGTCGGTCTGGGCCCAGATCTCGGGGCCCGTGCCGTGGACATGAGCCTCGCGGTTGGCGACGTTGTCGAACTGGTTGGCCCAGACGGCGCCGTTCGGCTCCTTCGCATCAAATTCGGCGGCCAAGCGGCCGGAAATCTTGATGTAATTGTTCTCGTTGGAATAGGGGACCGCGTCCACCTCGACCAGCTCGGCTCCGAACAGGCGGATGGCGTCCTTCTTCTCCTGGCTCTGGGTGCGCGGGATGACGATGGTGCACTTGTAGCCCAGCGCCTTGCCGACCATGGCCAGGCCGATCCCGGTGTTGCCCGCCGTGCCCTCGACGATCCGGCCGCCCGGCCGCAGCAGGCCCTTCCGCTCGGCGTCGCGGATGATGTAGAGCGCCGCGCGATCCTTCACCGACTGGCCCGGGTTCATGAACTCGGCCTTGGCGAGGATCTCGCACCCGGTCATCTCGCTGGCGCGGCGCAGCCGCAGGAGCGGCGTGTTGCCGATGAGGTCGAGGATGGACTGCGCGACTTGCATGGCCTGCTACTTAGGCAAGCCGGGCATCGGCGAACAGGGGGCCGCTCAAGCTTTGATGAGGCTGAGCTGGACGACGTCGGTCCGTTTCGTGCGGAAGCCGGCCTCGCAGTAGCTCAGATAGAACCGCCAGAGCTTGCGGAACCGCTCGTCGAACCCGAGGTGGGTGATCTCGTCCCAGGCCGCCTCGAACCGGCGCAGCCACTCGGCCAGGGTGTCGGCATAGTGGACCCCGAACCGCGAGACCTGGCCCCACGAGAGGCCGGCCCTGTCGGTCACCAGCTTCAGCCGCTCTTCCGAGGGCAGCATGCCGCCGGGGAAGATGTACTTCTGGATGAAGTCGGGCGTGCGCTTGTAGTGCTCGAAATATTCGTCGCGGATCGTGATGATCTGCAGCCCGGCCTGGCCGCCCGGCTTCAGGCTGTCGCGCACCTTGCCGAAATAGGTGGGCCAGTAGCGTTCGCCCACCGCCTCGAACATCTCGATGGACGCCACCCGGTCGAACCGGCCGTCCACGTCGCGATAGTCGACGAGGCGGATCTCGGCCTTCTCGTTCAGGCCCTCGCGGAACATGCGCTCCTGGGCGAACTTGAACTGCTCCTGCGAGATCGTGATGGCCGTCACCTTGGCGCCGACCTCCTTGGCCGCGAACTCGGCGAACCCGCCCCAGCCGCAGCCGATCTCCAGCACGTGGTGTCCCGGCGCCAGGTCCATGCTCTCGCACAGCGTGCGGTACTTGCGGTTCTGGGCGTCCGGCAGCGGCTCGCCCGGCCGCGCGAAGCGGGCGGCCGAATAGGTCATCGTCGGGTCGAGCCAGCGCGAATAGAAGGCGTTCCCCAGGTCGTAGTGGGCGTGGATGTTCTTCTTCGACCCCGACCGGCTGTTGTTCCGGCCCAGCAGGTGCTCCAGCACGTTCAGCGCCGCCATGAACGGGTTGCCGAACGACACCTTCTCGAAGCGCGCGTAGTTCGACGCCAGCACCTCCAGCAGCACCGGCAGGTCGGGGGTGTCCCACTCCCCGGCCATGTAGCCTTCGCCGAAGCCGATGGTCCCGTTCGAGATCGTGCGCTTGATGAAGTCGTAGTCGTGGACGACCAGCCGCGCCTCGGGGCCCGGCTCCACGCCCTCCAGACGCAGCTCGCGGCCGTCCGGCAGCACGAAGGTCATCACACCCCAACGCCAGTTCCGGATGATCGTCTTCGCCGCTGTGCGGAACACCAGCGGTGTTCCTGAAAGGTCCGTCACCGCCGAACCTCCGACCATTCTCACGCCCCCATACCCACGCCGAGGATAGCACCGACGGCTGCGCGCGCTATCGGTCGTCGGACGGATACGGTCAAGACGGCGATCGGGACGCACGGAAATGCGCTTGAGATGATCGGCGGGGCAGGCGACTAGAGCGCCGAACTGTATCCAAGGAGCCCCATGGCCGCCCTGACGCTCGATCGCTGGAACCTGTCCATCGGCGACGGCTACCCGCTGGTGGTGATCGCCGGCCTGAACGTGTTCGAAGACCTCGACATGGCCCTGGACGTCGGCCGCCGCCTGAAGGCGATCTGCGCCGACCTGGGGCTGCCCTATGTGTTCAAGGCCAGTTTCGACAAGGCGAACCGCTCGTCGATTCGCAGCTATCGCGGTCCGGGCCTGGCGAAGGGCCTGGAGATGCTGGCCGCCGTGAAGGCCGAGCTGAACGTCCCGATCTGCACCGACCTGCACGAGGCGGACCAGGCCGAGCCGGTCGCCGCGGTGGCCGAGCTGGTCCAGATCCCGGCCTTCCTCTGCCGCCAGACCGACCTCGTGGTGGCGACCGCGCGCGCCACCGCGGCGGCCGGCGGGCTGCTGCATGTGAAGAAGGGCCAGTTCCTGGCGCCCTGGGACGCGCGGGCCATCGTCGACAAGATCCGCGAGGCGACGCCGGGCCAGGAGCTCACCATCCTCTGCGAGCGCGGCGTCTCGTTCGGCTACAACAACCTGGTCGTCGACATGCTGGGCATCGAGCGGATGAAGGAGCTGGGCGTGCCGGTCACCATCGACGCCACCCACGCCGTCCAGCTTCCGGGCGCCGACCCGCGCAGCAACAGCGTCGCCACCGGCGGCCGCCGCGAGGGCGTGCCGGTGATCGCGCGCGCCGCGGTGGCCGCCGGCGCCGACGGCGTCTTCCTGGAGTTCCACCCAGACCCCGACCGCGCCCTGTGCGACGGCCCCAGCGCCCTGCCGCTGACGGCCGCCGAGGGCCTGCTGAAGCAGCTCAAGGCGATCCGCGAGGTGGTGGGGTAGGTCCCGAGGTCAGTGGCCGCTTCGGCCGAGCTCGGACAATCAAGACATAGTCCGCTTGCGGCGAGATCGCGCCAGAAGGCGACGATCGCCCCGCAGCTTGAAGCAGACATTCCGCAACACCCCGATCACCATGCTGTCGAACCGCCAGCCCGGCAAGAACTCGCCGTCGCTGGGCAATGAGACTAGAATTCCGCGGACGAGGGAGACTCCTGTCGATGCCCGCGCCGATGAGAGTGTTTTACTATTCTGATTTCCTTCCGCCTGAGCGGACGCTGAAAAAGGCGATCCTGTTCTTCGACGAATTCCATCTCATGGATCGGCCGTCGCTGAAGATCACCGACAAGAGCGGCCTCATAGGCGCGGCTTCCCCGATGCGGTCCTTTGAGCAGTCATTTCGGGAGGGCGGCTTCCCGATCTACGTGCATGCGCAACCGCGGGATTCGGTGGATGCAAGAATCCGCATGGCCTCAGACTTGGGCGACCTGGCCTATCTGGACACATTCCAGACAGGTCTCCGAACCTCGGCCCGGTTCGCCGAACTGATGGTGCCGCCGGGCCAGTATCCGGGGGGCATTGACGCTGCGACCCTTCGCCAACGGCTTGCATCCGTCGACTTCAAAGCATCGTCCGCAGGCCTATGCCCTGCGGATATCATTGAGGAAACATCCACGCAGCCGTTCGACGTTTCGACGCCCTTCGGCCAAGCGAAGGACCTTGCCCGGCTCGCGGCAAGTTGCTCAATCAGGATGAACTTTCTCACTCTGTACGCCGATAGCTTGGGGATGGTGCCGCTCGCCGACGCGAGGCCGCTGCAACAGCTCATGAATCGGACCTACGGCAATGCCGCCACCGCGGCCTCATCTCGAGTGATCGATCTTAGCTTCGCAACATTCGATCGGTTAGTGCCTGATGAGACCGTGGAGCGGCTAGGCATCGAGGACGTGCTTAACTATCGGCGTCTCTCGGAAGGTGAACGGCAGGACTTCCTCGGTCAGCTCACATTGATAGCTAACCGCGCAGGATCAATACCGCCGAGCGCGGACTATCCCGCGGCGATAGATCGCCTAGTAGAAGCCGAGTTGGTTCCCGCAGCGCGAGCATTCGAGAACAAGCTTGCCGCCATCACTGACAAGTTTCTGGGAGCGCTCGCCAAGGGCGCGATGGTTGGGGCCGCCGGGTTAAGCGGCACGACGACGATCCTGGGCACGGCGACGCTCTCAGCGGTGCTCCCTGCCGCGATCGTGGGCGGTGCCGCGTTCCTCGGTAAGGAACTCGTAGACGCGGCTGTAGCGCGACGAGCGGCGACGAGGGAGTCTGCAGTGTCTTACCTGCTGGATTTGGGTTGAGGCCGGCGTAGCGAGTCGGTTGTCGTCCGCGGCAGAACGATCGCGCGTTCCTGGGGCCCGCCCAGCGCCAGCAGATGACCTTGGGAGCAGGCCGCGGAGCTGACGTTCCGACTATCTCGGCTAGCTGTCGATGGGCTGAAACACCTCGGGCGCGACGAGCCAGGTTCCGCCGTCGTCCATCCGCTTAGGGAAGAGATTCAGGGCCCACAGGATGCGCTCGGTGTGCCGATGGAGCGCCAGGAACGGCGCGCGCGACTGCCAGCTTCCGGGCGTGTCCCAGAAGTCGGTCAGGTCGACGTTGAAGACCGGGAACCAGCCGCTCAGGCCCACCTTGGCCAGCCGCTCGTGGAGGTCTGCATCATCGGCCAGGACATCTTGGTCGAGGCCCGTCCTGTGGCCGGCGAGATGGGCGGCGGCCACGAGGATGGCGCTCGAACAGGCCAGGGCGGCCGCGTAGTAGGCCTCGAGGTCGTCGCCGGGCGACAGGGTCTCGATGATCGGGCCCAGGACGCTCGGCGCCCGTTCGATCGCATCGATCAGCGCCTCCCGGTAGCGCGCCTCGAACTTCGCCTCCGATCCGAAGCCTGCGCTCTGTAGCGCGGCGTGGAAGGCGAAGGCCGCCAGCATCGCCGGTATGGTCAGGCGGTGCGTGTGCAGGTCGTCGCTGGATTCGAGCAGGAAGCCGGGCAGCGCCTGATCGATGCGCCGCGCGGCGCTGACCTCCGCGAGCTGATGGGCGATCACGTGCAGCGCCGTCGGCACGTCGTCCGGTTCATCGTCGTCGGCCAGCGCCCAGCCGATGTCGGAGTCGATGTAGGTCCTGGAATACAGCTTCCCATCGCGGACGATGACCGGCGAGGCCGCGCTCAGGTCCTGCGGCAGCACGTCGAGGGTGTACGGCGGGAGCCGCGGGTCACCTCGGTCCAGCGAGATGAGGGCCATTTGCGGCACGGAGGCGAAGGTTACCCCGAGCAGCCGGTCGAGCGCCAGGTGCGGACTGAGCCGGGCGATCAAGGCCTGGGTGCGGGCGATGGCTCGGGCACTGTATTCGAGATCGCCAAACGACGCCTCCACCTCGCAGAGGCGCGGCGGCTCCGTCGGCGGCGCCACGCGGGCCGGCGCGGACGGCTGGCGCCCTTCGAACTCGCGCATGACCTTGTCGACGAGGTCGGCGCGGAATGGGGCGGTGATGGCGCCGATGCGGCCCTTCAGCGCCTCCATGTCCGACCGGCGGACATGGGCGACGAAGAAGTGGTCGCTGGACGCCGCCGCAGCACCATTGAAGTCCGCCAGGTTCGGCCAATCGCCATCCGGCGGTGCGGCCACGAGAAGCCGATCCGCGGCCAGCGGGAACGCGACGCCGGCCGTATCGGTCCGGTCGCAGAGCATGAAGGGGCGCAGCTCGCCGGCGCCGGTCACGCCGAGAGCCACGCAGTCGGGAAGGATGCAGCCGCCCTCGGGCGCAGCCTCGATCCGCCAGCGGTAGCTGTCTAAGAAGTCGACCCGTGCCTGCCCGGCGAGATCCTCGGCCAACATCTTCCGGTGCCCCTCCGCAGCCTGCGCCGGCGCCTGGGCGATGAGGGTCCGAAGAGCGTCTTCCACAAGCGCGGCCTGCGGGGTGAAGAGCGCGTCGTACCCCTCGCGCGCCTGCACATAGGCCATCGCCACGAGCATATCGTCTGGGACATCGTGCATGCGGGCCCGCCGCGGATTCGCGCAGATCTCCGGTAGGGCGCGGTCGCGAAACACCTCCGTGGGTTCCGGCCCCTCCAACCCAGCCAAGCTGCGGATGACCTCGGGCCTGTTGAAGTGATCGCTCGCCCGCTGGAAAAGGTCGCTCACGGTGTCGCCCATGAAGTGGCGGAACCCTGGCACGCGCCGGGTCAGGTGCGAGACGACCTCGGAGGCGTCCTCCGCTGGCGCGGTTTCGCCGATATCCAGGCGGCGAAGGCCCATGAGCAGGGTGGCGAGGCGGTCTTCGTAGCGCGTGATGGCGTCGTCGAGCGTCGGACGGCCGTCGGGCGATGGCGCGGAGTAGAAATCGTTCTGCGCTGCGACGCCAACGATGTTGGGCTCGAAGATGCGGCCCTCACGACGCGCCACCCAGACGTAGGTCCGTGCCTCGTCACCCCTGGAGCGGAAGGCCCGAAGAAGCATGCGCGGAATGAAGTGTTGATTGCGCCCAGACATCTGCTTCGAACACCTTGAGTCGGCAGCAGAGCCTACCGCGGCCAAGCTTCGACGGTGAGCAGACCTTCCGAACAGTCACCTGCCGAAGCCGCCCCCGTCGCGCAACTCCGCTCGCCCCCCCCCCCCCTCGGCGGGCATCGGCCGGTCCGCTCGTAGGGTCGTGGGGGTTGCGGCCGAGTCCGCTTGACCCGCCCGACAACGCGCCGCACAGGCTAGCGCCATGGATCTGGCCGCTCTCCAGCACCTGCTCGGTGATCTTCCCGGCAAGCGGGTCGCCTGTGTCGGCGACCTGATGGTCGATCGGTTCGTCTATGGCAGCGTGACCCGGGTTTCGCCCGAGGCGCCGATCCCGGTGCTGGCGCGCCAGCGTGAGCTGAAGATGCTGGGCGGCGCCGGCAACGTCGCGCGCAACATCGCGGCGCTGGGCGGTTCGGTTGCGTTGGTCGGCCTGGTGGGCGGCGACGCCGAGGGGCACGACGCCTCGCGCCTGGTGGGCGAGGAGGAGCCGGCCATCGAGGGCTACCTGGTCACCGATCCCGAGCGGCCGACCACGCTCAAGACCCGCTTCGTCTCGGGCGGCCAGCAGCTGTTGCGCGTCGATCTGGAGGAGAGCCGCCCGGTGACGGGCGACGTCGAGCAGCGGCTGATCCGCACGATCAAGGACGCCGCCCAGGGCGCGGGGGTCATCCTGATCTCGGACTACGGCAAGGGGGTGGTCACCGACGCGGTGATCGCCGCCGCCCACGACGCGGCCGCCGAGACGGGCGCCAAGGTGATCGTCGATTCCAAGGCCCGGTCGTTCGCCCGCTATGGCGACATCGACCTGGTGAAGCCGAACGCGTCCGAGCTGTCGTACGCCACCGACATGCCCACCGAGACCGACGCCCAGCTGGAGGCGGCGATCGCCCGGGCGCTCGAGCTGTGGTCGACCAAGGGCGTGCTGGTGACCCGCGCCGCCAAGGGCGTGTCGCTGGGCCTGCGCGGCCAGGCGGTCCGGCATTTTCGCACCACGCCGCGCGAGGTGTTCGATGCCTCCGGGGCAGGGGACACCGCCTTGGCCGCCCTGGGGCTCTCGATCGCGGCGGGCGCCACGCTGGACGAGGCCATCGGCTTCGCGCAGCTCGCCTCGGGCGTGGCGGTGGGCAAGGCGGGGACGGCTACGGTGAGCCCGGACGAACTGGTCGAGGCCGTGCTGTCGGCCCATACGGCCGTCGCCGAGGGCAAGGTCGCGACGCTCCAGCGGCTGGGCGAGGAAGTGGCGCGCTGGCGCGCGCAGGGGCTGAAGGTGGGCTTCACCAACGGCTGCTTCGACATCCTGCACAAGGGCCACGTGGCCTATCTGGCGCAGGCCCGGACCTGGTGCGACCGCCTGATCGTCGGGGTGAACTCCGACGGCTCGGTGCGTGAGCTAAAGGGCGAGGGGCGGCCGGTGAACGACCTGGAGAGCCGGGCGCTGGTGCTGGCCGGCCTGCGCAGCGTCGACCTGGTGGCGCCCTTCGAGGAGCTGACGCCCATCCGGCTGATCGAGGCGGCGCGGCCGGACGTGCTGATCAAGGGCGCCGACTATTCCGAGGACCAGGTGGTCGGCGGCGACCTGGTGAAGTCTTGGGGCGGCGAGGTGAAGCTGGCCGAGATCGTCGACGGCTATTCGACGACGGCGGCCATCGCCCGCATGGCCAAGAAGGAGCAGAGCGCATGACGGGGTCCTTCGCATGACAAGGCGTATCGTCTTCGTCACCGGTGGCGCGGGCTTCATCGGCTCGAACATCGCCGCGAAGCTGGCCGAGGATCGCGACCTGGACGTCGTGGTCTGCGACCGGCTGCACGAGGCGGAACTGGGCAAGTGGCGCAACATCGCCAAGACGCCGATCGGCGACTTCGTGGCGCCCGAAGACATGTTCGACTGGCTGGAGAAGCGCTGGCGCGACATCGAGCTGGTGGTGCACATGGCCGCCGTTTCGTCGACGACCGAGCCGGACGCGGACAAGATCGTCCACTCGAACTTCACGCTGAGCCGTGACCTGTTCCGCTGGTGCGCCGACCGGCAGCGGCGGCTGGTCTACGCCTCGTCGGCCGCCACCTATGGGGCGGGGGAGCATGGCTTCGACGACGACAACGACTACGAGGCGCTGGCCGCGCTCAGGCCGCTGAACACCTATGGCTGGTCGAAGGCGCTGTTCGACCTGTTCGCGGTGCGCCAGGCCAATCGCGACTACGCGCCGCCGCAGTGGGTGGGGCTGAAGTTCTTCAACGTCTATGGGCCGAACGAGGAGCATAAGCACTCGATGAAGTCGGTGGCCTCGCAGATCTGGCCGAAGGTGCGCGAGGGCCATGCGGTGCAGCTGTTCAAGAGCTATCGGCCGGACGTGCCCGACGGCGGCCAGAAGCGCGACTTCGTCTATGTCCGCGACGCGGCCGACGTGATCCGCTGGCTGTTCGAGACCCCGCAGGTGAACGGCATCTACAACCTGGGCTCTGGCCAGGCGCGGACGTT
Source organism: Phenylobacterium sp. FG114 (assembly GCF_057809855.1). Lineage (NCBI taxonomy): Bacteria > Pseudomonadati > Pseudomonadota > Alphaproteobacteria > Caulobacterales > Caulobacteraceae > Phenylobacterium > Phenylobacterium sp. FG114. Next base: position 261,604 of record NZ_JBMDKU010000004.1, on the reverse strand, counting down.
CGAGGACATGGCGCGGCAGGTGTTCGAGGCGGCGGGCAAGAACGCCCAGATCGAATACACGCCCATGCCGCCGGCCATCCGCGACAAGTACCAGTACTTCACCGAGGCGAAGATGGAGCGGCTGGCCGAGGCCGGCTACGCGGCTCCGCTCACGCCGCTTGAGGAGGGGATCGGCGACTATGTCGGCCGCTTCCTGAGCCAGCCGGACCCCTATCGCTAGCCATGGCGGACCGGCCGGCCCGGCAGCGAACGCGCTGGTGGCTGGCCACCCTGCTGAGTGCTGCGCTGGTGCTGGTGATCGGCGTCATCGTCTTCTGGGGCGACCTGGTCTCGACGGCGCTGGACCCCAAGGTGCCGTTCCAGACCTATGAGCCGCCGCCGGGGCCGGACTATTCGAAGTCGGCGGCCTGGTACCTGCGCCCGAAGCCGGGCGGGGACCTGCGGGCGGACGTGTTCTTCGTAGCGCCCACCACCTATGACGGCGGCCGCAACTGGAACGCCCGGCTGAACGCGCGCAAGGCCAACCGGCAGTTCGAGACCGTGATGGCGCCCAACTATGTGGGCCCCTTCGTGAGCGTCGGCCGGGTCTTCGCCCCGCGCTATCGCCAGGCCAGCCTCTACAGCCTCACCACCCTGCGCGAGGACGCCCGCGAGGCCCGCCAGTTCGCCTATGGCGACGTGCGCGACGCCTTCCGCTGGTACGTCGACCAGGACAACGGCGGCCGACCCTTCATCATCGTGGGGGTGGAGCAGGGCGGCACCCTGGCCAGCCGGCTGCTGGCGGAGGAGGTGGCGCGCGACCCGGTGCTGCAGAGCCGGCTGGTGGCCGCCTACCTGATCGACACGGTCGTTCCGGCCGATGCGCCGCCGATCCCGCCCTGCGTGCAGAAGGGCCAGGCCGGCTGCCTGGCCGCGTGGGCGCGCGTGTACGAGGGCGACTTCGACGCCGGCAAGCGGCTGCTGGACCGGGCGCTGGTGTGGAACGAGCATGGGGAGCTGGCGAACCTGTCGCCGCGGCCGGCGCTCTGCTTCAACCCCCTGCTGGGGGCCGTGTCCGACCAGCCCGCGCCCGCCCGCCTCCACCTGGGCGCGGCCAACGCCACGGGTCTGGAGTGGGGCGCGCGTCCGGCCTTCATGGCCCGCCAGGTGGCGGCGCGGTGCGAGCGCGGCGTGCTGGTGGTCAGCCATCCCAAGTCGTCGTCGCTGAAGCCGGGCGGCGACTGGGCCGATCGCCGGAAGGTCCCGGGCTTCAACCTGTTCTACGCCGACCTGGAGGCCGACGCGAAGGAGCGGCTGGCGGCCTGGCTGGCGCGGTGACAAGGTCGTTCCAAAGAGCCTGGAGAACGCCGTGACCAATCGCCAGATCGTGCTGGACCGCCTGCCGCAGGGCGACAAGCTGGCCCCGGACCACTTCGCCCTGTCGACCAGCGAGCGGCCGACGCCCGGCGAGGGCGAGGTGCTGCTGAAGACCCGCTACATCTCGCTGGACGCCGCCAACCGGGCCTGGATGCAGGGCGCGACCTACCGCGCCGCGCTGGGCGCGGGCCAGGTGATGGCGGGCGGAGGGCTCTCCGAAGTGGTTGAGTCCCGCGTTGACCACCTCAAGCCGGGCGACCTCGTCTTCGCCGATACCGGCTGGCAGGAGTATGCCGCATTGCCGGGCAAGCCCCTGAAGAAGCTGCCTGACCTGAAGCCCGAGACCCATCTGCTCAGCGTCTACGGCGTGGCGGGCCTGACGGCCTACTTCGGCCTGCTGGAGTGCGGCCAGCCCAAGGCGGGCGAGACGGTCGTCGTCTCCGCGGCGGCCGGCTCGGTGGGCTCGATCGTCGGTCAGATCGCGAAGATCAAGGGCTGCCGCGTGGTGGGGATCGCGGGCGGCGAGGCGAAGGGCCGCTGGCTGGTGGACGAACTCGGGTTCGACGCCGCGGTCGACTACAAGTCTCCGGAATTCAAGCGCCAGCTCCGGGCCGCCGTTCCGGACGGCATCGACGTCTATTTCGACAACACCGGCGGCGACGTCTTCGAGGCCTGCCTGTTCGCGATGAGGACGCACGGCCGCATCGCCTGCTGCGGGGCGGTCTCGCAATACGACGGCGCCGCGCCGCCGCACGGCCCGCGTGGCGTGCCCGGCCTGATCGTCACCAAGCGGCTGACCCTGCGCGGCTTCGTGGTGATGGACTTCGCCGACCAGAACGAGCGGGCGTTGGCCGATCTCCAGTCGTGGGTAGCCTCGGGCCAACTCAAGGTGCAGGAGGACATCATCGATGGCCTGGAGAACCTGCCCTCGGCGCTGATCGGCCTGCTGGCCGGCGAGAACCGCGGCAAGCGGATGGTGCGGGTCTAGCCGAAGTCGAGTTCGGGGCGCACCTCCACGGTGGCGTAGCGGCCGACCGGGATCCCGCTGGCGATCTCGACGGCCTCGGCCTGGTCCTTCGCCTCGATGAAGATGAAGCCGCCCAGCACCTCGCGGGTCTCGGCGAAGGGGCCGTCCGTCACCGAGCGGTCGCTGTCCGTCCGACGGATCGACACGGCGGTCGACGCGCCCTGCAGGGCGGAGGCGGCGATGAAGTGGCCGCGCCGCTCCAGCTCCTGGTCGTAGGCGAGGGAGGCCTTGTCCAGCGCCTCGCGCTCGGCGTCGGTCAGGTCGGCCATGGCGCCGGGGGCGAAATAGACGAGGCACAGGTACTTCACGGGAAACTCCTCTCGAGGCCTCCCTGGTCGTCCGGGCGGCTTGGAAATCGACATAGTCGCCGAGAAATTTCAGCCGGCGTCGCGCAGCGCCAGCCCGGCCTTCCAATCGAACAGCTCCTGGAGCACCTGCAGCGCCTGGCCGCGGGGACTGGTCAGCTCGGGATCGCGGTTCACGATCAGGCGGGCGTCGTCGCCGGCCACGGCGATCAGGTCGCGGTGCACGAAGGGATCGGCGAAGACGTAGTCGGGCAGGCCGCTCTGGCGCAGGCCCAGCGCGTCGCCGCCGCCGCGCAGCTCCAGGTCCTTCTCGGCGATGACGAAGCCGTCGTCGGTGCGGCGCAGGATGTCCAGCCGCTGCTGCGCCGTCTCGCTGAGCGGCGGATCGTAGAGCAGGACACAGGCGCTCTCGCGCGCCCCGCGGCCCACGCGCCCGCGGAGCTGGTGGAGCTGGGCCAGGCCAAAACGCTCGGCCTGCTCGATCACCATGATCGTGGCGTTGGGGACGTTGACGCCGACCTCGACCACGGTCGTCGCCACCAGCACCGACAGCCTGTTGTCGGCGAAGTCGGCCATGACGGCGTCCTTCTCGGCGCCCGTCAGCTTGCCGTGGACGAGGCCGACGCCGGCTCCAATCACCTTCCTGAGCGCGATCGCCCGCATCTCCGCCGCGGCCAGGTCGCTGACTTCGGACTCGGACACCAGCGGGCAGATCCAGAACGCCTGCGCCCCGCCGGTCACGGCTTCCTTCAATCGGCCGACGATCTCGTCCAGGCGCGGCATGGGCACGGCGCGGGTCGCCACCGGGGTTCGGCCGGGCGGCTTTTCGTCGATCCGGCTGACATCGAGGTCGCCGTACATCGTGAGTTCGAGGGTCCGGGGGATCGGCGTGGCGGACATGGCGATCAGGTGGACGGCCTGGCCCTTGGCCTGCAGCCGCTGCCGTTCCGCCACGCCAAACCGGTGTTGCTCGTCGATCACCACCAGCTGGAGCTTGTGGAAGGCGACCTCGTCCTGGAACAGGGCATGGGTGCCCACCGCCACCTGGGCCACGCCCGACGCCAAGGCCCGCAATTTCTCGGCCCGCGCCGCGCCCTTGTCGCGGCCCGTGAGCAGGACGGCGGTGATCCCGTGAGCGGCCAGCGGGGCGGAGATGGTCTCGAAATGCTGCCGGGCCAGGATTTCGGTGGGCGCCATCAGCGCGCTCTGGCCGCCGGCGTCGGAAACGTCGGCCATGGCGCACATGGCGACCACGGTCTTGCCCGAGCCCACGTCGCCCTGCACCAGCCGGCTCATGCGCTCGCCGGCCTGGAAATCGGCGCGGACGTCGGCCAGGGCGCGCTCCTGGGCGCCGGTGAAGGCGAAGGGCAGGTCTGCCTTCAGCCGCGCCGCGGTCTGGCCGGCTGGGACCTTCGCGGCGGGTTCGCGCCGCCGCGCCGCCTTGCGTTGGGCCATGGCGAGCTGATGGGCGAGCAACTCGTCGTAGGCCAGGCGGCGCCGGTGTCGGCTGAGCGGGGACAGATCCGCCTCGCTCTCGGGCGCATGCAGGCGGGTCAACGCCTCTCGCCACGCCGGAAGCTTCTCACGCGCCAGCCAAGCCGCATCCTGCCATTCCGGCATCTCGGGCGCCTTTTCCAACGCCTCGAGCACGAACTGCCTCACCCGGCGCGCCGGCAGCCCCTCCGTCGCGGGATAGACGGGTTCGATCTCCGGGATGTCGACCGGCTTGGCGGGGTCGGTCATGTAGTCGGGATGCACCATCTGGCGGCCGAATTGGCTCTCCTCGACCTTGCCCGAGACGATGCGGCGCGCGCCCACGGGGTGCCGCTGTTCGATCTGGTCCCCGAAGCGGCCGAAGAACACCAGGGTCAGGAAGCCCGTGGGGTCGGACACCCGCATGCGCCACGGCTGGGCCTTTGTCCGGGGCCGCTGATGCTCCTCGATCACCACGTCGAATGTCATGATCTGCCCGTCCACCGCATCGGCCAGCTTCGCGGGGGTGCGGCGGACGATCGAATGGGGCTGCAGCCACAGGACATCGCGCACGATCGGTCCGGCCACGCGCTCCAGGAGCGGAGCGACGCGGGGCCCCACGCCCTTGAGGGACGTGATCGATGCGAAGAGCGGGAACAGAATCTCGGGCCGCATGCTTGGATCATACCCGACTGGCGCGCAGGCCCGCGCCGCTCTATATCCGGCCCCTCTCGATGACGACGGATGATGCACGGCTCAAGAAACTGAAGCTGCGCGCCTGGCGGCGGGGCTTCAAGGAAGCGGACCTCATCCTGGGGCCGTTCGCGGACAGCCATGTCTCGACGTTCAGCCCCGCCGAACTCGACTGGTTCGAGGCGCTGCTGGACCAGCCCGATCAGGATCTCTACGGCTGGATCCTGGAGCGCGAGGCGACGCCGACCGAGTTTGACGGGCCTTTGATGAACAAGCTCAAGGCCTTCCGCGACGAAGCTCACAAGGGCATCTCGCCGAAGGGGCAGGCGTCCGGGGGGCAGGCCGATGGCTGACGGAAACCGGCCCGACCCCCGCGCCCAGATGCGCCGCGTCGCCGACGATCCCGGCCGGCTGGATCTGGTAGGCGCGCCCGAGGGCTTCGATGCGCTCGTCATGGCCGACGTGGTCAAGGCTCGGAAGGGGCTGTCGGTCTTCGTCGCCCGCGACGCCGGGCGCTTGTCGGCCTTCGTCGACGCCTTCGCCTTCTTCGCCCAGGACGTCGAGGTCCTGACCTTCCCGTCCTGGGACTGCCTGCCTTACGACCGCGTCGGCCCCTCCGCCGGCGTCGCGGCCCAGCGGATGGCGACCCTCTCGCAGCTCGCCGGAGGCCTGGACGCCAAGCCGCGCCTGCTGGTGACGACCGTGCCCGCGTTGCTCCAGCGCGTGCCGCCGATCGCGTCGGTGAAGCGCGCGAGCTATTCGGCGAAGACCGGAAACGTGGTGGAGATCGCCGACCTCGAGGCCTATTTCGCCGTCAACGGCTACAGCCGCGCCTCGACCGTCTCGGAGAAGGGCGAGTTCGCCATCCGCGGGGGCGTGATCGACGTGTTCCCGCCGACGGCCGAAGAGCCGGTGCGGCTGGACCTGTTCGGCGACACCCTGGAGAGCATCCGCGCCTTCGATCCCGAGACGCAGCGCTCGACGAAACAGCTCAAGGAGGTTTCGCTCCTGCCGGTCAGCGAGGCCCTGCTGGACAAGGACGCGGTCAGCCGCTTCCGGACCGGCTATCTGGAGACTTTCGGCGCGCCCGGCGACGACCCGCTGTACGCCACCATTTCCGAGGGCGGCCGGCGCGCGGGAATGGAGCACTACCTGCCGCTGTTCTACCCGGACCTGGCGACGCTCTTTGACTACCTGCCAGGCAACACCGCGATCGCGCTGGACCACCTGGCCCGCGACTCGCGCGACGAGCGCCTGGCGATTGTCCGGGACGCGTACGAGGCGCGCTCCAACACCGAACGCAAGACCCACTACCATCCGCTGGATCCCACCCGGCTCTACCTCGACGAGGCGGAGTGGGACGAGCAGCTCAAGGTGCGTCCGACCCGCCGGTTCTCGGCCTTCAACGAGGCGGAGGGCGAGGCGGTCATCGACATGGGCGCGCGGGCCGGGCGCAATTTCTCGGCCGAGCGCAAGCTGGACAGCGTCAACCTCTTCGAGGCGACGGTCGATCACGCCAACAAGCTCAGTGCCGACGGCAAGCGCGTGCTGTTCGCCTCCTGGTCGGACGGGTCCTCCGACCGGCTGATGCACATGCTGGCGGACCACGGGCTCAAGAGCCTTCCGCTCGCGCCCTATTGGGACGCCGCGAAGGCCGCGGATCCGAAGAAGCCGCAGCGGGTGGTCTTGCCGCTGGACGCCGGCTTCGAGACCGACAGCCTGGCGGTCATCTCCGAGACCGACATCCTGGGCGACCGGCTGGCCCGTCCCCGCAAGCGCCGGCGCGCCGCCAACTTCCTGGCCGAGGCGTCGGCGCTGACGCCCGGCGACCTTGTGGTCCACATCGACCACGGCATCGCCCGCTATCTCGGCCTCAAGACCCTCGACGTCCAAGGCGCGCCGCACGACACCCTGGAGCTCCAGTACGGCGGCGAGGCCAAGCTGTACCTGCCGGTCGAGAATATCGACCTGCTGACCCGCTACGGCGCCGACAGCGAGGGGGTGCAGCTCGACCGCCTTGGCGGTGCGGCCTGGCAGGCGCGCAAGGCGAAGGCGAAGGAACGTCTGCGCGAGATGGCCGACGGCCTGATCCGCATCGCCGCCGAGCGCGCCACCAAGCTCAGCGATCCGGTCGAGCCGCCGCAGGGGCTGTTCGACGAATTCTGCGCGCGGTTCCCGTACGAAGAGACCGAGGACCAGCTCAACGCCATCGGCGACGTGCTGGAGGATCTGGGCGCCGGCCGACCGATGGATCGCCTCATCTGCGGCGACGTGGGCTTCGGGAAGACCGAGGTGGCCCTGCGCGCCGCCTTCGTCGTGGCCATGAGCGGCCAGCAGGTCGCCATCGTGGCGCCGACCACGCTGCTGGCGCGCCAGCACTTCAAGACCTTCTCCGAACGGTTCGAGGGCTGGCCGGTGCGCGTGCGTCGACTCTCGCGCCTGGTCCCCGCCAAGGAGGCCGCCGAGACCCGCGACGGCCTGGCCAAGGGCGAGGTGGAGATCATCGTCGGCACCCACGCCGTGCTCTCGAAGCAGGTCAGCTTCAAGAACCTGGGCCTGGTGATCGTCGACGAGGAGCAGCACTTCGGCGTGAAGCACAAGGAGAAGCTCAAGGAGCTTCGCGCCGACGTGCACATGCTGACCCTGACGGCCACGCCGATCCCGCGAACCCTGCAAATGTCGCTGAGCGGGATCCGCGAGATGTCGATCATCGCGACGCCGCCGGTCGATCGCCTGGCGGTGCGGACCTACATCACGCCCTGGGACCCGGTCGTGCTGCGCGAGGCGCTGCTGCGGGAGAAGTATCGCGGCGGCCAAGCCTATTTCGTCGCACCGCGCATCGGCGACCTGCCCGAGCTGGAGCGGTTCCTCCGCGAGCAGGTGCCCGAGATCAAATTCGTCGTGGGCCACGGCCAGATGGCGCCGACCCAGCTCGAAGAGGTGATGACCGCCTTCTACGACGGCCAGTACGACGTGCTGCTGTCGACCACGATCGTGGAGAGCGGCCTGGACATCCCCACGGCCAACACCATGGTCATCCACCGCGCCGACATGTTCGGCCTGGCCCAGATGTACCAGCTGCGCGGCCGGGTGGGGCGCTCCAAGGCTCGCGCCTACGCCTATCTGACGACGCCCGCCCAGAAGCAGATCACCCTTTCGGCCGAGAAGCGCCTGAAGGTGCTGCAGTCGCTGGACAGCCTGGGCGCCGGGTTCCAGCTGGCCAGCCACGACCTGGACATCCGGGGCGGCGGCAACCTGCTGGGCGAGGAGCAGTCGGGCCACATCCGGGAGATCGGCGTCGAGCTGTACCAGCAGATGCTGGAGGACGCGGTCAACGAGCTGCGCGCTCGCGCCGGCGCCGAGGAGGTGGCCGATCGGGGCTGGTCGCCGCAGATCAACACCGGCGCCGCCGTGCTGATCCCGGACGAATATGTGCCGGATCTCAACGTCCGCCTCGCTCTGTACCGGCGGATTTCCGACGCCGAGAAGGCGCAGGATCGCGAAGCGCTGGCCGCCGAGCTGATCGACCGTTTCGGCCCCCTGCCGCCCGAGGCCGACCAACTGCTGAAGGTGGTCGCCATCAAGGGGCTGTGCCGCGAGGCCAACGTCGCCAAGATCGACGTCGGACCCAAAGGCGCGGTCGTTACGTTCCGCAACGACGATTTCAAGAACCCGATGGGCCTGGTGCAGTTCGTCGCGAAAAACCAGATCGCCTGGAAGGTCCGGCCCGACAACAAGGTCGTCGTGAAGGGCGAATGGGAAACCCCGAAGCAGCGTCTCGACGCCGCCGAGAGGGTATTGGCCGAACTGGCGAAGCTGGCCGGCCAGGCTTAGTGAACCTGAAAGAGGGCGGGACGCAGTCTGCGCCACCCCCGAGGAGATCCGACATGCGTCACGCCGTGACCGCCTTCGCCGCCGCAGCCGTCCTGGCTGGCCTCGCATCGCCGGCCCTGGCGCAGGAAGCCGACGGGCCCGACGTCCGCTGCCTGCTGGTCCTGCAGACCATCAGCCGCGACCCCGCGCAGCGCGAAAAGGCCTCGATGGGCGTGTTCTACTACCTCGGCCGCCTTGGGGCGCGCGGACCGCTGTCGCGGATCGAACCGACCATGCTGGCCGAGGGCAAGAAGCTGACGGCGCAGCAGGCCCAGGTCGAGCTGACCCGCTGCGGCAACGAGCTCAGCCGTAACGGCGGCGATCTGCAGGCCATGAACGCCAGGCTCTCGAAGCAGGTCGGCGCGGCGCCGGCCCCCGCGGCGCCGGCCCCCGCGGCGAAGGCCGCGCCGGCGAAGAAGTAGCTACCCGGCGGCCGCCGACCGGGAGTCGGCGATCATCCTGCGGGCGCGGATCCACCATTCAAGCCGCTGGGCCGAGACAACGCCCACGGCGAGCAGCAGGAAGCTGTCGGTCGCCTCGGCGGCCGTCAGGTGGAGCATCGACGACTCGCCGGCCACGGCGCCCCGCAGGAGATAGCGCAGGCCGAAGATCCCCAGGATCAGCAGCATGCCCAGAGGCGAGACCTTGCTGGTCACCACGTGGGTGGCGGGATCGACCGTGAAGGTGCTGGCGCGACCACGCCACCAGCCGAGGAGGGCGCCCAGCGCCACCGCCGCCAGGTCGAGCGCCAGGCCGATGGGGCCGGGCGGCGGGTTGTGGCTGAACGCCAGCACCGCCAGCAGCATGATGATCGCCGGCGAGATCCACAGCCGCTCGACCCGCAGCGTCCGGGCCCGCGCGTTGCGCAGGATCACCATGGCGACGACGATGAGCGGGATCAGGTAGGTCCAATAGCCGACGCCGGGAGGCATGGCGCCGAAGGTGACTTGGGGCATCAACTGGCCTTGAGCGTATGGGCCATCGCGGCCGCCTGCTCCAAGGCGTAGCCCACACTTTCCGGCGACGCCACTTCGGCGACGCCCAGGTCGAACTCGACGACGAAGGGCGTGGCGCCCTGGCCCGCTTCGAACGCCGTGCAGCCGATCACCGCGGCGATGCGCTCGCCCGCCGCGCGCGCCGCGTGCAAGGGTGTCGCGGGCAGGGCAAGCGCGAAGACCTCGGGCGCCAAGCGCGCGGCCGTGTCCTCCACCCGGACCAGGCGGCCGATCATCGAGCCGATCTGCGGAACGGCGCGGGCGACCCAGCCGCCGGCGCGCGGCGCCTTGAGGTCGGGCTTCTCCGAGACCTTGAGCATGCAGACGCTCAACGGCCGGTTGCGTTCGCGGGCGCTGCGGGCCAGCCGCATCAGGTGGCCCGCGAACAGATCGCGGGTGAACAGGCCGGTGGCGGCGTCCATCAGGCCGGAACTGCGCGCCTGTTCCAGGGCCGCGCGCACGGCCTTCTGGCGGCGGAACGCGCGGGCCAGCTCGACCACGCGCAGCGCCGTCTCGCTCTCGGGCGTCTCGGGCGAAGCCACGTCGGAGATGCCCCGGTGATAAGCCTCGGCCGCCGTGACCGCCGATTCGGCGCGCATGTAGAGCAGCGCGGGCGTGTGGTAGAGGCGGGTGTTGCGGCGCAGGCCCGCGGCGATCGAGAGCGCCTCGTGCGGGTTGTCGCCCGCCCACAGGACCACGGCGTCGAACGGCCGCTCGTGCAGATAGTCGAAGGCCGTGAAGGCGGTGAAGGCGCCCACCACCTCGGCGCCGTTGCGCTGCAAAGCGTTGGAGAGGGCCAGGAACTGCGGCGCGGGCTCGCCGATGGCCAGCACGCGGAACGGATGCGGATCGCTCTCGGGCGCATCCAGGGTGTGGCCACGCTCGGCGAAAGTCTCGAGCCGGACTTCGAACTCTTCCTCCGCGACCGCGGTGCGGACCAGGCTCTCGAGCCGCATGGCGGCCTGGGCCGGATGCAGCGGCGCGGCCAGGGTGAGGTCGTATCCGAGGTCCTTCTGGAACGGATCGAGAGCGCCCATCGCCATGATCGGCAGACGGCGTGGGGCGCAGGCGGCGCGCAGCCGGTCGGCCAGGCCCGCGGCGTTCTCGTCCATCTCGGCGAGATCGACGATGGCGGCCTGGATCTGGAGATCGGAGAGGGCCACGGCGGCCGCGGCTTCGCTGCGCGCGGTGACCGTGCGCCAGCCCAGCCGGTCCAGTCCCTCCGCCAGAGGGCCGGCCGTGGAATCGTCGCGAGCGACAATCAGCACTCGCGCCTGGACCCCTGTCGCCATATCCCCATCCATTCGCGCCCTGATCTGTCCTAAGAGGAATCACGCAGGGCCGGAAGAGTTGTCCCATACCCGCGCGCAGGTTGCGGAAGGGTTTCATTGTCGCAGGAGGGTGCGTCTTGGCTGTTGATTTGACCGGGAAGGTGGCGCTGGTCACGGGCGCGAGCGGCGGTCTGGGCGCTCATTTCGCCCGGTTGCTGGCGGCCAACGGCGCTGCGGTGGCGGTGACGGCGCGGCGGGTCGACAAGATTCAGGCCTTGGCGGACGGGATCAACGCCGAGGGCGGCCGCGCTATTGCGCTCGCCCTCGACGTCGCGGACGCCCACGCGGTCGCCCCCGCCATGGACAAGGTCCAGGCGGAATTGGGCGGGCTCGACATTCTGGTCAACAACGCGGGTGTGGGCGGCGAGGGGCTGGCCCTCGACATCTCGATCGAAGACTTCGACCAGACCTTTGCCGTCAACGTGCGCGGCCTGTTCTTCGCGGCCCGCGAGGCGGCGAAGCGGATGATCGCCGCGGGCGTCGAGGGGCGAATCGTCAACATCGCCTCGATCGCCAGCCACACGGTCCTGCCGGGCCTCTCGGCGTACTGCGGCTCCAAGGCGGCCGTGGCCATGCTGACGAAGAGCCTCGCCCGCGAGTGGGCCCGGAAGGGCATCGCCGTGAACGCGCTGGCGCCGGGCTACATCGAGACAGCCATCAACGACGCGTGGTGGCCGACCGAGGGCGGCCAGAAGCAGCTGAAGGGCTTCCCGCGCCGGCGGTTGATGGACGCCGCCGACCTGGACGAGGCGTTCCTGCTCATGGCCGGCCCCGCGGCGAGCGCCATGACCGGCAGCCTGATCACCGTCGACGACGGCCAGTCGCTTCCGGGGGGCGGCTGAACGGACGGCGGACGGGTTGGCTGACCGAGGGGCAAGCCGCTTAGATCGGCCGCGATAGAGGGAGGAAGTAAGTTCATGCGCCAGGGACCGCTCACCGGCCTGAAGATCGTCGAGTTCGCCGGCATCGGCCCGGGACCCTTCTGCGGCATGCTGCTGTCGGATCTCGGCGCCGACGTCGTGCGGATCGACCGCAAGGGGCAGGGCAGGGGCGCACCTTCCGACATCACCGCGCGCGGCCGCCGCTCGGTGGCGCTCGACCTGAAGACGCCCGAGGCGGTGGAGGCCTGCCTGAAGCTGATGGCCACGGCCGACGCCGTGATCGAGGGGTTCCGTCCCGGCGTGATGGAGCGCCTGGGCCTGGGGCCGGACGTCGCCCTGAAGCGCAATCCCAAGCTGGTGTTCGGCCGCATGACCGGCTGGGGACAGACCGGCCCCTACGCCATGGCCGCCGGCCATGACATGAACTACATCGCCATCACAGGGGCGCTGCACGCCATCGGCACAACGGACAAGCCGGTTCCGCCGCTCAATCTCGTCGGCGACTTCGGGGGCGGGGCGCTCTATCTGGCTTTCGGCCTGCTGGCCGGCGTGATCCAGGCCCGCGAGACCGGCAAGGGCCAAGTCATCGACTGCGCCATGAGCGACGGCGCGGCCTCGCTGATGGCCATGTTCTACGGCTTCAAGGCCGCCGGCATCTGGAAGGAGGAGCGGCGCTCCAACATGCTGGATGGCGGGGCCCACTTCTACGACACCTATCAGTGCAGCGACGGGAAGTGGGTTTCGATCGGCTCGATCGAGCCGCAGTTCTACGCGCTGCTGCTGGAGAAGACGGGCATCAACGACCCGGAGTTCCAGAAGCAGCACGACCGCTCGGCGTGGCCCGCCCTGCGCGAAAAGCTCGCCCACGTGATCGCCCAGAAGACGCGAGACGAGTGGACGGAGATCATGGGCGGCACGGACGTCTGCTTCGCTCCCGTGCTCGATCTGGACGAGGCGCCGAAGCATCCGCACAACGCGGCGCGCGAAACCTTCGTCGACCTGGGCGGCGTGATCCAGCCCGCGCCCGCCCCGCGCTTCTCCGCCACGCCCGGAAAGATCCAGGGGCCGCCCCCCGCCATCGGCGCGCATGACCGCGAAGCGCTGAGCGACTGGGGCTTCTCCGAAAGTGAGATCGGAACGCTGAAGACGTCGGGCGCGCTCGCCTAAGCTGAAGTGTAACAACACGTTATCTGAAAGCGCCGTTCAGCCGCGGTTCAGCCGCCGGGGCGCACCTTGTCCCCCGGATCGGACGTCGCGCTCTCCCGTCCCTCGAAGCGGCGGCCGGCCCGGATGGAAAGACACGCCCATCGGCGGCGCGCCACCTACTAACCCGGGTGGCGCGCCGTTACCATTTGGGCCAAGGCTTACCGGACCTTGAGTCGAGCCCTACTTCCGCGCGCATGAATGTCTCCGATCTGATCCGCCGTCTCCGCGAGCGGGACTGGGATCCCATCCACGGATTGCGGCTGAGCCTGACGGTGCTGGGCCGGTCGCTGACCCGGCTCTGGGGTCGCGACGTGATGCTCTACAATGGCGGTGTCTCGTTCTTCGTCATGCTGGCGATCTTCCCGGCCCTCGCCATCGTGATGGGGCTCTACAGCCTGCTGTCCGATCCGACCCAGGTGGCGGCGCAGGGCGAGGCGATGGCTCGAGTGATGCCCGATGCGGCGCGGCTGATCTTCCAGAGCGAGCTGGTCCGCCTGTCGCGGGCTCCGCCAGAGACGGTCTCGGTCCAGAGCGGCGTCGCGTTGCTGATCGGCGGCTACGCATCGCACCGTGGCTTCAAGGCGCTGCTCGCCGGGCTGTCGTTCATCCATGACGAGGACAAGCCGCGCGGCTTCGTGGGCTTCAACCTCCTGGCCCTGGCGGTGCTGATGGCGGCCCTGGCGGCGCTCGGCATCCTGTCGACGGTGTTCTTCGGCTTTCGGATCCTCGGAGAAACGTTCAACCTTCGGCCCTTGCGCGGAGCGCTGTGGCTCTACAGCGAATGGACCTGGGCCAGCGCCGGCATGACCCTGGGCATGGCGCTGATCTACCGCTGGGCGATGTCGCGCGAGCCGGTGGAGTGGCGGGCGTCCTTGCTGGGTGGCGCGGCCGCCGCGGCCCTCTGCATCTTTGCGTCGTGGGCGCTCGGCTTCTACGTCGAGGACATCGCGGAGCTTGGCGTCACCTACGGGTCGGTCGCCACCGTGGTGATCTTCCTGATCTGGCTCTCGTGGAACGTGAACGCCGTGTTCTTCGGCGGGGCGCTGGCCACCGAGGTGGAACTCGCGCTGCATCGCCGCCGCGTGCCGCTAGCCTCCGAAATGGGCGGCCTTGTCGGGTAGAACCTGTCCGGTTCAGATGGATCCATCTGAGCCTGATAACCAGGCTCCGGTTCATAAGTGTAGTGCGCGTCGGGCGGGTTAGCCGGCTTCCGCTTAGCCCTGACGCGCCTAGGCCGCCGGCTTGACCACGACGAAGCTCAATCCGCCGTCGGCCTCGGCCTGCTCCAGCACCTGAGCCCCGGCCTGGGCTGCGAAGTGCGGAACGTCGATACGGGCGAGGGGGTCGTCGGCGAGCAGTCGAACCCGCGTCCCCGCCGGCGCCGCTTCGAGCGCGCGCCGCAGGCGCAGCGTCGGGACCGGACAACGATGTCCGCGCGCATCCACCAGGATTTCGTCGTCTGCCATGGGCGGCGCATACACCAAGGCCGACGGATACGAAAAGGGCGGCTCCGCGTGACGGAGCCGCCCCAGAAGGTGTCGTTGCCGTCCGCGGCTACTTGGCCAGGTGGAGCGCGGCGATCTGGCCGGCGATGCTCTGGAAGACCGCCGTCAGGGTCGAGGACTTCGTCACGTTGTAGTAGTGATCGCGGTCCGTGGCGCAGGCCTCGAGCAGTTCGCTAGAACCCGCCTCCACCCGGATCGTGTAGATCTCGATGTCCTTGGCCTTCATGTTCGTGCAGAGCAGGCTCAGGCGATAGTCGAGGGCGGCCGTACGCGTCTCGTCCGTGGAGCCCTGGGCCAGGGGCAGGCCGTTCGACTTGATGACGCGTCCCTGCCAGATATAGCCGGTGGCCGCGTAGGTGCCGTCGTTGGGCGTGTCGCGCTGGGCGATCGTGTTCTCGCCGTCCGTCATCAGCACGACGATCTTCTGGTGCTTCGGCGTGTTGTACGCGACGCCGTCCGAGAACGGGCCGTTCGGCGAGAGCGTGTTCCAGCCCCAGGACATCCCGATCGGGATGTTGGTGTTTCCGTCGGCGTTGAGGGCATCAATGTCGTTTCGGATTCCCTGGAAGTCGGTCGACAGCCGCCGCATCTTCGAGACGCCGCAGCCGCGATTGGGGCCGAACGTCGTGCTGAGCGTGGCCTTCTTCGATCCGCCATACTTGGTGATCGAGCCCTGGCGGACGCGCCAGTTCGAGCTGCTCGTGCCGTCGGCGACGTAGTCGTTCTGATAGTCCGAGCCGTAGCCGCTGGTCTTGCTGTCGGGTTCGTCCACCGCGAAGAAGGGCGTGTACAGGGTCGCCGGCGTCCCACTGGTCGGGGCGGTGTCCTGCACGTCGTAGGGCGCCTTGCGCATCTCGACGCAACCGCGCCACGTGGTCCCGGCGGTGGAGAACAGCGTGAAGCGGTTGGCGTGCTGCGTCCCGGTCGAGGTGGTGAAGATCTCGTCGTTGATGGGCGACGCGCCGCTTTGGTCCATCCAGGTCGCGTTGCGGTAGGTGGCGCCGTCGACGCGAACCGTGTTGGAGAACGGCACGAGGGAGATCTTCACCGAGTCGGGCTCGACACTCTTGTTCGAGGCCTCTTCCATCTTGGTGACGAAGTCCTTGGCCGCCTTCTTCATGTCCGCAAGCTTGGTGCCTTCGTCCATCGACCCGGTGGTGTCGAGCACCAGCGCGACCTCGACCTTCACGCTGGCCCGCACGACCTCGCTCGTGGCCCCGATCTCCATGACGCCGTTGTTCAGCAGGCCCGCGATGTAGGGCCGCACCTGAAGTTGGGCCGAGGCGATGACGTTGCCGTTGTCGCCGAACCGGAACGAGCTCGACGCCAGGTCGAAGCTGGAATCGAGCGCGAGGTTTTGGGCGAGATATCGGTCGCCTGCGACCTTAAGGGCTGCGTCGTCCGTCGCGGGCGAGCGCGCGGCGGCCAGGGCGGCGGCGTCCAGCGCATCCTGCAGCTGCGACTTGGCGCTCGTCGCGCGGGCGAGGTCGACCGCGCCCATGCCGGCCAGAACCATCGGCCCCATCGCCAGCGCCGCCACGATCGCGACGTTACCGCGATTGTCGACCCGACTGACGAGCCGGCCGATCCCGGCGAAGCTTGACCTGCGCATGATCTATCCTGCGAGCTGTTGTTATTAACGGTGATGAATATCGCGGGACGGATAATCTCTCCTTAGTCGGGATCGTTAAGTTCTATTCACCTCGATTTGCAACGAGCTGTTGGTGCAACTGCGCCAGATTTGGCTCATGTTCCGGATTGCGCCGCACCTCGCCCGCGTCAGGGCCTTCCGCAACGACGCCAGGGGCGTCAGCGCGATCGAATTCGCCCTCATCGCCCCAGTGCTCTTCTTTGCTCTGCTGTCGCTCTTCGAGATCGGCGTCATGAGCATGATGAGCACCAGCCTGGACAACGCCGTGTTCGAAACCGCACGCCGCATCCGCACCGGCCGTAGCGACGCACCGACCTCGGCCTCGTCGTTCGAGGACATGGTCTGCGGCGCCATGGGTGGGCCGGGCGGCGACTGCCGTAACCGCCTGGTCGTGAGTGTCCAGAAGTACGCCGCCTTCTCGAGCGCGGGCGCGGCGGCGACCTCCGACCCGGCCGGCCAGTTCGACAAGGGCGGCCAGAACGACATCATCCTGGTGAAGGCCAACTACACCTGGCCGCTGATGACGCCGTTCGTCGCCACCGCCTACGGGCGCGACGGACCCATGAGCGTGACCCTCAGCTCACGCTTCGCCTTCAAGAACGAGCCCTTCGAATGATCACGCTCCTGCGCCGCCTCGCCGCGGACCGCTCAGGCGTTTCGGCCATCGAATTCGCCCTGATCTTCCCGCTCATCTTCCTGCTGCACATGGGCGCCGCGGAAGGCTTCCAGGCGTACGTCGCCCAGCGAAACGTGGCCCACCTGGCGGCCAGCATGGCCGACATCGCCGCGCGAAACCGGACGATCAGCTCGACGGAGTTGGACGACATCATGGGGGCCAGCGCCTCGATGATGTATCCGCTGCCGAATGTGCGGCTGCAGCAGCGTGTCTCCAGCCTCAGCGCCGACGCGAGCGGCACGGTCCGCACGGATTGGACGGTCAAGAAGTCCTTCAACTCCTCGGAGGGGCCTTCCGTGCCGGGCGGCTATCTCAAGCCCAACGAGAGCGTCATCGTCACAGACGTCGTGTACGACTACCAGCCGACCTTCGGCTTCTTCCTGCCCGCCTCCATCACCATGACCCGGCACGCCTATTCGAGGCCGCGCCTGTCGTCGAAGGTCGAAAAGGTCAGCTGACCGCAAGGCTGGTGGAGCGGCGGCCCGTCGCCTGCTAGAAGCCCCGCTCCGGACAGGTGGCCGAGTGGTTTAAGGCAGCGGTCTTGAAAACCGCCGTGGGTTCACGCCCACCGTGGGTTCGAATCCCACCCTGTCCGCCAGTTTGGCCAGGCCTCGCTATTCGAACCCACATCCCAGCGAAGGCGTGGGTTCGAATCCCACCCTGTCCGCCAGTTTGGCCAGGCCTCGCCATTCGAACCCACATCCCAGCGAAGGCGCGGGGTTCGAATCCCCCTGTCCGCCATATGGCCTTGAACGCCGTCAGCCCTGCCGGTCGCCGCGGTCGCCCTGGCCCTTCTTCGCAGGCGTCTGGGAGTGCTGCCGCTGGTCGGCGGCCGACGACTTGCCCACGTTCACCTGATCCTCGGTGAACTGGCCCTGGTCGTCGCGCCGCACATAGCGCTTGTCGGATCCGGTATCGATCGTTTCGCGGTTGGCCATCTGGCGCCTCCATTCCGGTGGAGGCGGAATCCGCGTCGTCCGCCAAGGTTCCGCGCCACGCCACCCACTCGCCTGAGCCGCGGGCGAAGTCGCCCGCCCGGCCTGCCTTTTGAGGGCCGCCGGAACGGAGCGTTCACCGCGCCGTTGGGCGTGGACACTTCAGCCCAGGGTGACAACAGATGGCCAAGGCGCCTCCCAAGACGACGTCTCGTAGCAAAGGGAAGGCGGCCGCCCCGCCGGCGAAGCCGCCGGTCCGCCCCGATATTTCCGAAAGTTACGCCGAACAACAAGCCGCGGGCGGCGAGACGCACCAGATCGCCGAGGGCGATGTCGCGATTCTCACCACCAGCCAGGGCGCGCCGGTCGCGGACGATCAGAACACCCTGCGGCAGGGCGCGCGGGGACCGGCCCTCCTCGAGGACTTCCACTTCCGTGAGAAGATCTTCCATTTCGATCACGAGCGCATTCCGGAGCGCGTCGTCCACGCGCGCGGCTATGGGGCCCACGGCTACTTCGAACTGACCGAGTCCCTGTCCGACATCACCCGGGCGGACATCTTCCAGCGGGTAGGCGAGCGTACCGAGGCCTTCGTGCGCTTCTCGACGGTGGCGGGCAACAAGGGCTCGTCCGACCTCGCCCGCGACGTGCGCGGCTTCGCCGTGAAGCTCTACACCCGGGAGGGCAACTGGGACCTGGTCGGCAACAACATCCCGGTCTTCTTCATCCAGGACGCGATCAAGTTCCCGGACGTCGTGCACGCCGCGAAGCCGGCGCCCGACCGCGATTTTCCGCAGGCGCAGACCGCCCACGACAACTTCTGGGACTTCATCTCGCTCACGCCCGAGAGCATGCACATGGTCATGTGGATCATGTCGGACCGGACGATCCCGCGATCGTTCCGCTTCATGGAGGGCTTCGGGGTTCACACCTTCCGGCTGCTCGACGCGGAGGGGCGCTCCACCTTCGTGAAATTCCACTGGAAGCCGAAGCTGGGCCTGCAGTCCGTGGTCTGGAACGAGGCGGTGAAGATCAACGGCGCCGATCCGGACTTCCATCGACGCGACCTTTGGGACGCGATCAACCTGGGCGCCTTCCCTGAGTGGGAACTGGGGCTGCAGCTTTTCGACCAGGCGTTCGCCGACCAGTTCGACTTCGACATCCTGGATCCCACCAAGATCATTCCCGAAGAGATCCTGCCGGTGCGGGTGGTCGGACGGTTGGTGCTCGACCGGGTGGTCGACAATTTCTTCGCCGAGACCGAGCAGGTGGCGTTCTGCACCCAGAACGTTCCCCCGGGGATCGACTTCAGCAACGATCCGCTGCTCCAGGGGCGGAACTTCTCGTACCTCGACACCCAGCTGAAGCGGTTGGGCGGGCCGAACTTCACGCACCTGCCGATCAATGCGCCGCGCTGCCCGTTCGCGAACTTCCAGCAGGACGGCCACATGGCCTTCTTCAACCCCAAGGGCCGGGTGAACTACGAGCCGAACAGCTGGGGCGCCGAGGGCGGTCCGCGCGAGAGTCCTGAGCGAGGCTTCCGCAGCTTCGCCGAAGAGGCGGATGGGCCGAAGACTCGACTGCGGCCCGAGAGCTTCGCCGACCACTACAGCCAGGCTCGCCAGTTTTACCTGAGCCAGACGGCGATCGAGCAGAAGCACATCGGCGACGCCCTGACCTTCGAGCTCAGCAAGGTCGAGCGTCCCGACATCCGCGCCCGGATGGTCTCGCACCTGATCAATATCGAGCCCGGCCTCGCCGGGACGGTGGCGAACGGGCTGGGCATGACCGAACTTCCGCCCCCGGCCCAGGCCGCCCTGCCGACCCGTGAAGACCTCCCGCCGTCGCCGGCCCTCAGTATCGTCCAGCGCGGTCCCGGTTCGCTGATGGGGCGCAAGCTGGGCGTCCTGCTCACCGATGGGGCCGATGCGGCGGTCTATGACGCCCTGGTGAAAGCCGCCGCCAAGGCCGGCGCCGTGGTGGAGGTCGTCGCGCCCAAGATCGCCGGCGCCGTGCTGTCGGACGGCCAACTGGTTCCGGCCCGGCAGAAGATCGACGGAGGCCCCTCGGTGCTGTTCGACGCCGTCGCGGTCCTGGCCTCGCCCGAGGGGGCGGCGCTGCTGGCCGGCGACGGGGCGGCCAAGGACTTCGTGAACGACGCCTTCGGCCACTGCAAGTTCATCGGCTACAGCGACGCCGCCGAGACGTTCTTCGAGAAGGCGGGACTGCTGTCGGACCTGGACGAAGGGTGCCTCAAGCTCGCTTCGGCCAAGGACGCGCGAGCGTTCATCGACGCCTGCGCGCCGCTACGCTTCTGGCCGCGGGAGCTGACGGTGGACCTAGACGCCAAGGCCTGAGGCCACGAGGCGCCGGCCCCGGCCGGCGCCTCCGCCGCTGAGGTCAATGGCAGAGCCTGGGGCCGGCGGCCGTCGCCAGGGCGGCGAGGTCCGGCAGCACCGCGAAGCCGTTGTTGATCTCGATGAGACCCTCCCGCCGTAGCTGTTGGAGGGTCCGGTTCACGTGCACCACGCTGAGGCCCAGGTGGTCCGACATCTGTTGTTGGGTGACAGGGAGGGGCAACCGCCGACCCGTCGCCATCCCGGCGGCCGTCAGGCGTTCGCCGAGTCCCAGCAGGAAGTCCGCAGTCCGCTCGCGGGCGGACTTGCGGCCCAGGCCCACGATCTGGCCCAGCAGCTGGCGATCCCGCGCATCCAGCGCGACGCGGATTTCTTGCTGGGCAGCGTTCCGCGCGCCCGGCTCGCCGCCGGTGTCCGCCGCCACGGAGGTCATGCGAACGCGCGTCACGGCCCGCACGTCGGTCGTGGCCAGTCCATTCAGGCCGGGGATGCCGGTGATGTCGCCGGGGAGCAGGAAACGGACGATCTGAATCCGGCCGTCCGGAAATGGATACTCTTCGCTCGCCCAGCCTTGGCGAACGATCATCGGACGACTCCGGCGGCCTATCTCGACCGCGCGAAGGCCGGGCAAATACGTGGCGGCCTCGCGACTCGGCAGTTGCCGGGGCGGCGGCGGGGAAGGCGCTGCGTGGGGCGCGTCTTGGTGATGCTGCATCTGGGTCCCTCTGTTCACCGCGAGACCCTGCAGACGCTGCTCGTGGAAAGACGATTAACTAAGTTTAACGCTGGGCATCGCGGAAAGGTTGCGGGTCGCGGGATTGCTCGCGCCAGGAGTTCGCATGGTCGACGCGCCTCGGACGCCAGCAGGCCAACCCGGACCCCAGGCTCGCCGCTCCAGCCAGCAATAGACGGTTAACCCTGTCGCAAGCTTCCCCGCCGAAGATTCCCGCCGAGTCGGAGGCGGACATGACGAATTCTCAGTGGGTCGGACGCGTAGCTCGCGTCGCGCTGATCGTAGCGGCCGGAGCGTCCGTCACCGCCTGTGTGACCCCGCGCTATCCCAGCCGCGCCGACGGCCTCGGCAAGGCTCCGCCGGCAGGGCAGGGCGAGTATAAGGTGGGCAAGCCCTATCAGGTCGGCGGCATCTGGTACGTGCCCCGCGAGCAACCCAACTACGACCAGCGCGGCATCGCCTCGTGGTACGGCGACCAGTTCCACATGAAGGCGACCGCCAACGGCGAGACGTTCGACATGAACGCGGTCACGGCGGCGCACACGACGTTGCCGCTGCCGTCGATGGTCGAGGTCACGAACCTCGACAATGGCCGGAAGCTGGTGGTGCGCGTCAACGACCGTGGCCCCTTCGTGGACAACCGCATCATCGACCTCTCCCGCGAGGCGGCGCGCCAGCTCGGGTACGACCGCGCCGGACTGGCCAACGTTCGCGTGCGCTATGTGGGACCGGCGCCGCTGCTCGGCCCGCGCGACGGACTGCGCTACGCCCAGGCGGCGCCGGCGCCCGTCGCGCCGGTCGCAGCGGCGAGGGCCTCGGACGACGTCATGGTCTTGGCGGCCGGGTCTCCGCCGCCGCGCGCCGTTGGGTCCAGCGCCCGGCCAGCCGACGACGTCAGCATCTCGTCGCTGCCGCCGATTACGGGCTCGGCGATCTCGAACGCGCCGATTGAGGGGCAGGGTCCGGTGCTCGCCGCCGCGTCGCCGTCGCCGTCGCTCGCCGGCCTGCGGATCCAGGCCGGCGCGTTCTCGAGCCAGGCGAACGCCCAGCGTGCGGTCGCCCAACTTTCGCCGGCCGGGATGGCGTCGATCGAGCCGCTGCAGCGGGACGGCCTGACCCTCTACCGCGTGGTGCTGCCTGCGCCACAGGACGAGGCCGCCGCCTATGCCCTGCGCGACCGGGTGGCCGAGATCGGTTTCGCCGAGGCCCGCGTGGTGCGCGCCTTCTAGACAAAGCCTCCGAACGCGCCAATTTGGCCGCGTGACACGCGGTCGGTTCATCACGTTCGAAGGCGGCGAGGGCGCCGGGAAATCCACCCAGGTGCAGCGCCTCGCCGCGCGCCTGAAAGGCCAGGGCCGCGAGGTCGTGACCACCCGCGAGCCGGGCGGGTCGCCGGGGGCCGAAAGCATCCGCGACATCGTGCTGCGCGGCGACGCCGACCGCTGGAGCCCGACGACCGAGACCCTGCTAATGTATGCGGCCCGGCGCGACCATATCGAGCGGGTGATCCGCCCCGCGCTGGCGCGTGGAGCGTGGGTGATCTGCGACCGCTTCGCCGACTCCACGCGGGCCTATCAGGGCGCTGCCGGTGGCGTGGATCCGCAATTCATCACGGCGCTGGAGACCTTCATCCTGGAGGCGACCCGGCCGGACCTGACCCTCGTCTTCGACCTGCCGGCCGAAGTCGGGCTCGAACGCGCCCATGCGCGGGCGGGGGCCGAGATGCGGTTCGAGTCCAAGGGCATGGCCTTCCACGAACGCCTGCGCGCTGGCTTCCAGGCCATCGCCGCCGCCGAGCCGGAGCGCTGCGCGGTGATCGACGCCACGGCGACCATCGATGGCGTCGAGGCCGCCGTCTGGGCCGCGGTCCAGGCCAGGCTGGCGGTCCATGGCTGAGCTCGAGGTCCCGCATCCGCGCGACGTCCATCAGCTGCAGGGCCAGGAGGCGGCCGAGGCGGCGTTCGAAGCGGCCCGTGCGCGAGGCCGGCTGCATCACGCCTGGCTCCTGACCGGCCCCGAGGGCGTCGGCAAGGCCACCTTCGCCTACCGCGCGGCGCGGCGGCTGCTGGGCGCAACGCCGGACAGCTACAACGGTGTGCTCGGCGCCGACGTCGAGCATCCCGTCAGCCGCCAGGTCAGCGCGCGCAGCCATCCCGACCTGATGGTGCTGGAGCGAGAGGGGCCGGACGGCAAGCCGCGCAAGGTGATCCCGGTCGACGACGCCCGGAAGCTGGCGGAGTTCTTCTCCAAGTCCCCGGCCAGCGCCCCGCACCGTGTGGCGATCATCGATGCGGCGGACGATCTGAACGTCAACGCGGCGAACGCCATCCTGAAGACGCTGGAGGAGCCCCCGCCGCGTGGCGTCCTGCTGATGGTCTCGCATTCGCCCGGCCGCCTGCTGCCCACCATCCGCTCGCGGTGCCGCCGGTTGGCGTTCCACCCGTTGGGCGTGGAGGCCACGGCCGAGTTCGTCAGCCATCGGGCGGACGTGAACCCCGAGGAGGCGCTCCGTCTGGCGACGATGGCCGATGGCGCGCCGGGGCAAGCCTTGTCGCTGGCGGCCACCGGCGCGCTCGCCATGGACGACGCCGCCCGCGAGCTGCTCGCCGAACTGCCCCGCATCGACGAGACCCGCGCCCTGTCGATCTCCGAGAAATTCCGCGGCGGCGAGGGCGCGACCCAGTTCAATCTGCTGTTCGACCGGTTGGCCGACCGCGTGCACCGGCTGGCCACCCACCGCGCCGGCGAGGGGATCGGGCGGCTTGATCCCTGGGCTGAGGCGTGGGAGACGCTGCAGCGCCTGCCGCGCGAGGTAGAGGCGCTGAACCTCGACCGCGCCGACGCCCTGTTCACCGCGCTGACGGAGCTCCGCCGGGCCGCCCAGGCCTGAAGCCGCCCATGCTGATCGACAGCCACGTCAACCTGCACGCCCCACAGTTCGACGAGGACCGGGACGCCGTCATCGACCGGGCCCGCGCGGCCGGCGTGCGGCTGATGGTCAACATCTCGGATCGTGTCTCGAACTGGGAAAAGGTGCGCGCCCTGGCCGACCAGCCGGATATCTGGTGCACCGTCGGCACCCATCCGCACGAGGCCAAGGAAGACCCCAACCTCTCGTCCGAGACCTTGGTCCGGCTGGCGATGGATCCGCGCGTGGTGGGCATCGGCGAGTGCGGCCTCGATTTCCACTACGACCTCAGCCCGCGCGACATCCAGGCTCGCGTCTTCCGCGCCCATGTGGTCGCGGCGCGGGAGACGGGCCTGCCCCTGGTGGTCCACACCCGCGAGGCCGACGAGGTGATGGGCCAGATCCTGGAGGAGGAATACGCCGCCGGGCCATTCCGCCTGCTGATGCACTGCTACACTTCGGGCGCGGAGCTCGCCCGTCGGGCCGCGGCCCTCGGCGCCTGGTTCTCGGTCTCCGGCATCGCCACCTTCAAGGCCGCCGAGGACGTGCGCGAGGTGATCCGCGAGATGCCGGCCGACCGGATCATCGTCGAGACCGACTGCCCTTACCTGGCCCCCGTGCCGCACCGGGGCCGCCGCAACGAGCCGGCCTACATTCCGCATATCCTGGCCAAGCTGGCCGAGGTGCGCGGCTGGTCGCTGGACGAGGCTGAACGGCGCACAACCGACGCGTTCTTCGACCTGTTCGACCGGATTCCGCGGCCATGAGCGGGACGCTGGAAGTGACCATCCTCGGCTGCGGCTCGTCCGGCGGCGTGCCGCGGGCCGACGGCGACTGGGGCATCTGCGATCCCGCCGAGCCGAAGAACTTCCGCATGCGCTGCGCCCTGCTCGTCCGGCGATTGGGGGAGGGGGCGCAGACGACGGTGCTGGTGGACGCTTCGCCCGAGCTGAGGATCCAGACGGCCAAGGCCGGGGTGAAGCGCTGCGACGCCGTGCTGCTCACCCACGACCATGCCGATCAGGTCCATGGCCTCGACGACGTGCGCGCGTTCTACCTGCGCCAGCAGGCGAGAATCCCCTGCTGGATGGATGCGGCCACCGACGCCACCATGATGCGGCGTTTCGGCTATATCTTCGAAGGCGAGGGCGGCTATCCGGCCATCTGCGATCGGCGTCTGATCCCGGCGCACGGCGTGGCCTGGGACGTCGGCGGTCCATCGGGCGCGATCCCGGTCACCACCTTCGATCAGGACCACGGCGGTGTGAGGTCTGTCGGCTATCGCTTTGGCGGTGTTGCCTATTCCAGCGATGTCGTCGGTCTCGACGATGCGGCCTTCGAGGCGCTGGCCGACCTGGACGTCTGGATCGTCGACGCTTTGCGTCGTCGGCCACACCCGACCCACGCGCACCTCGACCTCGCGCTGGAATGGATCGACCGTGTGAAGCCCAAGCGCGCGATCCTCACCAACATGCACATCGATCTCGATTATCAGCAGCTCAAGGCGGAGCTGCCGGCAGGGGTCGAACCCGCCTATGACGGCCTGACGTTCCAACATGAACTCGGGGCCCAAAACACGTGATTTCACCTCCCCTTAAGCTGGGTTTCCTCGCGTCGGGCAACGGTTCCAGCGCGGAGGCGGTCGTGGCCGCCGTCGCCGATGGAACCCTGGCGGCCGAGCCGCGCCTCCTGGTGAGCAACAAGAGGACCGCGCCCGCCTTCGCCTGGGCGGACGTTCGGGGCGTGCCGAGGCTGGCGATCCCGACGATCGGCGATGCCGATGCGGCCGACGAGGCGCTCGCGGCGGCGATGACGGAGGCGGGCGTCGAACTGATCGTGATGTCCGGCTATCTGCGCCGACTGGGTCCGAGGACGTTGGGCCGCTACGCGGGGCGGATCCTCAACATCCACCCCGGACCGCTGCCGCAGTTCGGCGGCGAAGGCATGTATGGCGCGCGCGTGCACCAGGCGGTGATCGCGGCGGGCGTGGCCGAGAGCGCCATCGTCATCCATGCTGTCGACGAGGAATACGACCACGGCCCCGAGATCGCGCGCCGTAAGGTGCCGCTGGCGCCCGGCGACACGGCGCAAGACCTGGAGGCTCGCGTGAAGGCGCTGGAGCCGCAGTTCTTCGTCGAAACGCTGCAGCGGATCGCCGCCGGCGAGCTCGAGCTGCCGCATGTTTGAGCGCCGAACGGTGCTGACGGGCGCGGCGGCGCTTGCGCTCGCCGGATCAGCCGCGAACGCCAAGGGAGCCGAGATGTACGGACTGATCGGAAAGATGCTGGCCAAGCCGGGCAAGCGCGACGAACTCATCGCGCTGATGCTGGCCGAGACCGGAGAGATGCCGGGCTGCCTCAGCTATGTGGTCGCCAGGGACGGCGCCAACGCCGACGCCATCTGGATCACCGAGGTCTGGGACAGCGCCGACAGCCACAAGGGCTCATTGAAACTGCCGTCGGTCCAGGCGGTGATCGCCAAGGCCCGGCCGCTGATCGCGGGCTTCGGCGAGAATTTCGAGACAGCGCCGGTGGGTGGCGTCGGCCTTCCTCGATAGCCTATCAATTATTTCCGATAATCTTCCTTAGGCGCGAAACATACGAGCGCTTCCGGAGCGATTGACACCACCTCTCACCTGGCCCCTGCTTCCAGCATGGCCGCTCCTCCATCGTCCTTCGTCACCGCTGTCGCCGCAGCATCGATCCTCGCGGTCGGCGCGGCCGTCGGCGGCGCCTTCATCGGCAAAGGCGTGGAAAACGCCCGTATCGGCGATCGCACCGTAACGGTCCGCGGCCTCTCGGAGCGCGGCGTCAAAGCCGACCTCGCGGTGCTGCCGCTGAAGTTCGCCGCCGCCGGCGACGACCTGGCCGCCGTCCAGGCCGAGGTGGCCACCGCGCTGGCGGCTGTCCGCCGCTACCTGGCCCAGCAAGGCTATTCGCCGTCCGAGATCGACCTGGGCCGCTTCGAGGTCACGGACCAGTACGCCCGCGAATATCAGCCCAGCGAAATCCGCGCGCGCTACCGCGTCGCCCAGACCGTGATCGTGCGCACGTCCAACGTCGATCGGGTCCAGGCCACGACGCGCGCCCTCGACGCGCTCGTGCGTCAGGGCGTGGTCCTGCAGGACTACAACGGCCCGTCCTACATCTTCACGAGGCTGAACGATGTCCGCCCCAAGATGATTGCCGAGGCGACGGCCAGCGCGCGCTCCGGCGCCCAGCAGTTCGCCAAGGACTCCGGCGCCGACCTCGCCGGCATCGCCTCGGCCACCCAGGGCTCGTTCGAAATCCTCGGCCGCGACGATGTCGGCGAGGAGAGCTCGCAGGTGTTCAAGCGCGTCCGGGTCGTGACGACCATCACCTATCGCCTGAAGTAGCCGCCTACGGCCAGAGGCGCATGACGGCCATGGCCAAGGCGCCCCAGAGTCCGAGAGAGACAATCGCCCCCACCAACAGGCCATAGCCCCGCGGCAATGGCCGCGGCGCGCGCGCCGGCGCAGCGAAGGTTCGGATACGCGGAGACGCCAAGTCGCTCATGCGGTGGCCTCCTACCGGCGCTGGGACTGGGCCTGCCGGTTTCGCGAAGAAATCTATGCAGATTCGCGCGAGAGGCGAATTTTGACGTTCTTGCGATCCGTCTTGCGCAACGTCCGCCCCCACCCTATCTTTGTACAGTAATTACTGTTGTCGGATTGGAGCCATCATGCGCCTCCTCGCCCTCACCGCCGCGGCCCTGCTGGCGAGCGCAACGACCGCCCTCGCCGCGCCCGCCTCCGTGACCGTCAACGTCGGCCCCGAACTGCAGAAGAAGTTCGACAAGACCTACGGCCAGCGCGAGGCCGGGTTCCTGACGGCCGACCTGAAGAGCGCGGTCGAGAAGGGTTTGGCTAAGAAGACTGCCTACGACGGCGCGCGCATCGAACTCACGCTCACCGACGTGAAGCCCAACCGACCCACCTTCAAGCAGCTCGGCGACACGCCCGGCCTGTCGTTCGACAGCTTCGGCGTCGGCGGCGCGGCCGTCGAGGGCCGGGTGATTTCGGCGGAGGGGGTCGAAACTCCCGTGAAGTTCGACTGGTACGAGACCGACATCCGCCAGGTGCGCGCGAACTGGGTCTGGAGCGACGCCGAGTGGGCGTTCGATCGTCTGGCCCGCAAGATGGCCCGCGGCGGCGAACTCGCAGAGCGCTAAGCCGGTCGGCACGGCTTGCGTCATCCCACGGCGCGCGGTCTGATCGCCGTGCGCCGTTTGCTGTTCGAGCCTCCCGAATGACCCGCCCTGCCCCGCCCGCCGATCTGCGGCCCATCGACCGGCTGCTGGCCATCATGGCGCGCCTGCGCGACCCGGCGGACGGGTGCCCTTGGGACCTCGAGCAGACATTCGCCACGATCGCCCCCTATACGGTCGAGGAGGCCTACGAGGTCGCCGACGCCATCCAGCGGGGCGATCTGACGGACCTGAAGGATGAGCTGGGAGACCTTTTGCTGCAGGTGGTGTTCCATTCGCGCATGGCGGAGGAACAGGGCGCCTTCGCCTTCGAGGATGTGGCTCAGGCCATCAACGACAAGATGGTCCGCCGTCATCCCCATGTGTTCGGCGACGAGAGCTACGCCGACCTCGACGCGCAGAAGGCGGGCTGGGATCAGCTCAAGGCGCAGGAACGCGCGAAGAAGGGCAAGGCGGAGAGCCTGCTGGACGACGTCCCGGTGGGCCTGCCCGGCCTGACTCGGGCTGTGAAGCTGTCGAAGCGGGCCGCCGGCGTGGGCTTCGTCTGGCCGACCGTGCAGGACGTGGTGGTCAAGCTGCACGAGGAGGTCGGGGAAATGCTGGCCGAGATCGAGGCTGGCGACCTGGACAAGGTGCGCGACGAGCTCGGCGACGTGCTGTTCGTCGTGGCCAACCTGGCCCGCACCCTGGACGTGGACCCTGAGGACGCCATCCGCTCGACCAACGCCAAGTTCGTGCGCCGCTTCAACTATGTGGAGCGCCGGCTCGCCGAACGCGGCAAGACGCCCGACCAGTCGGACCTGTTCGAGATGGACGCCCTGTGGGACGAAGCCAAGGCCGCCGAGCGAGCCTAGTCCTCGTCGGGTTCGACGTTGGGAAGGTGCAGGGCGGCGGCCACGCGCTTCGTATAGCTGGCGCCCACGTCGATGACGGCCCCGTCCTCCGTATGCAGACGCATGAGCCCACGGCGATTGCGTTCGACGCGCCGGATGGCCGAAAGGCGGACGAACGCGCTGCGATGCACCCGCACGATCTCGCGAGGGTCCAGCCGCTGTTCCAGTTCGCGCATGGTGGTGCGCAGGATGTGGGTTCGCAGATGGGTGTGGATGAGGGCGTAATCCTTGTCGGCTTCGATGCGACGGATGTCGGCCACCAGCACCCGGACCAGACCCTCACGGTGGCGGATCCAGAAGCCCGACTCGAAGTCGCCGGGCGGCGCGGGTGACGCGGCCTGCCCGCCCATACGCCGCCGCGCGCGGTTCATGGCCTCCTCCAGCCGATCGGGCCGGACCGGCTTCAGGAGGTAGTCGGCGGCGTCGAGTTCGAACGCTTCCGCCGCCCAGTGCGAGAACGCGGTGACGAAGACGACCTCTGGACGCGCGCGCCCTGCGAGCGTGCGCGCCACCTCCACGCCGCTTCGCCCCGGCATCTGTATGTCGAGCAGCACGACGTCCGGATCCAAGGCGGCGATCCGTTCCATCGCCAGGTCGCCGTCACCCGCCTCGCCCACCACTTCCACGCCCGGCAGCCGCCCCAGCGACGCTCGCAGCCAGTCCAGCGCCAGCGGCTCGTCGTCGACGATGAACACCCGCATCATCTGTCGGGGTCCACGAACGCAAGCGGCAATTCGACGGTCGCCTGAAAGCCGGCCGCCAGCTTCTCCGCCCGGAAGGTGGCCGCGTCTCCATAGAGCGCACGAAGACGTCCCGCGACGTTGCGCAGTCCGACCCCCTCGCCCGCCTCCCCGGCCCCGCCCGCGCCGTTGTCGCGAACCGCCACCGTCAGCCGGTCCTGATCCGCGCGGGCCGTCACGGACAGCGTCACCGGTCGTTTGCTGGGCGCCACGCCGTGCTTGATGGCGTTCTCCGCGAGCGGTTGCAGCAGGAAGTGCGGGACACGTGCGTAGACGAGCTCGTCCGGGAGCTCGATATCGACCCGGAGCCGGTCGCCGAATCGTGCGGCCTCGATGTCGAGATAGGCGCCCAGAACATCCAGCTCCTCCTCGAGGGACACCATCGCGTTCGGCTCGCTGGCCAGCGTGGCGCGGAAGAAGGCCGCCAAGCGGGCCACCACGTTCTCGGCGTCGCGATTGCGCCCGGAGCCGACCAGGGACATGACGGCGTTCAGGCTGTTGAACAGGAAATGCGGATTGATCTGAAACCGCAGGGCCGCGATCTGCGCCTCCTGGGCCGCCGCCAGCGCCGCCGCCAGCCGTTGCTCCCGCTCGTGGATCGCCCGCAGGGAAAGGCCCAGGCCGACGCCGATCGCATAGGTGACGTGGGCCGGCGACAGCAGCAGCACGTTGTTGAGGTACAGCAGCGCGTGCGGATCGAGCAGCGCGTTCGGACCCAGCACCGGACGCTGCCGCAGATAGTGCTCGATCATCCAGAGGTCCGCGGCGGAGTGCACGAGGACGGCGGCGCCGAGGGCCCCCGCGGCGACGGCCAGGCGGATCGCGGCGCGGCGTCCCGCGGTGGCCATCACCGCGCCGTAGAAGCCGAGCGACAACCCAAAGCCGATCCCGGCCGTGACCAGGAGGTAGAGCACCTCCTTCTCGCGCGTATTGTCCGACGCCACGCCCGGTGCGACGTAGCCCGCGAACGCCACCAACCAGATCAGCATGGCGAAGGCGACGGCGAACACCGAGGCCTGCCGCTTGAGGTCTATCTTCAAGTCCCGTTCCCCGCACCCCGGGCGTGTCGCTGCGCCATCCGTCCCATCTTCGCGACCGCAGAGCGACGAAGACGTGGATCGGCGCGACGAACCCGCAAGATCAGTGCGGGCTCACCCGCGCTTGCGGGAACAGCTGCTCGAACTGGCCGAGGGCCTGGGCGGTGAGGCTGACCGACAACCGCACGGCGCCGTCGTCGGCGTCCTCGCGCTCGATCACCCGCCCGTGGCGGTAGAGCCAGGCAAGGGCCGCGCCTTCGCCTGCCGGCGTACGGATCTCGACCGGCGGCGCTTCGTCCACAAGACCCGCCACCGCGACCAGAAGGTCGCTGCAGCCCGCCCCGGTAACCGCCGAGACGAGGACCGCCGGCGGGTTGGCGCGTCGCGCGTCGCTGATCGCCTCTGCCCGCGCCTCGTCGGGCAGCAGGTCGGCCTTGTTCCAGACCTCGAGGATCCGCCGCTCGTCCATGTCGACGCCCAGTCGGCCCAGGACCGCGCGGACGTCGGCCGCCTGGGCCTGGCTCTCCTCGCTGGCGATGTCGCGAACGTGCAGCACGACGTCGGCCTCGCGGACTTCCTCCAGCGTGGCGCGGAACGCTTCGACCAGTTCGTGGGGCAGGTCAGAGATGAAGCCGACCGTGTCCGACAGGATCGCCGGCCGGCCGTCGGGCAGCTTCAGCGACCGTAGCGTGGGGTCCAGCGTGGCGAACAGCATGTCCTGCGCCACCACCTCGGACTGGGTCAGCCGATTGAACAGCGTCGACTTGCCGGCATTGGTGTAGCCGACCAGCGCCACGCTGGGGAATGGCACACGCCGCCGCGCCGAGCGCTGCAGCGTGCGGGTGCGGCGCACTTCCTCCAGTTCGCGTTTCAGCTTGCCGATCTTCTCGGCGATCAGCCGCCGGTCGGTCTCGATCTGGGTTTCGCCCGGGCCGCCCATGACCCCGAAGCCGCCGCGCTGGCGCTCCAGGTGGGTCCAGGTGCGGACGAGCCGCGAACGCTCATAGGTGAGGCGCGCCAGCTCGACCTGCAGCCGGCCCTCGCGGGTGCGGGCGCGCCGCGCGAAGATCTCGAGGATCAGGCCGGTCCGGTCGATGACCTTTGCCTTCCAGGCCTTCTCCAGGTTCCGCTGCTGCACCGGCGTGAGCGCGTCGTCGATCACCACGACGTCGAGTTCCTCGACCTCGACGATGGTGGCGATCTCCTCCACCTTGCCCTTGCCGAACAGGGTCGCCGGCGTGAGCTTGCGCAAGGTCGCGACCATCGTCTCGCGGACCTCGAGGTCGAGGGCGAGCGCGAGGCCGGCGGCCTCCTCCAGTCGGGCCTGCGGATGGCGTGCGCCATCGCGCCCTTCCCGATCGGGATGGATCACCAGGGCGCCCTGGACGGGCGCCTCACGGTCTACGAATTTGGTGGAGCTCAATCGCCCTCGTCGTCAGCCGGTTCATAAAGCTGAACAGGCTGAGCCGGCATGATGGTGGAAATCGCGTGCTTGTAGACGAGCTGGGACTGCCCATCCCTGCGCAGCAAGACGCAGAAATTGTCGAACCAGCTCACCACGCCCTGCAGCTTGACGCCATTCACCAGGAAGATGGTGAGCGGGGTCTTGGACTTCCGCACGCTGTTGAGGAAGGTGTCCTGCAGGTTCTGTTTCTTGTCGCTCACGGCTTTCCGCCTTTTCGTTTTGATCGGGCGGCAGATCCGCCCACACACAAGGTCACGCTAAGCCGCAAACCGCGGCCGTTGCAATCGCAGGTTCGACCTAGATGGCCGTCTCCTTCGCGCGCTGGATATAGAGGCGTCGGAGCTTCGACGCCACCGGTCCCGGCGATCCATCTCCCACTGGCCTTCCATCGACGCTCACGACCGGCAGGACGAGGCTGCCGGCGCCGGTGATGAAGGCCTCCTTCGCCGCCCGCGCCTCGTCGGGCGTGAAGGGGCGCTCCTCGACCTTCAGGCCGATCTCGCGCGCCACCTCCAGCAACGAAAGCCGGGTCACGCCGCGCAGGATATTGGCGTTGGTGTCGCGGGTGCGCAGGACGCCGTCCTGGTCGAGGATCCAGGCGTTGGATGACGCGCCCTCCGTGACGAACCCCAGGTCGTCGACGAACCAGGCCTCCACGGCGCCGGCCTCGCGCGCCTTCTGCTTGGCCAGGGCGTTGGGCAGCAGGCCCACCGTCTTGATGTCGCAGCGGCCCCAGCGGTTCTCGGGCGTGGTCACCACGCCCACCCCCTTCGCCGCGCGCGCCTCGGTGGCCTCGCGATCGACACGGCCGACCGTGATCACGACCGCCGGGCGCACCGGAACGGTCGGGAAGGCGTGATCGCGGGGCGCCACGCCGCGGGTGATCTGCAGATAGACCAGCCCCTCCCGCACGCGGTTGCGCCGCACCGCCTCGCGCAGGACCATCGTCAGCGCGGCACGCGTCATCGGCATCTCGATGCGCAGCTCGGCCAGGCTCCGCTCCAGACGGGCGAAATGACCCTCCGGGTCGGCCAGCTTGCCGTCGAACAGCGCCCAGACCTCGTAGACCCCGTCGGCGAGCTGGTAGCCGCGGTCCTCGATATGGACGAAGGCCTCCGAGTGGGGAACGAAGCGACCGTTCACATAAGCGATGCGCCCCACCCGTCAGGCCTCCTCGGTTTCCAGCGACCGGGCGCCCGAGAGCCCCAGCGACTTCAGCTTACGGTGCAACGCCGAGCGCTCCATGCCGATGAAGGCCGCGGTTCGTGAAATATTGCCTGAGAACCGGAGCATCTGGGCGTTCAGGTACTCGCGCTCGAACACCTCGCGCGCCTCGCGCAGTGGCAGGGCGATGATCCGCTCGGCGCCCAGAGAGGTGGCCTGGTCGTTCACAGAGGCCTCGGCGGGCAGCATGTCGGCGGTGATCGGATCGGAGGGCGAGCCGGAAGCCAGGATCAGCATCCGCTCCACGTTGTTGCGCAGCTGGCGCAGGTTGCCCGGCCACCCGCGCACCTGCAGCATCGCCAGCGCATCGTCCGAGAGCTTGCGGCGCGGCAGGCCCGAGGCCTCGCAGATGCGGACGATGAAGTCCTCGACCAGCTCAGGGATGTCCTCCCGGCGTTCGCTGAGGCCCGGCACGTTCACCGGCACCACGTTCAGGCGATGGAAGAGATCCTCGCGGAAGCGGCCGGCGACGATCTCCTCCCGCAGGTCGCGCGACGTCGACGAGATGACCCGCACGTCGACCTGCACGTCGGCGTCGCCGCCCACGCGGCGGAACCGCTGCTCGACGAGCACCCGCAGGATACGCCCCTGCGTCTCGCGCGGCATGTCGGCCGCCTCGTCGAGGTACAGCGTGCCGCCGTGGGCACGCTCGAAGACGCCGATCTTGGCGGGCCGCCCGTTCGCGCCCTCCTCGCCAAACAGCTCCACGTCCATCCGCTCGGGGGTCATGCCGGCGGCGCTGATCGGGACGAACTCGTTGCGCGCGCGGTGGCTGGCGTCGTGGATCAGGCGCGCGACGGTCTCCTTGCCCGAGCCCGGCGGGCCCGAGATCAGCACGCGACTGTTGGCGCCCGCCAGCTTGGCGATCATCTGGCGCAGTTGCTGGGCGGCCATCGACTTGCCCAGCAGCCCTTCCGGCGCGATCGCCTGGGTGCGCAGGCGACGGTTCTCGCGCTTCAGGTTGGCGGTCTCCAGCGCGCGCTCGACCACCAGGATCAGCCTGTCCGATTTGAACGGCTTCTCCAGGAACTCGTAGGCGCCGCGCTTGATCGCGCTGACCGCGGTCTCGATGTTCCCGTGGCCCGAGATCATGATGACGGGCAGGTCGCGGTCCAGCTCCTTGACCATGTCGAGCAGCTCCAGGCCGTCCATGCCCCCGCCCTGCATCCAGATGTCGAGGATCAGCAGCGCCGGCTTGCGCGCCCGGAACGCGGCCAGCGCGCTCTCGGAGTCGTTCGCCGTGCGAACGTCGTAGCCTTCGTCCGTAAGGATTCCCGCGACCAGATCGCGGATGTCGGCTTCGTCGTCGACCACCAGAACGTCAGACGCCATCAGTCAGTCCTCATTTCGCCGATAGGGCGGCAGTGGATTTCGGTGTGGGGCGGGCGAGTGGCGCGGCCGGCAGCCGCAGGATGGCCAACGCCCCCTGCCCGCTCCGCGCGTCGGCCAGTTCGAGCTCGCCGCCGTGGTCTTCCAGGATGCGCTTGACGATGGCCAAGCCCAGGCCCGTCCCCTTCTCGCGCGTCGTCACATAGGGTTCGGTCAGGCGATCGCGGTCCTTGGCCGGCAGGCCGACGCCATTGTCCTCGATCTCGATGGCCACGGCTGCATCCTCGACAACCAGCCGCGCCGTGATCCGCCCCTTGAGGCGGGGCGACTTGGCGCGGCGCGCCTCGACCGCCTCGGCGGCGTTCTTCAGCACATTGGTCAGCGCCTGGCCGATCATCCGGCCATCCGCGTAGAGCGTGGCGTCGGCCTTCAGATCCTCGAGCTCCACGGCGAGGTCGGGACTGGCCACGCGCTGGGCGAACACGGCCGCGCGCAGCAGCTCGCCGGCCTCGAGCTTGGAGAACTTCGGCGCCGGCATCCTGGCGAAGGCCGAGAATTCGTCGACCATGCGCCCGATGTCGCCCACCTGCCGCACGATGGTGTCGGTGCAGCGATCGAAGGTCTCCAGCTCCGCCGGTGCGATATCCTTGCGGTACTTGCGGCGCAGGCGCTCGGCCGAGAGCTGGATGGGGGTGAGAGGGTTCTTGATCTCGTGGGCGATGCGCCGGGCGACGTCGCGCCAGGCGGCGTTGCGCTGGGCGGCCACCAGACGGGTCACATCGTCGAAGGTCAGCACGACGCCCCCTTCGCTCTGGCTGGCGCGCACCCGCAGGCGGCGGCTGTCGCGCCCGCGCACGACGTCGATCTCTTCCTCGGCCTCGCCGCTCCGGCCTGCGGCCGCGAGTTCCGCGAACTCCGGAACCACCTGCGAGAGCTTGCGCCCCCGGCCGTGGTCGCCCGGCAGCGCCAGCAGGGTGGCCGCCTGGGGGTTCGCCACCGAGATCCGCCCGTCCGGCGCCAGGCCGATCACGCCGGCGCTCACCTCGGCCAGCACCGTCTCGATGAACTGCCGCCGCTCCTCGGCCTCCTCGCCGGCGCGGCGCAGGGCCTCCTGCTGGGCCTGAAGATCGTGCGTCATACTGTTGAAGGCGCGGGACAAGACGGCGATCTCGTCGGGATCGCTGTCGGCGTCCACCCGGGCGCTGAGGTCGCCGCTCGCCACGCGGCCCGCCGCCTGCACCAGCCGCGCCACAGGCGCCGAAATGGCGTTGGCCGCGGCCAGTCCCAGCCACACGGCGCCCACGAGCACCAGGAGCGCCGTCTCCACATAGCTCAGCGCGAAGATCGTCTGGATCTTGGCGCGGCTCTCGCGCACCTCGCGGTACGAGATCAGCGAACTCTCGGCTTCGCGCAGGTTGGTGACGATCCCCTTCTCCAGCGGCCTGACGGCGTAGAGATAGACGTTCTCGTAGTCGGGGAGCCGGTAGAGCGCCCGGATCACGTCGCCGGCGCGCACATAGATCTCGCCGTCGTTGGCCGCGGCGTAGGCCGAGGCGGGCAGAGGCTCGTAGGCCGGCGCGGTCGCACCCTCGGTGCGCGCCATCACCCGGCCCGTGCGGTCCACCAGGTAGATCGCCGGAAACGAGTGATACGCCGCCAGCGCCGATAGCGCGCTGTCGAAGCCGCCGGCCTTGGCCTGCAGGTTGGGGGCCTCGCGGTTGACGTCGCGGGCCATCACGACGACCCGATCGGCGGCGTCCCGCGACTGCTCCTCCATGTAGGAGCGGAAGACGGTGGCGGAGTTTTCGACGACCGTCTGGACGCGTTCGCTGAACCACTTGTCGACGCCTTGGCTCACCAGGACGCCCGAGAACACGAAGACCACAAGGGCCGGCACCAGGGCGGCCAGGGCGAACAGGCGCACGAAGCGGACGTGGAGGCGCGCCCCGGCGTCGTGCGAGCGGGCCTTCAGCAGGTCCAGCAAGCGCAGCGATACGGCCAGGATCAACCCGAGGATCAGCACCAGGTTGAACCCGAGCACCGTCAGGATCAGTTGGCTGGCCGGCCCCAGGGGCCCCTTTTCGGGCGGTGAGGCGGCCAACAGGATGGCGAGGCCGGTCAGGCCCGCGGCGACGCCGTAGCCGACACCCAGCACGATGCGGGACTGGAGCGCGTTGCGGATCCGGCCCAGGACCGGATGGCGGAACGCCGGATGCGTGAGCAGCGCCATTGGAGCCGGAGCCTAGGGGGCTGTGCTCCGAAATCAACAGCTATGTTGCGCCGCTGCACGGCAAGGCTTCTGCCCTATCGCCGCAGGCGACCGTTCCCTTGTGGAATAAGGCGTCGGCTACCGCCGGCCCCTGGCCATCTCCACGCCGAGATCGTGGATCTTCTTGCGCAGCGTGTTGCGGTTGAGCCCCAGGATCTCGGCGGCCCGCACCTGATTCCCCCGCGTAGCGGCCAGCGTGAGCTGGATCAGCGGCCGCTCCACCTCCTCTAGGACCCGGTCGTAAAGGCCGGCGGGCGGGATGCCGTCGGGCTGGTCGGCGAAGTAGCCTGCCAGCTTCTGCTCGACGAGTTGCGACAGGGTGGCCGGGCCCTCCTGGCCCTGGACCGTCGGCTGCTGGTCGGCCAGCTCCTTTTCGATGATCCGCGCCGAGATCAGATCCTCGCCGTACAGCGCGCAGACGCGCCGCACGAGGTTCTCCAGCTCGCGGACATTGCCCGGCCAAGCGTGGCGCTTCAGGCGTTCCAGGGCGTTGGCGTCGATGGTCTTGGCCGGCAGCCCCTCGCGGTTCGCCCGCAGCAGGAAGGCGCGCGCCAGGTCCGGGATGTCTTCCGAACGGTCGCGCAGCGGCGGGATCCGCAGCGGAGCCACGTTCAGGCGGAAGAACAGGTCCTCGCGGAACAGCCCCTGCTGGATCAGGGCGCGGAGATCGCGGTTCGTGGCGGCGATGATGCGCACGTTCGGCCGGCGACCGGTCTTGGGGTTCACCGCCGGCTCCGAACCATCGATCACCCGCAGCAGGCGGGTCTGGGCGTCCAGCGGCATGTCGCCGATCTCGTCGAGGAACAGCGTGCCCCCGTCGGCGTCGAACAGCTTGCCGAAGTCGCCCTCTTCCTTGCCGAAGAGTTCGCTCTCCACCCGCTCGCGCGGCGTGGCCGCCAGGTTGATGACCACGAACTTGCCGTCGCGCCGGCGACCCATGTCATGCAGCGCCCGGGCGACCAGTTCCTTGCCGGTCCCGCTCTCGCCGGTGATCAGCACCGTGAGATCGGCGCCGACCAGCCGCGCGATGGTCCGGTAGACGTCCTGCATCGGGGCCGAGCGGCCGATCAACGGCAGGCGGTCGTCGCGCACCGCCCGGGCCTGGGCCTTTGACGCCTCGGCGTCGGCCGACCGTGACAGGGCCCGGCGCGCGGCGGAGGTCATGTCGTCCAGGTCGAAGGGCTTGGGCACATATTCGAACGCGCCGACCTCGGCCGCGTTGACGGCGGTGATCAGGTTGTTCTGCGCGCTCATCACGATCACCGGCAACTTCGGCCGCTGCTTCTTGATCCGCGGCAGGACGTCGAAGACGTTCTCGTCCGGCATGACCACATCGGTGACCACGAGGTCGCCCTCGCCGTCGGTCACCCACTTCAGCAACGTCGTCGCGTTGCCGGTGGCCCGCACCTGGTAGCCCAGGCGCGTGAAGGCTTGTGAGAGAACCAGCCGGATCGAGCTGTCGTCGTCGGCGATGAGGATCTTCTTCGAGGCGGCGTTCATCAGTGTGCGTCCTCGTAGGAGGCGATCGGCAGCAGCACCCGGAATACGGTGCGGCCCGGTTCGGATTCGAAATCGATGAGTCCGCCATGGGCGGCGACCAGCTTCGCGACCAGCGCCAGGCCGAGGCCTGCGCCGTTGGTCTTCGAGGTCACGAAGGGCTGGAACAGGCTTTCGCGGATGTGCTCGGGTATGCCCGGCCCGTTGTCGATCACCCGCACTTCGAGCGGGGCGCCGCGCAGGGCCTGGCCCTTGGCGGAACGGACCTTCACGCCGTGGCGATAGGCGGTGTGGATCGACACCTCGCCGCGGCCGTCGCCCCGGGCGTGCGCCGCCTCGGCCGCGTTCTTCACCAGGTTCAGGAACACCTGGATGAGCTGGTCCTCGTCACCCAGCACGGGCGGCAGCGAGGGGTCGTAGCTTTCCTTCAGGCCCAGCCCGTCGGCCACCCCGTTGGCGGCCAGCGCGCGGACGCGGTCCAGGATCTGGTGGATGTTGATCGGCGTCAGGCTGGGCAGGGCGTCGTCCGAAAACGCCTCCATGCGATCGACCAGCCGGCGAACCCGGTCGGTCTCATCGACGATCAGCTGGGCCAGCGGGGCGTCCTCGGCCTTTGCGCCGCTTTTCAGGAGCTGCGCCGCGCCGCGGATGCCCGCCAGCGGGTTCTTGATCTCGTGCGCCAGCATGCGCCCCAGGCCGACCAGAGAGCGAAGGCCCGCGGCCTCGTGCGCCGCGCGTTCGTTGCCGAGGCCGTTCTTGACGGTCAGCGTCAGCAGGACCGAGCCGTCCCCCAGCGGCGCGGCGGCGCCGTCGGCCTCGAACGGCGGAAGGCCGAACAGGCTGATCTGCACGCCGCGCTCCCGGACCCGGGCGTCCTCTTCCAGCGCGCGGTTCAGCAGGGAGACCAGCGCCGACCCCGGCGGCAGGGCGGCGCTGAAGCGTCCGCGCGCCAGCAGCCCCAGCCCCTGGCCAAACAGGGCCTCGGCGGCCTCGTTCACGGCCACCAGCGCCCCCTCGGCGTCGACGACCAGCGACGGGTCGGGACTGAGTTCGAAGGCCGCGGCCTTCAGGGCGTCCATGTCGACGCCCTTTTCGTGAAGCCTGATCTTTCCGGTCATGCAGCCAGCCTGTGGTCTGGAGGGCCCCAGAGGGCGGTCAGCCCCCGTTCGACCGATCGGGCGTCCTCCAGACGGCACAGGGCCGCGCGCGCTTCTCTCCGGGCCCGCGCGTCGGCGGGCCAGGGGGCGTTTTCGATGTAGGCGGCCAGGTGCTTGCGGAAGATCCGCAGACCCAGGCGTTCGCCGTAGAAATCCAGGCTCTCGCGCAGGTGCGCGATGGCGATCGCGAGGCGTTCTTCCGCGCCCGGCTCGTCGAACGTGCGGCCGTCCAACTCCGCTTCGAGCTGGGCGGCGATCCACGGCTTGCCGTAGACGCCCCGCCCCACCATCACCGCATCGGCGCCGCTGGCGTCCAGCGCGGCGCGGGCGCTGGCGCCGTCCACGATATCGCCGTTGGCGATCACCGGGATGGATACGGCGTCCTTCACCGGACGGATGGCCGCCCAGTCGGCCTGGCCCTTGTAGAATTGGCAGCGGGTGCGGCCGTGGACGGTCACCGCCCTCACCCCGATCTTCTCGGCGGCGAGGGCCAGGTCCGGCGCGTTCCGGCTGCCGTCGTCCCATCCCAGGCGCATCTTGACAGTGACCGGCACGTCCACCGCCCCGACCGCAGCGGCCATCAGCTCGGCCGCCAGGGCAGGTTCACGCATCAGCGCCGAGCCACCGTGGCCTCCGGTCACCTCCTTGGCGGGGCATCCGAAATTCAGGTCGATGATCTCGGCTCCGGCCTGCGCCGCCAGACGGGCGCCCTCGGCGATGTGCTTCGGGTCGCGGCCGACGAGCTGCACCACCATCAGAGGCAGGCCTTCGCCCACGGCGGCGCGGCGCACCACATCGGGACGACCCCGGGAGAATTCGGCGCAGGCGACCATCTCCGTCGCCACGTAGGACGCGCCGAGGCGGCTGGCCGCGCGCCGGAACGGCAGGTCCGAAATCCCGGTCATCGGCGCGATCCAAACCCGCCCCGCGACCTTCACGCCCCCGATGTCGAGCTCATTGCTCAATTTGTAGTCACCCCGTTCGCTACATTTCTAGGCAGATGTAACCGGTGTCGTAAAGCGCGAATGCTGGAATGCGACGCCACAGTTCCGTATGAACCGCCGCCATGAGTTTCTCCGCAGTGATCGTAGCGGCCGGCGAAGGGCTGCGGGCCGGGCCCGGCGAACCGAAGGCGTGGCGCGCCTTGGGCGGGCGGCCCATCGTGCGCTGGTCCGTGGAGGGTTTACTGGCCGCCGGGGCGCGCGAAGTCGTGGTCGTGGTCGCCCGCGACAGGCTGACGCAGGCCGACGAGGCGCTGGTCGGCCTCGAGGGCTGGAGAGCGGTCACCGGCGGCAAGACCCGCGCCGAGTCGGTGCAGGCCGGCCTCGCGGCCATCACGGCCAAGGCCGGCCAACCGGTGCTGATCCACGACGCCGCCCGGCCCTTCGTCGCCAAGAGCCACGTCGACCGCCTGCTGGCGGCGCTCGATCTCGCGGACGGCGCCATCCCCACCCTGCCCGTCCCAGATACGTTGAAGCGCGGCGAAGGCCTGGTGGACGAGACGGTCTCCCGCGACGGCCTCTGGCGGGCCCAGACCCCGCAGGCGTTCCGCTTCGGCAAGCTGAAGGCCGCCTACCGCCGCTGGCCCGCCGGCGAGGAGCCCACGGACGACGCCTCGGTGATGGAGCGCGCCGGCGGACACGTCGCCATGGCGCCCGGCGACCCGATGCTGATGAAGCTCACCTGGCCGGAGGACTTCTTGCTGGCCGAGCAGCTCGCGTCGAGCCGCCGGATCGTCCGGATGGGCCAGGGCATCGATGCGCACCGCTTCGGGCCGGGCGACGTGGTCTGGCTGGGCGGCATCCGCATCCAGCACGATCTGGGCCTGGTGGGCCACTCCGACGCCGACTGCGCCCTGCATGCCCTGACGGATGCGGTGTTGGGCGCGATCGCCGACGGCGACATCGGCGAACACTTCCCACCGTCGGACCCGCAGTGGAAGGGCGCGTCGTCCGACCGCTTCTTGCTGCACGCCGTGAGCCGGGTCGCCGCCAAGGGTGGCCGCATTCTGAACGCCGACCTGACCCTGATCTGCGAGCGGCCGAAGATCCGGCCGCACCGCGACGCCATGCGCGCCCGCATCGCCGAACTGCTGGGACTGCCGATCGACCGCGTGAGCGTGAAGGCCACCACGACCGAGGGCATGGGCTTCACGGGCCGCGAAGAGGGCCTGATGGCCCAGGCGGTCGTCGCGGTAGAGACCCCGTTCTAGCCAAGTCTCACGGCAGCCAGGTCCACCGGGCCTTGAGATTGGCGTACAGGGAGCCCGCGAGGTTCGTGTAGTCGTCGGTCCAGGGCCGGGCCTTGAACGGGTCGCCCCAGCGCCACTTGCCGCTCGCCATGAAGGCGTCGAGCGCAGCCTTGTTCCGGGCCACGATCACCGCGTCTTCGGAAGACTCCCAGGTGCCTTCCGGGTCCTTCTCCGGGGCCTGGTAGTTCTGCGCCAGCGCCCAGCCGCCCGCCGCGCGGGCCACGGCCTGGGCGGGGTGCATCAGGTCCAGGTTCCGGTTCGAGAGATGCAGGACGAGGACCCCGTCCGGCTTCAGCTTGGTCAGGTAGCCGCGCACCGCTTCCACCGTCAGCAGGTGCGCCGGCACCGCGTCCGACGAGAAGGCGTCGATCAACAGGATGTCGAAGCTGTCCGCCGGCTGGTGCGCCAGGGTCAGCCGCGCGTCGCCGATCACATAGTCCACCGGGCGCTTCGCGCATTCGGTCGTGTAGGTGAAGTTTTGGGGATCGCTCGAGACCTTCACGACCAGCGGGTCGATCTCGAAGAACGTCAGGTGGTCGCCCGGGCGCACATAGGCCGCCACCGAGCCGGTCCCCAGCCCGACCGCGCCGATCCGCAGCGCCGGCGCCAGGGCCTGCTTGGCCGTGAACACCTGCCCGATCGGCGTGTTCGGCGTGTAGTAGACCATCGGCCGGCAGCGGTAGCGTGGGTCCTGCGCCTGGGCGCCATGCAG
Source organism: Phenylobacterium sp. FG114 (assembly GCF_057809855.1). Lineage (NCBI taxonomy): Bacteria > Pseudomonadati > Pseudomonadota > Alphaproteobacteria > Caulobacterales > Caulobacteraceae > Phenylobacterium > Phenylobacterium sp. FG114. The sequence goes on along the minus strand of NZ_JBMDKU010000004.1, from coordinate 218,898 downwards.
CGTGGTGCCGTGGGCCAGCATCTTCACGTGGCCGATGCTGGGCACATAGGTCTCGGACCGCTTCAGCACGCCGAAGAAGCTGCGCCAGCTCGCCCGGGTGTCGGTCCGGTCGGCCGTGGTCTCGGCGGCGTAGGACAGGATCGACAGCACCGCGAAGAACAGCAATGCGTGCCGGCGCACCATGAAGGCGGCGATCACCGCCAGGACCAGCAGCGTCTTCATGCCCATGTCGAACAGTTCCGACTGGTCGAAGGCGCCGACGACGGATTCCGTGGTGAGATGACGGGACGCGAAGGTGACGGAGATCGGCGTCGCCACCGCCGCCGCCACGCCGACCACGAGCATCACCCAGCTCCAGGCTGGAATCCGGTTCAGGTTCCCCCAGGGCCGCGCCAGGCATGAGAGCGCCAGGACGATGGGATACTCCCAGACGTCGTTGAAGATCACCGGAGCCACGAAGGCGTTGAACCCGCCCCCCACCACGCCGCCGAGCGACAGGCAGAGATAGAACTCGGTCAGGTGGGCCGGGTCCGGCCGGCGCGCAACCAGCCGCTGGTGGCACATCAGCGCCGTCAGGAAGAACGCGGCGAGGTGGACGAAGAGCTGCAGGGCGAAGATCGTCGACTTGAACGGCAGCAGTGCGACGCAGGCCGCCACGGCCGCCGCCTGCAGGGTCAGGGTGAGCCCGGGCGAGATCGCCGGCTTCTCCTGGAAGGCGATGATGAACGTGACCAGGTAGAGCGCCAGCGGCACGACCCAGAGGAACGGCGCCGAGGCCACGTCGGTCGTGATGTGGGTCGTGACCCCGAGCATCAGGCTGGAGGGAATCGCGGCCAGCGCCACCCAGGCGGCGCGCTCACGCCAGCTCGGCGCAGGCGCGGTTGTCTCGACGCGCTCGGCGGCGACGGCGCTCGATCGAGACACGGCGACCGCCAGCGTCCCGATCACCAGTACGAACAGGGCATAGCCTGCGCTCCAGCCGTAGCGTTGGCCCGCCAGCGACGACAGCGGCTCGACGACGATGGGATAGGCCAACAGGGCGATCAGGCTGCCGAAATTGCTGGCGGCATAGAGGACGTAGGGTTCCTTGCCTTCGGCGGCGCCGACGGTTCTGGCGTGCCAGGCCTGCACCAGCGGCGCGGTGGCGGACAGGATCGCGAACGGCGCGCCGATCGAGAGGCCCAGCACGGCCAGCAGCCAAAGGTTCGGATGCTCCGACGACGGCGGCCCCGCCAGCCCGTTCACGCGCAGCGGCAGGGCGACGGCGGCGACGACCAGCGCCGCGACGTGGGTGATGGCCTGGCCGCGCACGGATGGAATCCGCTGGAGCAGATGGGCGTAGAAGTAGCCGGCCAGGAGCGCCAGCTGGAAGAACGCCATGGAGGTGTTCCACACCGACGGGCTGCCACCCAGCAGCGGCAGGACCAGCTTGGCGACCATCGGCTGCACCAGGAACACCAGGGCCGCGCTCGTGAAGACGGTGAGCGCGAACAGCGCCGGCGGCGCGCCGCGGGACGGCGCCTGGACATCCAGCGTGGTCATGAAGTCTCGAATCGCCTTGATCGACAGGGACGTGCGGTGCTCAGTTCGCGCGGCAGTAGAGGGACCTTCAAGCCGATGTTCAACCTGGAGATCGTCACCCTGGCGCGCCTCTTGATCGACGAGGCGCGGGAACGGTCCCTGCGCATCGTCACCGCCGAGAGCTGCACCGGCGGGCTCGTGGCCGGCGCCATCTGCTCCATTGCCGGTTCCTCCGATGTCTTCGAGCGCGGGTTCGTCACCTATTCCAACCGCGCCAAGCAGGAGCTGCTGGGCGTGCCCGGCGACCTGATCGCCGACCTGGGGGCGGTCTCCGAGCCGGTGGCGCGCATGATGGCCGAAGGGGCGCTGGAGAACTCCAACGCCCACCTCGCCGTGGCGATCACCGGCGTCGCCGGCCCTGGCGGCGGCACCCCGATGAAGCCCGTCGGCACGGTCCACATCGCCACCGCCCGCTCTAACCAGCGGATCATCCACGAGGACTATCTGTTCGAAGAAGACACCCGCGAGGGCGTGCAGCTCGCCGCGGTCCAGGCCGCGCTCCAGATGATGCGCGACCGGCTGGCCTGACCCCTGACCGAATGACCGTCGCCCCCTCCCAGCTCATGCGGGTCCTGCGGCGACGGGACCTCGTCGGCATCTTGCTAAACGCCATGATCGGCGCCGGGATGCTGGCGGCGCCCGCCAAGGTCTACGCCTTGGCCGGGGACTGGAGCTTCCTGGTGCTGGCGGCCGCGGCGATCATCCTGATCCCGCTGGTGCTCTGCTTCGCCGACCTGGGGAGCCGCTTCTCGGGAACGGGCGGAGCCTATCTCTATGCCCGCGCCGCGCTGCCGCCGTCCCTCGCCTTCGCCGTCGGATGGTTGCTGTGGCTGAGCCAGGGGCTCTCGGTCGCCACGCTCGCAAACCTGCTGGTCACCTACCTGGGCGGCTTCTTTCCGGCGCTGGAGGCGGGCTGGGGACGGATCTCGGTCCTGGTGGTCCTGGGGATCGTGCTGACCTCCATCGTGCTCGCGGGGATCCGGCAGTCCGCCGGCGCCAGCAACCTGCTGATCGTCATCAAGGTGACCTTCGTCGTGGCCTTCCTCGCCGCCGGCGTCGCCTTCGTGCAGCCCGAGCGGCTGGCGATCGCGCATCCTCCGCCCGACCTCGCCACCTTCGCCCAGGCGATCCTGGTCTACCTGTTCGCCTATTCCGGGTTCGAGCGCGGCGCCGTGGTGGCCGGGGAGGCGCGCGATCCGCAGCACGATGTGCCGCTGGCGCTGCTGGGCAGCGCCGTCATCGTGACCTTCGCCTATGCCGCGGTGATGCTGGTGTGCGTGGGCGTGCTGGCGGAACCGGCCGCTACCGACCGACCCCTCGCCGAGGCCGGCCGGCAGCTCTACGGGCAGACGGGCGCCGTGCTGGTTTCGGCGGGCGCGATCGCGGTGATCGTCGGCACGATCCTGGTGATCACCATCTCGATGCCGCGGATGCTGATGTCGCTGGCCGAGCACGGGCAGCTTCCCGCGTCGCTGGGCCGGGTGCACGCCACCTGGCGAACGCCTTACGTGGCGATCCTGGTTTCCAGCAGCCTCGCCTTCGGCTTCGCCATCGCGAGCGACCTGATCAGCGCCCTCACCTTCGCGACCGCCACGCGACTGCTGGGCTACATCCTGTGCTGCATCGCGCTCTGGCGGTTGTCCCGGCGCCCGGACGCGCCGCCGGCCATGTTCAACCTGCCGGCCCGTGGCGTGGTCGCCCTGGCCACCGCGGCCCTGTTCGCCGGCGTGCTGTTGATCGGCGCGACCAAGGAGCTCCCGTCATTGGCGGGCGTGCTGCTGATCGGCTTCGCGCTCATGGCCCTGACCCGAAGGCTGGCCCCGCCTCAGCCCGCCCCGTAGAGCACCTTCGCCCGTTCCTCGAAGCAGCCCATCAGCTTCTCGACGGCATGGTGGAAGTTCGCGGCCAGCAGGCCTTCCAGCAATCGGGATTTGAACTGGAAGTCGATGTCGAACTCGATCCGCGTTCCGGCCTCGTCCGGTAGGAAGCGCCAGGTGTTCGCGAGCTTTCGGAAGGGCCCGGACAGCAGGCTCACGTCGATCTGCTGCTGGTTGGCGTCGCGCCGCACGCGGGTCGCGAACCGTTCCTTAAGGAACGAAAAGCCGACCCCGGCCTCGGCGTCCAGGCTGTCGGCGCCCTCGCCCAGGTCGCGGGCGTTCCAGGTGCGCATGGAGGTGATCCACGGCACGAACTCGGGATAGCGCGCCACGTCGCCCACCAGCGTGAACAGCTGGTCCGGCGTGTAGGGCAGCACCCGTGAGACGTGGTGGTGCAAGGCGCGACTAGGCCGCCGCTTCCTTGGCCCGCCGCGCCGCCTGCAGCCGGGCGAAGTCCTCGTCGGCGTGGTGCGACGAGCGAGTCAGCGGGCTGGACGAGACCACCAGGAAGCCCTTGGCCCTGGCGATCTCCTCATAGGCCTTGAACTCATCCGGATGGACAAAGCGGTCGATGGGCGCGTGCTTGCGGGTGGGCTGCAGGTACTGGCCGATGGTGATGAAGTCGACGCCGGCCGAGCGCATGTCGTCCATCACCTGCATGACCTCCTCCTTCGCCTCGCCCAGCCCGACCATGATGCCGGACTTGGTGAACTGCGCCGGATCGCGCTCCTTCACCCGTTCCAGCAGGCGCAGCGAATTGTAGTAGCGGGCGCCGGGACGGATCGAGAGGTAGAGCCGCGGCACGGTCTCCAGGTTGTGGTTGAACACGTCGGGCCGGCTGTCGATGACCTCGTGCACCGCCGACAGCGGCTTCCTCAGGAAGTCCGGCGTCAGGATTTCCACCGTCGTGCCCGGCGAGGCGGCGCGGATCGCCAGCACCACGGCCGCGAAGTGCGCCGCGCCGCCGTCCGCCAGGTCGTCGCGATCCACCGAGGTGATGACCACGTGCTTCAGGCCCATCTTCGCCACGGCGTCGGCGACGCGCGCGGGCTCGGTGGGGTCCAGCGCGTTGGGCTTGCCGGTGGCGACGTTGCAGAACGAGCAGGCCCGCGTGCAGATCTCGCCCATGATCATCATGGTCGCGTGGCTCTTCGACCAGCACTCGCCGATGTTCGGACAGGCGGCCTCCTCGCACACCGTGACCAGGCCATGGCCCTTCACGATGTCCTTGGTGGCGTTGTAGCCGGCCGAGCCGGGCGCGCGCACGCGCAGCCACTCGGGTTTGCGCAGGATCGGCGTGTCCGGGTTCGCCTGCTTTTCGGGATGCCGCGGACGGCGCTGGTTCAGGGTGTCGATGACCACGGCCATGACCCCTAAATCGTCGTTCTGGCCCTGAGGATCAAGCCGGCAACGCATGCTGCTTGGTTGACAGCCTTGTCCCGGCAACCGGAGAGTGAGCCCACGGGCAAGGGGTGGCGCGTGATTGCAGTCAAAAGGGCCTTGGCCGTCGCGTTCTTCTTGGTGGCGGCGGCAATTTTCGTTGGGGGTCAACTCGCCGCGTCTGCCGCGGAGCCGCCGCGGTCCACAAAGGCCGATGTTGACGAAACGGAAGCCGCTTGTTCCAGAGGATCCCGAGCGGCTTGCGGGCGGCTTTCGTTCCTCGCGGCCGACGCATCACGCCAGCCAGAAGACGTCTCACGGATGGCTACAGTGCTTGAAGGAGCCTGTCGCCGAAGTGTTGCGGAGGCGTGCACCGGGTTCGGGTACCTCATGCAGAGCGGGCACGGCGTTGCGCAGGACAAGGCGCGCGCTGCTTCAATCTATCAGAGCGCTTGCGCAGCTTCCGAGGCCACCGCGTGCACAAACCTCGGCGTAATGCTGAGCAGGGGCGATGGTGTCGATCTCGATATGCGCCGCGCGTTCGGCCTTCACGAACGCGCCTGCACACTCCGCTCGGGCCTCGGCTGCCTCAACCTCGGCAACATGCATCGGGACGGAAGAGCTGGGGCTATCGATGTGGCCCGCGCCGTGGAGCTCTATGGCAAAGGGTGCGACCTTGGCGAGATGGATGCCTGCGTGAACTTGGGGACCGCCCATCTTGAGGGTTGGAGCATCGAGGTCGATCTCGACCGCGCCGCCAACCTATATGACCTCGCGTGCCGCCAAGGCTCGGCCCTGGGTTGCTTTGGGCTGGCTAAGATGCTCGACCGAGGGAGCGGCGCGCCGCCGGACAAGGCCCGCGCCGCGGAATTATATCTCAAGAGTTGCGTCGGTGGCCGCCTGGAAGCCTGCTACGACCTTGGCTTCATGCGTCAGCTCGGCGCCGGCGTGCCGCAGGACCTTGCCGAGGCTATGAGGCTCTATGATCGCGCGTGCAGCGGAGGCCTTCCGGTCGCCTGCCGAAGCCTGGGCATGGTTTTCCAAAACGGAGAAGGCGTGACGGTCGACCCAGCGATGGCGGCAAGGCTCTATGAGCGCGGGTGCGCGGGCGGCGACGGCGCCGCATGCTTGCTTCTAGGTGAATTTTACAGCGCAGGTTGGGCAGTGGCCAAAGATGAGACGCGGGCTGTCAGCCTGCGCCAGCGCGCGTGTTGGCTCGGCTACAGCGAAGCGTGCTGACCGACGCGCCGACCTCACGCCTCGTTACCGATCTTTTCACCGCGGCGTCCGGGCGATAGGTTCCCTCAACGATAATACGGGAGGCGCCGCTCTTGCGTGCGTTCGACAGCGCCCAGGCGCAGTCTTCAATTTTCGATGCGCTGATCGCGGCGTCGCGGAAACACGGGCCGAAGAAGCCGATCCTCGAGGATCAGGAGCGGAACCCACTCACCTATACCGACCTGATCCGCGGCGCGTTCGCCCTCGGCCGGAAGATCAGCGCCTTCACCAAGAAGGGCGAGCGAGTCGGGGTGATGTTGCCGTCGAGCGTGGGCGGCGTGGTCACGTTCTTCGCCCTGCACGCCTTCGGCCGCGTCCCCACGATGCTGAACTTCACGGCGGGAATCCGGAACCTGAAGGCCGCCTGCGACCTGGCGGGCGTGCGGACCGTGCTGACGTCCCACCGCTTCGTCGAACAGGGCAAGCTGCACGACCTCATCGACGCGCTGGAGAGCAAGGCGAACGTCGTCTACCTCGAGGAGGTCCGGAAGACCGTCGGGCTGTCCGACAAGCTGTTCGCCGCCGCGGCCGGCGCCCTGCCCGGGCAATTCCGCACGCCGGTCGCTCCGTCGGAGCCGGGGGTCATCCTCTTCACCTCGGGCAGCTTCGGCGCGCCGCGCGGGGTCGTTCTGAGCCATGCCAACCTGGTGGCCAACTGCCGCCAGATCAACCAGCACATTCCGCTCGACACCAACTGGGTCTTCTTCAACCCGCTGCCGATCTTCCACGTGTTCGGCCTGACGGGCGGCACGCTGCTGCCGCTGCTCACCGGCCTGAAGACGGTGCAATACCCCTCTCCGCTGCATATCAAGCAGATCCCGCCGCTGGTGAAGGACACCAAGGCCAACGTGCTGTTCGCCACCGACACCTTCATCAACCAGTACGCGCGCTCGGCCGCGCCCGGCGAACTCAGCGGCCTCACCTTCGTGGTGTGCGGGGCGGAGAAGGTGCGCGAGGAGACCCACAACCTGATCACCGAGAAATTCGGTCCGATCCCGCTGCTCGAGGGGTATGGCGCGACCGAATGCTCGCCCGTGATCGCGGTGAACAAGCCCGGCGACAACCGCCGCGGCACCGTGGGCGGCCTCCTGCCGGGGATCGAGACGCGGCTGGAGCCCGTGCCGGGCATTCCGGGGGGCGGCAAGCTGCTGGTCCGTGGGCCGAACGTGATGTCCGGCTACCTGCGCGCCGACGGCGGCATCGACCCGCCCGAGGGCGGCTGGCACGATACCGGCGACGTGGTCTCGCTCTCGGACGACGACTGGATCAAGATCCTGGGTCGCGTGAAGCGCTTCGCCAAGGTGGGTGGCGAGATGGTCTCGCTGACCGCCGCCGAGGACCTCGCCGCCGCCGTCTGGCCGGACTGCCGCCACGCCGTGGTCGCCCTGCCCGATCCCAAGAAGGGCGAACGGCTGATCCTGGTCACCGACCGGCGCGACGCCGATCCGGGCCCGCTCATCGCCCATGCCCAGCAGATCGGTGCGCCCGAACTCGCCGTGCCACGCAAGATCATCCGCGTGCCCGAGATCCCGGTCCTGGGAACTGGCAAGACCGACTACGTCGCGCTCCAGCGCATCGTCGACGCGGAGATGCAGCGCGCGGCCTAGAGAAGAGGAACAAGCCATGCCGAACCTCGCCGTCTGGGCGCCGCGTGTGCTCAGCCTGCTGCGGATCATCGCCGCCCTGCTCTTCATGGAGCACGGCCTGATGAAGCTGATCCACTTCCCTGCCCCGCAGCCCGGGGCGCCCGATCCGCTGCCCCCGCTCCTGCTGGCGGCGGCGTGGCTGGAAGTGGTGGGCGGCGGGTTGATCGCCCTCGGCCTCTTCACACGGGCCGCGGCGTTCGTCTGCTCGGGCCAGATGGCGGTGGCCTACTTCATGGCCCACGGCAGCCAGGGCTTCTGGCCGGCGCTGAACGGCGGCGAGGCGGCGATCCTGTTCTGCTTCATCTTCCTGTACCTGATCTTCGCCGGCCCCGGTCCGTGGAGCCTCGACGCCCAGGTCCGCAAGCGGACCTAGCCGCCCAGGCTCTCATACAGCGCCACCAGGTTCTGCGCCTCGTCCAGGCGGGTCTGCGCCAGGGTGCGCCGCGCCGAGTACAGCGTACGCTGGGCGTCCAGGGCGTTGAGGTAGGGGGCCGCACCCTCGCGATAGCGCGCGACGGCCAGGTCGTAGCTCTGCTGCGCCGCGGCCTCGAGCGCGGTTTGCGCCGAAAGCTGCGCCTGGATCGTGCCCCGGCGGGCCAGGGCGTCGGCCACGTCGCGGAAAGCCGACTGGATCGCCTTTTGATACTGCGCCACCGCCAGGTCGCGTTCGCCCTTGGCCTGGTCCAGGCCGCCCCGCAGCGCGCCGCCGGCGAACAGCGGCAGCGAGGCCGCCGCCTGTCCCTGCCAGGTGAAGGTCCCTCCCGAGAACAGGGCGCCCAGCGCCGGGCTCGCTGCCCCCGCCAGGCCGGTCAGGCTGATGCTGGGGAAGAAGGCCGCCCGCGCCGCGCCGATCTCTGCGTTGGAAGCCTTCAGGCGATGCTCGGCCTCGTCCACGTCGGGTCGTCCGAGCAGAATGGCGGAATCCAGCCCGGCCGGAACCTCCGCCAAGGCCCCGCCCAGATCCTCGATCGTGGCCGGAAGCTCGGCGTCGGCGACCGGGCCGCCCACCAGCAGCTCCAGCGCGTTGCGATCCTGAGCCACGTTCGTCGTGAACTGCGCCACGTCCGAGCGCGCCTGTTCCAGCACCGTCTGGGCTTGGTTGAGGTCGCTGCGCGGGGCCACGCCGCCGGTGAGCCTGGCCTGGGTCAGGTCGACCGTCTTCTGGGCGCTGGCCTGCGTCTCCTGGGCAATGGCGAGGAGGCTGCGATCCGACGCCAGGGTCAGCCAGGCGTCGGCCACGTCGCCGATCAGCGTCAGCCGCGCGGCCCGCGCGCCGGACTCGCTGGCCAGATACTGCTCCTGCGCCGCTTGGCTCAGGCTGCGCAGGCGGCCGAACAGGTCCAGTTCGAAGGCCGGCAGCGCCACGGCGACGGTATGGTCGCGCGTGGTGTCGCCCCGCTCGCGGCTCTCTGTGGCCTGCGCCGTGGCGTTCAGTTGCGGCAGCTGGTCCGCTCGCTGCACGCGGTACTGCGCGCGGGCGATCTCCACGTTGGCCAGCGCCGCCGCCAGGTCCTGGTTCTGGGTCAGCGCCCGGTCGAGCAGCGCCTTGAGCCGCGCGTCGCGGAACACCTCGGCGTAGGTGAGCGAAGGCCCGCTGCGCGGTGTGACCGCCGGATAGGCCGCGCCCACCGGCCAGGTCTGGGGCGCGGCCAGCGTCGGGCGCACATAGGCCGGCTCCAGCGTACAGCCGGTGAGCGCCAGCCCGGCGAAGAGGATCAGGGCGCGCTTCATGCCGCTGCCTCCTCGCTCGCGTGTTCGCGCCGGCGGAAGATCCGCCGTACCAGCACGAAGAACATCGGCACGAAGAAGATCGCCAGCGCCGTGGCGGTCAGCATGCCGCCGATCACCGCCGTGCCGATCTCGATCCGGCTCTTGGCCCCCGCGCCCGTCGCCAGGGCCAGCGGCAGCACGCCGAAGATGAAGGCGAAGCTGGTCATCAGGATCGGCCGCAACCTCAGCCGTGCACCCTCCAGCGCCGCTTCGAGCGCCGTCCGACCCTGCCGTTCGGCGGCCTCGGCGAACTCCACGATCAGGATCGCATTCTTGGCCGACAGTCCCATGGTGGTGAGCAGGCCGACCTGGAAGTAGACGTCGTTCGACAGGCCACGCACCGCCACCGCCACGGCCGCGCCCACCAGGCCCAGCGGAATCACCAGCAGCACTGAGAACGGTACCGACCAGCTCTCGTACAGCGCCGCCAGGCACAGAAAGACCACGAGCAGGGAGATGGCGTACAGCAACGGCGCCTGGCCGCCCGACAGCCGCTCCTGATACGACAAGCCGCTCCAGTCGACTGACACACCGGGCAGGGTCGAGACGATCTCGGTGACCCGCGCCATCGCCTGGCCGGTGCTCTTGCCCTGCGCTGCGTCGCCCTGGATCTCGTAGGATGGCGTGCCATTGAACCGCAGCAGGCTGGCCGGCGCCTGGGCCCAGCTCAGCTGGGCGAAGGACGAGAACGGGGCCATCTCGCCGTTCGACGAGCGCACGAACCAGCTCGCCAGATCTTCGGGTCGGCTGCGGTACGGGGCGTCGCCCTGGACATAGACCCGCTTCACCCTGCCGCGGTCCACGAAGTCGTCCACATAGTCGCCGCCCCAAGCGGTGCTGAGCGTAGAGTCCACGGCCGGTTGGGCGAGACCCAGGGCTCCGATCTTCTCCTCGTCCATGTCGACGTGCAGGGTCGGATTGTCCTCCAGCGAGTTCTGCCGCACGCCGGTCAGGACCGGGTCGTCGCGGGCGATGTCGAGGAACCTGTCCACCCGCGCCTTGAAGTCGGCGCGGCTCAGGCCGCCGGTGTTGAGCAGTTCGGCGGTGAAGCCGCTGGATTGGCCCAGCCCCCGCACGGGCGGCGGGTTGAGCGCGAAGAACTGCACGTCGCGCATCCGGCCCAGCGTCCTGCTGGCGCGCCGCGTGATCGCCTGGGCGGTGTTCTCCGCCCCATGGCGGTCGTCCCAGGGCTGCAGCGACAGGAAGCCTCGCCCCGCGTTCTGGCCAGCGCCCGCCTGCCCCTGACCGATCACGGTGTAGACGGCGCCCACGTTCGCCTTCTCGCGGGTGAGGAAGTAGTGCTCGATCTCCTTCGCCGCCGCGAGGGTGCGGGACATGGTGGCGCCGGGCGGCAGAGTGAACTGAAGCTGCGCCAGGCCCTGATCTTCCGACGGCAGAAAGCTGGTCGGCAGGATGAAGAACGCCCCCGCGAGCACCAGCACGAGCCCGCCGTAGGCGACGAGCGCCAGCGGAGTGCGGCGGACCACGGCGGCCACGCCCTCCCGATAGCGATCGGCGGTGCGGTCGAACCAACCGTTGAAGCGCTGGCCGAACCGCTCCAGCGCGCGGTCCAGCCGGCTGGTGGCGTGCTCGGCGCCGGGCGGCCGCAGCAGCCGCGCCGTCAGCGCGGGCGTCAGCACCAGGGCCACGATCACCGACAGCACCATCGACGAGACGATGGTGACCGAGAACTGGCGGTAGATCACGCCCACCGAGCCGCCAAAGAACGCCATCGGCAGGAACACCGCCGACAGCACCATGGCGATGGCGATCAGCGCCATCTGCACCTGGCCCATGGACTTGATCGTCGCCTCGCGCGCGGTCAGGCCCGGTTCCTCGGCCATCACGCGCTCGACGTTCTCGACCACCACGATTGCGTCGTCGACTAGCAGGCCGATGGACAGGACCATCCCAAACAGCGTGAGCACATTGATGCTGAAACCGGCCGCGGCCAGCACGCCGAACGTCCCAAGAAGCACGACCGGCACCGCGATCGCCGGGATCAGGGTCGCCCGCCAGCGCTGCAGGAAGACGAACATCACGATGACCACCAGCACGATGGCCTCGAACAGCGTCAGCACCACCTCGCGCACCGAAACCTTGATGAAGGCCGTGCTGTCGTTGGGATAGGCGTACTGGTAGCCGGCCGGGAAGCTCCTGGCCTGCCGCTCCACCTCCTGGCGCACCAGCTTGGCGGTCTTCAGCGCGTCGGCGCCGGGCGCGAGCTGGACGGCGATGCCGGCGCCGGGATGGCCGTTCAGGCGGCTCACCGTGGAGTAGTTCTCGCTGCCCAGTTCGACGCGCGCCACGTCGCTCAGCAGCACCCGCGAGCCGTCGGGCTGCGACTTCACCAGGATGTTCCTGAACTGGTCGACCGTGGTCAGTCGCGAGCGCGACGTGACGGTGGCGTTCAGCATCTGCGAATCCGGCGATGGCTGGCCGCCGATCTGGCCGGCCGCGACCTGGGTGTCCTGCGCCTCGATGGCCGAGACCACGTCCGACGGCATCAGCTTGAAACTGGCCAGCTTGAATGGGTCCAGCCAGATACGCATGGCATACTGCGAGCCGAACACGTTCACGTCGCCCACCCCCGCCAGCCGCCCGATCGGCTCCTGCAGGTGCGACACCAGATAGTCCGAAACGTCCGCGCTCGTGCTGCGGTCGGCGGCGTCGTAGATCGAGACCACCATCAGGAAGTCGGCGTTCGACTTGGTGACCACCAGACCCTGTTGCTGCACGGCCTGGGGCAGCCGGGGCAGCGCCTGCTGCACCTTGTTCTGCACCTGCACCTGGGCGATGTCGGGGTTCGTGCCCTTCTGGAAGGTCACGGTCACGTTGACCTGCCCCGCCGCGTTCGAGTTCGACGAGAAGTAGATCAGCCCGTCGATGCCCGTGAGCTGCTGCTCGATCACCTGGGTGACACTGGCCTCCAGCACCTCGGCCGAGGCGCCGGGATAGCTGGTCCGGATATTCACCGAGGGCGGCGCGATGTCCGGGTACTGCTCGACGGACAGCGTGCCGATGCCGGCCACCCCCGCCAGCATGATGGCGATGGCGATGACCCAGGCGAAGACCGGCCGGTCGATGAAGATGCGCGAGATCATCGGCTCACCGCCCGCCCCGCGCGGAGGCGCCGGGTCCGGGCAAGGGGGGCGATCCGGCTAGGACAGGCCGGATGGCGGCGCCGGGCCTCAGGCGATCGAGCCCCTCGACGATCACCTGGTCGCCGGGCACCAGGCCGGCCGTGACCAGCCACTTGTCGCCGATGGTTAGATCGGCCTTGATCGTCCGCAGTTCGGCCGTGTGGCCCTTGCCGACCAGCATCACCGTCGCGTTGCCCCGCGGGTCGCGGGAGACGCCCTGCTGCGGCGCGAGGATGGCGTTGTGGACCGTGACCTGGGACAGCCTGGCCCGCACGAACATGCCGGGCAGCAGCAGGCCGTCGGGATTGGGGAAGCGCGCGCGCAGGGTCACCGCTCCGGTGCTGGGATCCACGATCGCCTCGGCGAATTCGATGCGGCCCAGATAGGGATAGGCGCTGCCGTCCTCGAGGGTGAGCCGCACGCTGGCCGACGACGGCGCGGCCGACCCGCCGCTGGCCAGCTCGCGCTTGAGCGCCACGATGTCGGCGCTGGATTGCTGGATGTCGACGTACATCGGATCCAGCCGGGTGATGGTGGCCAGGGCCTCGGCCTGGCCCGAGGTCACGAGCGCGCCCGTCGTGGCGGCCGAGCGGCTGATCCGCCCGGTGATCGGCGCCGGCACGCGGGTGAAGTCGAGGTTGATCTTCGCGGTGGCGAGCGCCGCCCTCTCCTGCGCGACCTGGGCCGCCGCCTGCTTCGCCGCCGCCGCCGCGTCGGCGTAGTCCTGCTTGCTGACCGCCTCGATGTCGGCCAGCGGCTTGTAACGTTCGGCCTTGGCCTGCGCGGCGTCGCGCGTCGCCTCGGCGTTGGCGAGGTTGGCCTCGGCCTGCTGCTCCGCCGCGCGGTAGAGGCTGGAGTCGATCTCGTAGAGGGTCTGGCCCTGCTGGACGACCGCGCCCTCGACGAACTTCCGCGCCTGGATCACCCCCGACACCTGCGGCCGGACATCGGAGGTCTCATAGGCCGTCGTGCGACCGGCCAGTTCGATCTCCAGCGGCGCGTCCTGCGCCGTCATGACCACGTAGCCGGCCTCGGGGGCGCGGGCGCTGGTCTTCTGTGCGTGGGCTCCGCAGCCCGCCAGGAGCAGGGTCAACGCGAACGCCGGCCCGGTCCGAAACTTGAGGCCCATGGGGGATCTCGCCGTGACCGCGACCCCCCATCCGGGGCCGGAGCCCTAGGTGGTCCCCCAAGACGGCGCCCGCATGACCCCTTCCTTACATCCCTGTATGGGTTGCTGCGGCGCAGCAACGAACCTCATCGGTTGTGTCAGATGTGCAGGACCATGCCGTAGGCGTCGAGCGAGGCCTCGTGCATCGCCTCGCTCATCGTCGGGTGCGGGAACACCGTGGCCTGCAGTTCGGCCTCGGTCGCCTCCAGCGTCATGGCCAGGGTGAAGCCCTGGATCATCTCGGTCACCTCGTGGCCGATCATGTGCGCGCCGATCAGGGCGCCGGTCTTGCCGTCGAAGACGGTCTTCACGAAGCCGTCCAGCTCGCCCGCCGCGATCGCCTTGCCGTTCACGCGGAACGGGAAGCGGCCGACCTTGGGCTCCAGCCCTTGTTCCTTGGCCTGCGCCTCCGTCAGGCCGACCGACGCCACCTGCGGGGTCGTGTAGGTGCAGCCCGGGATCGGCGAGGTCAGGTTGGTGGGCTTCAGGCCCGCGATGTGCTCGATGCAGTGCACGCCCTCGTGGCTGGCCTTGTGGGCCAGCCAGGGCGGCCCCGCCACATCGCCGATGGCGTAGAGCCCGGGCACGCCCGTGCCGCCGTGGCCGTCGGTGACGATGTGGGTCTTCTCGATCTTCACGCCCAGGGCTTCGAGGCCCATGTCCTCGACATTGCCCACGATGCCGACCGCGACGATGGCGACCTCGGCCTCCAGGGCTTCGGCCTTGCCGCCGGCCTCGATCTCCAGGCTGACGCCCGACTTGGTCTTGGTGAGCTTCTTCACATTGGCCGGGACGCGGAACTTGATGCCCCGCTTCTCGAACGCCTTGTGCGCGGCCTTCGAGACCTCCTCGTCCTCGACGGGCAGGATCCGCGGCAGCATCTCGACGACCGTCACCTCCGAGCCCAAGGCCCGGTAGAAGCTGGCGAACTCCATGCCGATCGCGCCTGAGCCGATGACCACCATGGTCTTCGGGGCCGATTTCGGGACCAGCGCCTCGCGATAGGTCCACACCCGCTCGCCGTCCGGTTCCAGCCCGATCGCCGGGATCGTTCGCGCCCGCGCGCCGGTGGCCAGGATCACGTGCTTCGCGGTCAGCTTGCGATCGCCCACGACCACGGTGGGAGCGCCCTGCCCCTTCTCGAGCCTGGCCGAACCGACCACAACCTCGATCTTGTTCTTCTTCATCAGGAAGGCGACGCCCGAGTTCAGGGCCGAGGCCACTTTCCGCGAGCGCTGGACGACGGCGTCGAAGTCGAAGCCACGCTTCTCCACCGACAGGCCGTAGTCCTTCAGGTGGTCGAGCTGTTCGTACACCTCGCCCGACTTCAGCAGCGCCTTGGTGGGGATGCAGCCCCAGTTCAGGCAGATGCCGCCCAGTTCGGCCCGCTCCACGATGGCGGTCTTCATCCCCAGCTGCGACGCCCGGATGGCGGTGACATAGCCGCCAGGACCCGAGCCGATCACGATGACGTCGAACGCATCAGCCATCAGAGCAAAGCCTCGATCGCGCTTTCCAGCGCCTTGGGTTCAACATTGGGGGCGTAGCGGGCCGCGACCTGCCCGTTCCGGTCGATGAGGAACTTGGTGAAGTTCCACTTGATCCCGGCGGTGCCGAACACGCCCCTCTTCTGGCTCTTGAGCCAGGCGTAGAGCGGGTGAGCCTTGGGGCCGTTCACGTCGATCTTGCGCATCATCGGGAACTGCACGTCGTAGGTCAGCGAGCAGAAGTTCGCGATCTCCTCGGCGTCCCCCGGCTCCTGGTGGCCGAACTGGTTACAGGGGAACCCCAGCACCACCAGACCCCGGTCGCGGAAGCGCTTGTAGGTCTTCTCCAGCCCTTCGTACTGACGGGTGAAGCCGCACTTGCTGGCCGTGTTGACCACCAGGACCACCTTGCCCCGATAGTCCGCGAGCGGCGCCGGCTTGCCGTCGAGCGTCTCGGCTTCGAAGTCGTAGAAGCTAGCCATCAGACGATCAGCGTGATCGGGTCTTCGAGCAGCGGCTTGAACGCGGCCAGCCATTTCGCGCCGGTCGCCCCGTCCACCACGCGGTGATCGCAGGTCATGGTGACCGACATCACCGTGGCGATCTCGATCTTGTCGCCGCGCACCACAGGCCGCTTCTCGCCCACGCCCACCGACAGGATCGCGCCCTGCGGCTCGTTGATGATCGAGGCGAAGCTCTTGATCCCGAACATGCCCAAGTTCGAAACCGAGAAGGTGCCACCCTGGAATTCCTCGGGCTTCAGCTTCTTGTTGCGCGCCCGCTCGGCCAGGTCCTTGGCCTCGGTGGCGATCTGCGCCAGGCCCTTGGTCTCGCACGCGCGGATGATCGGGGTGATCAGGCCGCCCGGCACGGCCACCGCCATGGCGATGTCGGCGTGCTTGTGCATGGCGATGCCTTCCGGCGTGTACGAAGCGTTGGCCTCCGGCACGCGCATCAGGGCGACGGCGGCGGCCTTCAGCACCATGTCGTTCACGCTGACCTTCACGCCCTGCTTCTCCAGCATGGCGTTGATCTTCGTCCGCGCCGCCAGCAGCTCGTCGATCTCGATGTCGATGGTCAGCGGGAAGTGCGGAACGTCGCGGAAGCTGTCGGTCATCCGCCGCGCCACGGTCTTGCGCATGCCGTCCAGCGGAATGAGCTCGTAGCTGCCGGGCGCGATGCCCATCTGCTCCAACGTCTGGTTTTGGCGCGGAGCCGCCGCGGGGGCGCCGGCGGCCGGGGCCGCGGCAGGCGCCGTGGCTTGGCCGGGCTGGGCCTTGTCGATGTCGACCTTCACGATGCGACCATGCGGGCCCGAGCCCGCCACGCCGCTGAGGTCGATGCCCTTCTGCTCGGCCAGCCGCCGCGCCAGCGGCGAGGCGAAGATCCGTCCGCCATCGGCCGCCTTCGCAGGCGCGGCCGCCGGAGCCGGCGCGGGAGCCGCCGCGGGCTTCGGCGCCTCGGCCTTGGCGGGCTCCGGCGCCTTCGCCGGTTCGGCGGCCTTGGGGGCTTCGGCCTTCGGCGCGGGCGCCTCGCCTTCGCCGGCCAGCCGCGCGATCGGCGTGTTGACCTTCACCCCCTCCGAGCCCTCGGGGATCAGGATGTCCTCGACGACGCCCTCGTCGACCGCCTCGACCTCCATGGTCGCCTTGTCGGTCTCGATCTCGGCGATCACGTCGCCGGACTTCACGGTGTCGCCCTTCTTCACGTGCCACTTGGCGAGGGTGCCCTCCTCCATGGTCGGCGACAGGGCGGGCATCAGGACTTCGATGGACATTGGCTGTCTCTAGGCTTTCAGGATCTGGCCCGCGCGGCTCACGCAGGCTCCTTGGAGAGGTGCGCCAGGCTGGCGCCGTTGGCTTCCCAATTCTGGCCGTCGAACGCCTCGATCACGAGCTCGAGGTCGTCCACGGCGTCCAGGCAGCGGCCGTTGACGCTCCAGCCGTCCGGGTTCGAGCGCGGGCGGTAGAAGCTCTTGATGCCGCACTCCGAGCAGAACAGGTGCTTCGCCACCCGCGTGTTGAAGGTGTACTCGGCCAACCGGTCGGCGCCCTTGGTCAGGCGGAACCGGCTCTCCGGCACGATCACATGCACGAACCCGGTCTTGGCGCACATCGAGCAGTTGCAGCTCTGCGCCTCGACCCGGTGCGGCAGCGCCACTTCGAAGCGGACCCCGCCGCAGTGGCATCCGCCCGCCCGCCATTGAAACGGGCTGTCTGTCATTTGTAGCTGACCGCCTTGGCCGCCTTCACGATGCGCTCCACCGACGGCATCGAAAGGGCCTCCAGGTTCGCCGCATAGGGCAGCGGCACGTCCTCCTGGTGGACCCGCATCGGCGGGGCGTCGAGGTAGTCGAAGGCCAGCTCCGTCACCTTGGCGGCCACCTCGGCGCCGACGCCCATCGGGCCCCAGCCTTCCTCGACGGTGACCAGGCGGTTGGTCTTCTTCACGCTCTCGACGACCGTTTCGATGTCCATGGGGCGGATCGTGCGCAGGTCGACGACCTCGGCCTCGATGCCTTCCTTGGCCAGTTCCTCGGCCGCCTGCAGGCAGAAGCCCACCATGCGCGAGTAGGCCACCAGCGTGACGCCGGTCCCCTGGCGGCGGACCTTGGCCTTGCCGATCGGCACGACCCAATCGACGCCCTCCGGCACGTCGAACTCCTGGCCGTAGAGCATCTCGTGCTCCAGGAAGACCACGGGGTTCGGGTCGCGGATGGCGGCCTTGAGCAGGCCCTTGGCGTCGGCCGCGTCGTAAGGCGCGATGACCTTCAGGCCCGGCACGTGGCCGTACCAGGCGGCGTAGTCCTGGCTGTGCTGGGCCGCCACGCGGGCCGCCGCGCCGTTCGGGCCTCGGAAGACCATGCTGGTCTTGATCTGCCCGCCCGACATGTAGAGCGTCTTCGCGGCCGAATTGATAATATGATCAATGGCCTGCATGGCGAAATTGAACGTCATGAACTCGACGATCGGCTTCAGGCCCGCCATCGCCGCACCCACGCCCAGGCCGGCGAAGCCGTACTCGGTGATCGGGGTGTCGATGACGCGCTTGGGACCGAACTCGTCCAGCAGGCCGCGGCTCACCTTGTAGGCGCCCTGGTACTGCGCGACCTCCTCGCCCATCAGGAAGACGTCGGGATCAGCGCGCATCTCCTCGGCCATGGCGTCGCGCAAGGCGTCGCGGACCGTGACCTTCACCAGCTTCACGCCTTCGGGCAGCTCGGGATCCCGGAGCTCGACCTTGGGTGTCACCGGCGCGGCGCCCTCGCCTTCGGGCTTCGGCTTCGCCGTTTCCGGGGGCTGCTTCTCGGGATCGCCGGCGGCCGCTTCCGCCGCCGCTGCGGGCTTTTCGACCGGCGCGGGCGCGGAGGTCTGCGCCGCGCCGCCTTCGCCGCCCAGCCTCGCGATCGGCGTGTTGACCTTCACCTCCTCGGAACCTTCCGGCACGAGGATCTCGGAGATCACGCCCTCATCGACGGCCTCGACCTCCATGGTCGCCTTGTCGGTCTCGATTTCGGCGATCACGTCTCCGGACCGGACGTTGTCACCCACCTTCACGTGCCACTTGGCGAGGGTGCCCTCCTCCATCGTCGGAGAGAGCGCCGGCATCAGGATGTCGGTCACGCGCGCCCCCCTTGAGCGGAAACTTCCGTGTAGACGTCGGTGTAGAGCTCGGACGGATCCGGCTCGGGGCTGGTGCGCGCGTATTCGGCCGCGTCGGCGACGATCTTCTTCACCTCGGCGTCGATGGCCTTCAGCGTGGCCTCGTCGGCCCAGCCGTTCTTCTCCAGCAGCTCCTCGACGTGGTCGATGGGGTCTCGGGTCTTGCGGACCTCGTCCACCTCCTCGCGCGTGCGATACTTGGCCGGGTCGCTCATCGAGTGGCCGCGATAGCGGTAGGTCTTCATCTCGAGGATGTAGGGGCCCTTGCCCGACCGGGCGTGCTCGGCGGCGCGCTCGGTGGCGGCCTTCACCGCCAGCACGTCCATGCCGTCGACTTCCTCGCCCGGGATATTGAACGACACGCCGCGCTTGTGCAGGCGGGTCTCGGACGACGAGCGCTGGATCGCCGTGCCCATGGCGTACTGGTTGTTCTCGATCACGTACACGACCGGCAGCTTCCACAGCTCGGCCATGTTGAAGCTCTCGTACACCTGGCCCTGGTTGGCCGCGCCGTCGCCGAAGAAGGCGAAGCTGACCTTGCCGTCGCCGCGGTAGCTGTTGGCGAGCGCCAGGCCGGTGCCCAGCGGCACCTGGGCGCCCACGATGCCATGGCCGCCGTAGAAGTTGGCCTCGGTCGAGAACATATGCATCGACCCGCCCTTGCCCTTGGACGAGCCGCCGATGCGCCCGGTGAGCTCGGCCATGACCTCCTTGGGGTCCATGCCGCAGGTCAGCATGTGGCCGTGGTCGCGGTAGCCGGTGATGATCTCGTCGCCCGGCTTCTTTGCCGCCTCGACACCGACCGCGATGGCTTCCTGCCCGATGTAGAGGTGGCAGAAGCCGCCGATCAGGCCCATGCCGTAAAGCTGGCCGGCCCGCTCCTCGAAGCGGCGGATCAGCAGCATTTCGCGATAGTAGCCAAGGAGCTCTTCCTTGGTCGGGCCCGCCGCCCCCTTCTTGGGGGCGTCAGCCGCACCATTGGCCTTCCGCCGACCGGTCGCTCCGGTCTGCCCGCGCGCCATGCGTCACTCCGTGATCTTCTTGATGGCCGTAAGACCGACGAAGCGGCCCTAACGTTTCAAGCGGATCACATAATCCCTCGGGTCGGCGAAGCCTAGCAGGGAGCGCGCCCTTTCCTCCAGGAGATCGGCAGAAAGGCTCGTGTCGCGCAGCAGTTGGGCCCGGACTTCCAGATCGTGGCGCTGGGCGGTCAGCCGCTTCAGCTCCTGCGTCTTGGCCGCCAAGGTCGCGTCACGCTGGTTCGACCTCAGCAGGCCGCCCTCGCCGGTGAAGGCGTGCACCCCGAAATAGAATATGAGCAGCGCCAGAGCTGCGGTGGACAGGTACGGGCGGAGACGAGCGAGCACGGCGATTCCCAGAACAGCACCCTCAGATCGCGCCCACATACTTAATTTTGGGTTCACCCTTGCGGCGGATGGGCGCGCGGACCTCTGGCCCGCGCGCCCGCCCCGTCCTACGGATAGACGGAAAGGCTGCACTTCACGCGATAGCGGCCGCCGTCGCCGTTGAAGTTCATCGTGAACTGGTTGGCCGGGTCCGCCGTGAGGCCGGCCCAGTCGTAGTAGGATTTGGTCGCCGCCCCGAGGCTGAGTTGGATCGTCTTCATGGCGATCAGGTCATCCTTGAACCAGCTCATGATCCACTCGACCAAGAGGCCGACCAGCCAACCGACCGCGGCGCCCAGGCCGGCCCCCAGCGGGCCGAAGAAAGAGCCCAGCGCGGCGCCGATGGCGCTGCCCACGGCGCCCGCAATGGCCTTCTTCACCTCCGAGCCGATCTTCTCCCACAGCTCCTGCAGGAAGGCCCCGAAGCCGCCCTCGTCCTTCTCGGCCATGACCAGCACCGCGGTGTAGACGTGCGGCCAGTCGCTCGACTTCAGGAGGGTCCATTCGTGGAGCTTCTTACCCTTGCCGCTGTAGCTCTTCGTCTCGCCGGCGTCGAAGTCGTCCGAGACCATGAACTGGGCGATCTTGTGGGTCGTGCCGTTGGGATCGGTCGCGGTGCCGCCCATGGCGATCTCGTCCGACGCAGATAGCTCGCTGGTCTCTTCCAGGCACTTCACACTGTTCAGGAAGAGGCCGAGCTTCTTGTACTTGGCGCCCGCCACCCCGTCCGGGTTGAGCACCGTCAGCTTGCGGGCGGCGTCAAGGTTGAACGCCGTCAACTTCTTCGCCGCGAAGGCGCCGGGCCGGGCGTCGACCCGGACCGCGTCGTTCTCGCCGAACCGCGTCAGGGCCGCCTTGAGCTTCGCGCCGTCGACCCTCGCCTTGCCGACGGTGATCTCGGCCTCGTCGGAACCCTTGTAGCTGGCGGTGTCCAGCGCGCCGTAGCGGCCGAAGAAGTTCTGCCGGCTGGCCGCCGGGCCCGCCAGCATGCTCTGGGCACGCGCCTGCGCCTGCTGGCGCACCGCTTGCGGCCGGCTGGCGACCATCGCCTGGAACAGCTTGTCGGTCTCGGTGGCCTGGGCGGGCTTGGCGCCGGCGGCGGCCATGGTGAAGCTGAGCTTCATCCGATCGGCGACGTCGTTCAGCAGCGCGCGGACCTCAGGCGCGGTGGGCGCCTGCGGATCGACGATCACCAACGAGGGTTGGTCGGTCGCCGCGGCCGCGGCGGGCGTCTTGGCCGCGGTGGTCTTCGCGGCCGGGGCCCGGGTCAGGGTCTTGGTGGTCGGGGGCATGGGTCGTCTCCTTGTTCAAATCTGCGCGATGCCCGCGCAGCTGGGGATGACCCGTTCTAGATACCCACCTACAGTTGTACGTACCCCAATTGGGGGATGTGGAGGGCTGGCAGTTGGGTACAGCCGACCTCGTGTTCGACCTGGCCGACCGCTTCTACGAGGCGGCCGAAGACCCAACGGCCATGCCAGACGCCTTGACCCGCCTGGCTCTCGCCGTGGGCGGCCACCACGCCGTCACCGCCGAGCAGCGACGGACGGACGGTGGCTGGGGCGCCGCCGCCGGCAACGTCGATCCCGCGCTGTCCAAGCGCATGCTCGGCACCCTGGGTAGCGACGCGGTCAAGGTCTGGCTGGGCCGCTTCCCGCGCGCCGGCTGGGACCGCATGTGCGAGATGGTTCCCACTCAGACTTCGCTCAGCCGGGCGCTCTACGACAGCGAGTTCTACGCCGACTTCGTCCGTCCACTGGGCGGCCATCACGCGGCTCTGACCGCGCTCGACATGGGCGAGTGCCGCAGCTTCCTCTCGGTGTTCCGGCCCGAGAGCCACGGGGACTACGCGCCGGAGGCGATGCAGCTCCTCGAGGCGATCCGGCCGCATCTGGCGCGCGCCTTCCGCGTGCGCCGCCAGCTCGCCGCGGCCGAGGCTGGGGCTGGGGCGGCCTTCGCCATGCTGGATCGCCTGCACGCCGCCGTCGTCCTGCTCGACCGGCGCCAGCAGCTGCTGTTCGCCAACCAGGCCGCCCGGGAGCTCGCGGCGGCCTCGGACGTCCTCGTACTCGACAGCTTCGGCCTGCGGCTGCGCTCCGCGGGGTTCGCACGCCACTTCCAGGCGATGCTGACGGCCGCGGCCGGGGACCTCGCTCCGCCGGAGCAGGCGATGCGCCTCGCCGTCCCGCGTGACGGATCGCCCTTCCCGCTTCTGCTTCAGGTCGAGCGGCTGGAGACACCAGGCCTGCGCGCGGCCGGCGCCAGCGTGGGCGTCTTCATCGACGATCCGGGCGTGACCCTGGACGTGGACGCCTCGGTCCTCGTGGACGCGTTCGGGTTGACGCCCCGCGAGGCAGCCCTGGCCACGGCGCTCGCCCGCGGCGGCGCGCCCAAGCAGGTAGCGTTCGAGCTCTGCATGTCGGAAGCCACGGCCAAGACCCACCTGAAGCGGATCCTGGACAAGGCCGGCGCCCATCGCACCGCCGAGCTGATCAGCCTGATCGGCGGCCTGAGCCGCTGACGGCTAGAGGTTCCGCAGTGCGCCCTTGCCGGCGTAGATCGCCTGATCGCCCAGTTCTTCCTCGATCCGCAGCAGCTGGTTGTACTTCGCCGTCCGGTCGGAGCGCGCGAGCGAGCCGGTCTTGATCTGACCGCAGTTGGTGGCGACGGCCAGGTCGGCGATGGTCGAGTCCTCGGTCTCGCCCGAACGATGGCTCATGACGGCGGTGTAGGCGTTGCGATGCGCCAGGTCGACCGCGTCCAGGGTCTCGCTGAGCGTGCCGATCTGGTTGACCTTCACCAGGATCGAGTTGGCCAGGCCCTTGCCGATGCCCATGCCCAGGCGCTCGGGGTTGGTCACGAACAGGTCGTCGCCCACCAGCTGGATCTTGCCGCCCAGCTTGTCGGTCAGCAGCTTCCAGCCCTCGAAGTCGTCCTCGCCGCAGCCGTCCTCGATCGTCACGATCGGGAACTTGCTCACCAGGCCGGCGAGGTAGTCGACCATGCCGGCCGGATCGACCGTCTTGCCTTCACCTTCCATGACGTATTTGCCGCCCTTGAAGAACTCGGTCGACGCCACGTCGAGGCCCAGGTGGAAGTCCTTGGCCGCCTTGTAGCCCGCGCTCTCGCCCGCTTTGACGATGAACTCCAGCGCCTCTTCCGCGCTCGACAGGTTCGGCGCGAAGCCGCCCTCGTCGCCCACGTTGGTGTTGTGGCCGGCGGCCTTCAACTGAGCCTTCAGGGCGTGGAAGATCTCGGCGCCCATGCGCAGGCCTTCGGCGAAGGTCTCGGCGCCGGTCGGCAGGATCATGAACTCCTGGATGTCGATCGGATTGTCGGCGTGGGCGCCGCCGTTGATGATGTTCATCATCGGCACCGGCAGCACGCGCGCCGAGACGCCGCCCACGTACTTGTAGAGCGGCAGGGCCGCCGAGCTCGCCGCCGCCTTGGCGGTCGCCAGGCTGACGCCCAGGATGGCGTTGGCGCCCAGGCGGGCCTTGTTCTTCGTGCCGTCCAGTTCGATCAGCAGCTTGTCGATCCGCCGCTGGTCCTCGGCGTCGGAGCCGGACAGGGCGTCGTAGATCTCGCCGTTGACGGCTTCGACGGCCTTCTGGACGCCCTTGCCGCCATAGCGGCCCTTCTCGCCGTCGCGCTTCTCCGAGGCCTCGTGGGCGCCCGTCGAGGCGCCCGAGGGCACGGCCGCGCGGCCCATCGAGCCGTCCTCGAGGATCACGTCCACTTCCACGGTCGGGTTGCCCCGGCTGTCCAGGATCTCGCGGGCGGTGATGTCGACGATCTCGGTCATAGCTTCCTCTGGCGGCGTACGGGCGCGGCTGGTGCTTAGCCAGCTTCTCCTTCGGGGGCAACGCCGCTCGCCCGCTTGACGCCCCTAGGGGCAGCGGCCCATCCCACCGCGCGTAGAGGAGAGCCCCATGCTGCTGGTCGAGAAGCCCCTGGACGGCGTCGCCGTCGTCACCCTCAACCGCCCCGAGGCGATGAACGCCCTGTCGCGGGATCTGCGCGCCGCCCTGCAGTCGGCGATGCTCGAGCTGGACGCCGACCCCGAGGTGAAGGTGATCGTCCTCACCGGCGCGGGCGAGCGGGCTTTCACCGCCGGCCTGGACCTCAAGGAGCTCTCCACGGACCCGCTGGGCATGGGCGCGGCCAACGCGATCGATCCGGCCCAGAACCCGGCCCGCGCGGTGCTCGCCTGTTCCAAACCCATCATCGGCGCGATCAACGGCGTGGCGATCACCGGCGGCTTCGAGGTCGCCCTGGCCTGCGACGTGCTGCTCTGCTCGACCAATGCCCGGTTCGCCGACACCCACGCCCGGGTCGGCATCACGCCGGGCTGGGGGCTGTCGCAGAAGCTGTCGCGCTGCATCGGTCCTTACCGCGCCAAGGAGCTGTCGCTGACCGGCAACTTTCTCAGCGCCGCCCAGGCCTATGAATGGGGCCTGGTGAACCGCGTGGTCGCGCCGGAAGAGCTGATGCCCGCCGCCCTGCAGCTCGCCGCCCAGATGGCCGACATCGATGCCGACATGCTGGTCACCTACAAGGCGATGATCGACGACGGCTACGACCTGCCCATGGGCGAGGGCCTGAAGCTCGAGCACGAGCGCTCGGTCGTCCACAATCGCGAAGTCACGCCGGACATGGTCGCCGCGCGTCGCGAGAAGGTGCAGGCCAGAGGGCGCAACCAGTAGCCGCTAAAGGCAGCCTTCGACGTATTCGATCGAGGGCCCGCCCGCATGGATCGTCGTCACGAGACCTTGCTGGTTGGTCTCGTAGCGCACGCCCCGCTTGCCCCTGACGGCCCAGGCGGTGAGGTAGTGGGCCGGCGGATCGTCGTACTTGTGCGGGCCGACCTCCAGCGGCGGGCCATAGGCTCGGCGGATATCCGCCTCCCGGGCCCCCAGGCCGAAGCCGCGATCGGTCTTCGTCGTACTGTCGGAGAACGCGCTGATCCGGGTGATCTTGCCGTCCTCGGCCATCACCACGAGATCGGGGCCGCCGTCCGGAAAGGTGAGTTCTCGACAGGCCGGAGAACTCACGCCGTCGTCGCTGGACGGGACCTTCAGCTTGAACCGCCGCACAGCCTCGGCCTCGGACATCCCGATCCGTAGCGAACCCCATCCGTCTGGGGTCAGCGGCGTGCCGCGGCCCGGGGCCGCCGCACCCACGGCGAGGACGGCCAGGACGCTCAACGCAATATGGATCATCCGCCCCTCATGCCTCAGGCCTTGAACCGGCTCCACGGTCCAGTAATCGCCAGCGTCATCCCGGGCCAGTAGGCGTTGACGAACATCGTCGTCCCATCCGGCGAGAAGCAGATACCGGCGAGCTCGGTCGTCGGCATCGGATCTGCCGGGTTGGAGCGCACCAGCTTGCCCATGGCGTAGACCTTGCCGGCGGGCGTCACCCCGCGCAGCATGTTCACGCCCCGCGGCTCCACCTTGTCTTCGCAGACCATCAGGTGGCCCCAGGGCGCGACCGCGATGTTGTCGCACATGTTCATGACGCGGGCGTCGGCGGACTCCACGAACAGCTGCAGCCGGCCCGGCTCGTCCTTCTCCCGGGGGTCGCCCTCGAAACGGCTAGGCTTGTAGCGCAGGATCTGGCCCAGGCGGCGGGGCCCGCCGCTAGTGCAGGTGAAGTAGAGCTCACCCTTCCCGAAGAAGATCCCCTCGCCTCTCGCGAACCACGCCGCCCCCTTGCCATGGCCGCGATGGCGCAGGTCGTCGTTTGGATTGTCGACGCCATCCAGGTCGATCCAGACGGCGTCCCTCCAGTCGCCCGGCGCCCAAGTTCGGTCGCCCCAATTTCGGCTGTCGTCGCTGCCCTTGAAGCCCAACGCCTGCAGGCGTCCGCCTTTCAGCGGCGCCTTCCGGTCGTTCGGCAGGAAACGGTAGAACAGGCCGCGTCCGTCGCCCTCGTCCTCGGTCAGATAGGCGACGCCCGTGCGCGGGTCGATGCAAACGGCCTCGTGCTTGAAGCGGCCCATGCCGGTGATCGGCTGGGGTGACACGACGCCCCGATGCGCCGCGGGCACTTCGAACACCCAGCCGTGTGAGCGGCCCAGGGTCTGCCCGTCGGCGTGCGGCCCTGCCGACCGGACAATCTCCTCGCAGGTGATCCAGGAACCCCACGGGGTGACGCCGCCGGCGCAATTGGTGCTGGTGCCGATCAGGCTGACGTGTGAGGCCTCCAGCCGCCGCTTGCGAAGGTCGTAGACCAGCGTGGTCGTGCCGCCGCTCAGCGCCTTGCCGTCCTGGTTGCGGTCATAGGCCAGGCTGGCGTCGATCCTGCCGCGCAGCGCGTCATCCTTCCCGAACGGGCCCACCAGCAGTTCCGTGGGCTTGAGCTCCTGGTTGCGAACCAGGGCCACGCGATCGCGGTCGATGGCGAAGCAGCCCATCCCGTCCATCTTGTGCGGCGCGAGCAGGCCATCGCTCATCACATCGCCCGCGCGCTGGACGACCGTGTAGGAAAACCCTTCGGGCAGGTCGAACACGCCAGCGGGGTCGGCCTTCAGCGGGCCGTAGCCGCCCACCTCGTTCACATAGGTCTCGCCGGCGGGCGCCTGGCCCTGCGCCTCGGCGAAGCGGGACAGGCCCGCGAAGGCGGCCCCCGTCGCGGCGACGGACAACAGGTGGCGGCGTGAAAGCGTCATGAATCCCCCGGGAAGCTGCGGGCAGCTTATTCCGGTCCGGTGTCTCCGGCGCATGACATTTCCAACACGTTCATGAACGCAAAACGCCGGCCTCGCGGCCGGCGTCTCGAAGTCTCACGCTGATGCGGAAGGAAGCTCTTAGTCTTCCTTCGGCGTCAGGACCTGGCGGCCCTTGTACATGCCGGTCTTCAGGTCGACGTGGTGCGGACGCTTCAGCTCGCCCGTTTCCTTGTCTTCGTGAAAGGTATTGGGGCCGAGCGCGTGGTGCGAACGGCGCATGTTCCGCCGCGAGGGCGAAGTTTTGCGTTTAGGAACAGCCATCGGAAGATCTCGCGGGCGTGAAAAAGGTTGCGGCGGCCAACTGGGGCCGCCACGTGAGCGGGGGCTTATGCATGAAACCCCGCGCGCGATCAACCCACCTGCGCTAGCTTACAGCGTCAGCGGATAGCCGGGAGCGCCATCGTGCCGCAGGAAGCCATTTTCGCCCCTATGGGAGCCATGGCGCTCCTCACCTTCATCGTGCTGGGCTTCATTCCGGCGACTCGCTTCCGGGCGGTTTTCGCGCGTCAGGTTACGCCCGAGGACTTCAAACTCGGCGAATCGGTTCGCGTCCCGCCGCACGTGGCGGTCACCAACCGCAACTTCATGAACCTGCTCGAGCTGCCGATGCTCTTCTATGTGGCGGGGCTCATGTACTACGTGGCCGGCCGGGTCGATCAGACGGCGCTGGCGCTGGCCTGGGCCTACGTCGGGCTGCGGACGATTCATTCGATCATCCACCTCAGCTACAACAACGTTGTGCACCGGCTGAGCGCCTACGCGCTGTCGAACCTCGTTCTGGCGGCGCTCTGGATCGTCTTCTTCATGTGAGAAGCCGCCTCTATTTGAGCAAACGACGCGGCGCCACGTTCGCCCAGGCCATCCGCATCAGCTCCGGCAGCTGGCCGGGCTCCAGCTTCTCGTACCAGACGAAGGTCGCGCCGTTCTTGCCCCAGTAGCCGGGCACAGGCTCGATCGCCTCCCCGTCCGACAGGTTGTGCTGATCCTCGGGATCCAGCTTCAGCATGATCCGCGGGTGATCCTTATGGATCGTGCAGAAGATCTTCTTCGCCACCCGGAACGATGGGATGTCGAAATGCGCCTCTTCGTAGGCCTCGGGCAGCGCGAGCGCGGCGGCGCGGATGTCCTCGGGCGTCAGCATCGCCGACCTCCTAGACCAGCCGGCTCCGTTCCTTCGCCGCGCCGATGAAGCTGGCGAACAGCGGGTGCGGATCAAACGGCCGGCTCTTCAACTCGGGATGGTACTGCACGCCCACGAACCAGGGATGGTCCTGCCGTTCGCACAATTCCGGCAGCACGCCGTCGGGCGAGAGGCCGGTGAACTTCAGCCCCGTCTGCTCGATAGCCTCGCGGTAGGCGATGTTCACCTCGTAGCGATGACGGTGGCGCTCGGAGATGCTGGACGCGCCGTAGATCTCAGCCACCCGGCTCCCGGGCGTCAGCACGGCCTCATACGCGCCGCACCGCATGGTGCCGCCCAGTTCGCCGCCCTGGCTTCGCACTTCCTTCTCGTTGCCGCGCACCCATTCGGTCATCAGACCGACGATCGGCTCGGATGTAGGTCCGAACTCGGTGGACGAGGCCTGCTTGATGCCGGCCAGGTTTCGCGCCGCCTCGATCATCGCCATCTGCATGCCGAAGCAGATGCCGAAGTACGGCACCTCATGCTCGCGGGCGAACTGCACCGAGCGGATCATGCCTTCCGAACCGCGCTCGCCGAAGGCGCCCGGCACCAGCACGCCGTGCACGCTGTTCAGCCGCTCGGCGATCAGCGCCTCTTCCTTCTCGAAGACCTCGCCCTCGATCCAGTCGAACTTCACACGCACGTTGTTGGCCACGCCGCCGTGCACCAGGGCCTCGATCAGCGACTTGTAGGCGTCCGTCAGCGCCGTGTACTTGCCGACGATGGCGATGTTCACCTCGCCGTCGGGGTGGCTGAGCGTGTGGGATATCTGCTCCCACTTGGTCAGGTCGGGCTTCGGCGCCGTGTCGGCCAGGCCGAAGACGTCCAGCACCTCGGTGTCCAGGCCCTGGGCGTGATAGTCCAGGGGCACTGAATAGATGTTGGCGCTGTCCATCGCCTGGATCACGGCGCTCGGGCGCACGTTGCAGAACAAGCCCAGCTTCTTCCGCTCGCTCTCCGGAATCGGCATCTCGCAGCGGCACAGCAGGATGTCGGGCTGGATGCCGATCGACCGCAGCTCCTTCACCGAGTGCTGGGTCGGCTTGGTCTTCATCTCGCCGGCGGTCTTGATGTACGGCAGCAGCGTCAGGTGGATGAAGCAGGCGTGGCCGCGCGGCAACTCCTGGCCCAGCTGGCGGATAGCCTCGAAGAACGGCAGGCCCTCGATGTCGCCGACGGTGCCGCCCACCTCGACCAGCACGAAGTCGACGCCCTCGCCTGGATCGCTCAGCACGAAGTCTTTGATCTCGCCCGTGACGTGCGGGATCACCTGGACGGTCGCGCCGAGGTAGTCCCCTCGCCGCTCCTTCTCGATGATCTTCTTGTAGATCTGGCCCGTGGTGATGTTGTCGGCGCGCGTGGCGTTCACGCCCGTGAAGCGCTCGTAGTGCCCCAGGTCCAGGTCGGTCTCGGCGCCGTCGTCGGTGACGAACACCTCGCCGTGCTGGGTGGGCGACATCGTGCCCGGATCCACGTTGAGATACGGGTCGAGCTTGCGAAGACGGACCTTGTAGCCTCGCGCCTGCAGGAGCGCGCCGAGTGCGGCGGACGCGAGACCCTTACCAAGAGAGGAGACCACGCCGCCGGTGATGAAGATGTACCGGGCCATGGGCGTTCAGATTAGCGGTGATTCGGTCACGCGACTCCGGGGGTTTCGCGTCTATCCACGACTTACTTCTGGGCGGGAGCCGCCGGTTGTGCGGCCGGATCGGCGGGCGCGGCGCCGAAGGGATTGTTGATCGTGGGCGTGGGGGCCGTGAGCGGCGCCGGGGCGCTGCCGGCCGGGCCGGGCTGCGCCGTGCCGGCCGGCGGCTGGGGCGGTTCGCGGGTCAGGTCGGCCGGGTTCACAGCGTTGACCTTCATGCGGTCGACGACCGAGGCGGCGCCGCGCTCACGGCCGGCCACGATGGTCAGCAGCAGGCCCAGGATGAAGAAGGTGCTGCCCAGGATCCAGGTGATCCGGGTGAGCAGGTCGCCGGCGCCGCGCACCGAAACCAGCGAGTTCGTCCCGCCGCTCACCAGGCCGCCGCCCTCGGAGCGCTGCAGCAGAACCACGACGACGAGGAAGAAGGCGACGATCACCTCGATCACCAGCAGCAGGTTCAGCAGCATCGGGCAGTCTTTCCAGTGCGTTCGGTGCGGTCGGGCGGACACACCCCGCCGAAATGAAGCGCGCGCTCTATCACCGAGCCGGCGCCAAGGCCATAGCTAGTGCGTCGCACCCCGTCAGCAAAGGGTGCGGGGGCTGATCGATGATTCTCGACCTGAAGCGTCTTCCGATCCTGGAGACGGAGCGGCTGCGGCTGGAACCTCTCGCGGCGGGCGACGCCGCCGACCTCTACCCGATCATGGGCGACCCCGAGGTCATGGCTTACTGGGACATCCCCGAGATCGACGATCCCGATATCGTGGCTCAGATCGTCCAGGGTCAGGTCGAGGGGATGGCTGGCGGCCGCGCGATCTACTGGATCATCCGCACCCTCGCCGACCGTGAGTTCCTGGGTTCCTGCGACCTTTCCGAGATCGACCGCTGGCACCGGAGGGCCGAGGTCGGCTTCATGCTGGGCCGCGACGCCTGGGGCCAGGGATTCGCGCTCGAGGCCATGCGCACCGTGATCGCCTTCGCCGCCACCAGCGGACTGCGCAAGCTCACCGCCCGCACCCACCTGGGCAATCGCCGTTCCGAAGCCCTGCTCCAGCGGCTGGGATTCCAGGAAGAGGGCCTGCTCCGCGGCCACATCCTCAAGGACGGCGAGCGCCGCGATTGCCGGGTGTTCGGCCTGCTGCTCTAGGCGCGGCTAGGGCCTGGCGTCCCGCGCCTCACGGTGTTCCTCGCGCGCCGCCTCCAGGACCTCCCGGGCCGCATCGAGGTTCATCAGCGCGATCCCCAGGCCCACCACGATATCCGGCCAGATGGAGTGGGTCGCGAAGGTCAGCAGGCCGGCGGCGACGATGGCGACGTTCGCGAAGACGTCATTGCGCGCGGACAGAAAGGCGGCCTTGGTAAGGCTCCCGCCATGGTCGCGGAACCGGGCCAGCGTCAGCGCGCAGAATGCGTTCACCGCCAGCGCCCCAAGGCCTGCGAGACTAAGCAGATCAGGCGCGGGCGGCGTCGGCGCCTCGAACTTGCGCCATAGGGTCCAGAGGAAGGCCGCGGCGGGGATCATCAGGACCCCTGCCAGGAGCATTCCCACCTGCGCGCGCCGTCCGGGGCTCCACCCCAGGGCCGCGAAGATCAGGAAGTTCACGGCGGCGTCCTCGAAGAAGTCCGCGCTGTCGGCCAGGAGAGAGACGCTGTCGATGGCGAGCGCCACCGATAGTTCGACGCCGAAGTAGGCCAGGTTCAGAAGCGCGACGAGACGGACCGCAGACCGCAGGTCAGGAACGATCTTCATTGGGCCTCCCGCTCCGCCCGCGGGCCTCCGACGCGCTCGCGAGCGCCTTGCGGTCCCGTCTCAGCGAGCTATCTCCCCTACATGAGCCATCCTATCGCCGTGACCGGCTTCGACCACATCGTCCTGCGCATCCGCGACAAGGATCGCATGTTGGGGTTCTACGTCGGCGTCCTGGGCCTATCGGTGGATCGCGAACGGCCCGATCTCGGGCTGACCCATGTGCGCGCGGGCCAGCAGATGATCGACCTGGTCACGCTCGACGGCACGCTGGGGCGCAAGGGGGGCGAAGGTCCCGCCGCCACCGGCCGAAACCTGGACCATTTCGCGCTGCAGGTCCGACCCTTCGACGAAGCCGCCATTCGCGCTCACCTGGCCGCGCACGGCGTCGAGGTGATCGAGGAAGGCGACCGTTATGGGGCCGATGGCGACGGCTTCTCGCTCTACGTGAAGGACCCCGAGGGCAATGTCGTCGAGCTGAAGGGGCCTGCCGTCTAGAGCGCGCGGATGATGCCGAGGAAGTCCTCGGCCTTCAGCGACGCCCCGCCCACCAGCGCCCCGCCCACTTCGTCGGCATGCAGGATCTCGGCGGCGTTGGAAGGCTTCACCGAGCCGCCATAGAGGATCGGCGGCGCCCTGCCCGCTTCGCCGAACATCTCGACCAAGGTGGCGCGGATGGCCCGGTGGACCTCTTCGATCTCGGGCGTGGTGGGAGTGAGCCCCGTGCCGATCGCCCAGACCGGTTCGTAGGCGACCGAGAACGCCGTGCCGGCCAGTTCTGAGGGCAGCGAGCCCCTCACCTGCCCGGTGACCACGGACAGAGCCTGCCCCGCCTTGCGCTGCTCCAGGGTCTCACCCACGCAGACGATGGGTTCCAGGCCCGCCCGCAGGGCCGCCCCGGCCTTGGCGGACACCAACTCGTCGGTCTCGCCATACCCGGCCCGGCGCTCGGAATGTCCGAGGATCACCAGGCTCGCGCCGGCGTCCTTCAACTGTTCAGCCGCAACGTCGCCCGTGAAGGCGCCCGAGGCCTCGACGCGGCAATCCTGGCCGCCCACCGCGACCGCCGTATCCTTCAGCGTCCACGCCATCTGGGCGATAAGCGTCGCCGACGGGCAGATCGCCACCCGCGCCTTCGCCTGGCCCAGGCCGGCCGCGACAGCCTTCGCTTCCGCCAGCGAGGCCGACACCCCGTTCATCTTCCAGTTTCCAGCGATCAGGGGCGTGGGCGCGGTCATCGGTCCTCCAGCGTGGCCTAGCGCTGCGCGGTTAAGGCAAGCCGCCGCGCCTGTCACGCGCTTGCCGTACGGAACGCCACTCCACTATACCGGCCCGCACGCTTCTCCCGGGAAAGGACCCGAATGCTCGCCGCGGTACGCACCTTCGCCAAATCCTGGCCCGCCAAGATCCTGATGGCGGTCCTGGCGGTGAGCTTCGTCGGCTGGGGCGTGAACCAGGGGGCCGGGTCCATGGTCGCCGGCGACAGCGTCATCAAAGTCGGCTCGCGCACCATCAACTCGGTGGAGTTCCGCAGCGAGTACGACAACTACAAGAAGCGCCTTGAACAGCAGCAGGGCCAGCCGATCACCGTCGAGCAGGCCCAGCAGGGCAACCTCGACGCCATCGTCCTGAACGGCGTGGCCACCCGCGAGGCGATGGCCGAGCTGATGTCGCGCATCGGCGTGCGGCCCGGCGACAAGCTGATCCTCGACCAGATCGAGAAGATTCCCGGCTTCTTCGACCCGATCTCGGGCCGCTTCGACAAGAAGATCTTCCAGCAGCGCCTGGCCGAGAACGGCATGACGCCCGAACGTTTCGACGCGGTGCTCCGTGACGAGATGGCGACCCAGCATTGGGTGGCGGCCGTGCAGAATGGCCTCGTCGCGCCGCGAGCCTACGGCGCGCTGGCCTCGGTCTTCTCTCTGGAAGCCCGGGATCTGGCCTACGTCACCTTGGGCGTGAACTCGGTGCCCAAGCCGGCCGCGCCGACGGAGGCGCAACTCCAGGCCTTCGTGAACGAGAACAAGACGCAGCTCACCCTGCCCGAGATGCGGGTCCTGACCGTCGTCCCGTTCACGCCGCAGGCCGTGGGCGCCGCGGTGGCCGGCGCGCCGATCGATCCCGCCGAACTGCAGAAGCGCTACAACTTCCGCAAGGACACGCTGTCCAAGCCCGAGGTCCGCACCATCGTGCAGATCCCGGCCAAGGACGCGGCGACCGCGCAGAAGATCACCGCCGGCCTGCGCGCCGGCCAGTCGCCCGACGCGGTCGCCAAGTCGGTGGGCGTCGACGCCGTCACCTTTGCCGACCGCCCGCTCACCGCGATCTCGGACCGCAAGGTGGGCCAGGCCGCGTTCAAGATGCAGGCCGGCGAAGTAGCCACCGTCCAGGGCGACCTGGGCTCGGCCGTGGTCAAGGTGGTCAGCGTCGTGCCGGGCCGCGAGGTCTCCCTCGAAGAGGCCCGCCCGATGCTCGAAGCCGAGATCCGCAAGGATATGCTGGCCGAGAAGGTGTACGCCCAGACCCAGGCTTACGACGACGCCCACCAAGGCGGGTCCAGCCTGGCCGAGTCGGCCCAGAAGGCCGGCGTCGCCGCCACGACCGTCGGACCGATCACCGCCCAGGGCGTCAACGAACAGGGCGGCCAGTTGCAGGGCTTCCCGCCGAAAATCCTGGAAACCGCCTTCGCCCTGCCCGCGGGCGGCGAGAGCGAGATCACCGAGCTGGGCGACGGCGCCTATTTCGCCGTCCGGGTCGAGCGGATCATCCCTGCCCACGTGCCGCCGCTGGCCGAGATCCGGCAGGAGGTCACCCAGGTCTACATGCAGCGCGAGATCGTGAAGGCGCTGGAGGCCAAGGCTGAGGCCATCCGCGCCCGCGTGGCGAAGGGCGAGAGTCTGGACGCCGCCGCCGGCACGGCCGTGTCGCGCCTGCCGGGCCTGACGCGGCAGACCGCCAACGCGCACCAGGACCTCGGTCGCGAGGTCCTCGGCCGCACCTTCGCCGCCAAGCAGGGCGAGGTCTGGGTGGCGCGCGCGCCGAACGGCATCGTGGTCGGCCGGGTGGAGGCCGTACGCACCGACGCCGGACCTACCGCCGCGCGGCTTGCCGAACAGAACCGCGGCGCGCTCGCCCAGGCGATCTTCCGCGAGATGGGCGAAGCCGCTCAGCTTTATGCGCGCACCAAGCTCAAGGTGAAACTGGACCCGGCCAAGGCCCGGTCGGCGGTCGGGTTCGAGCCGGTGGCCGAGCCCAAGGGCGCCGCGGAGAAGAAGAAGTGACGTCCGAGCCGCCGTTCGAGGCCTTTCGTTCGACCTACGACGGCGGCGCCCCCCAGGTTGTCTGGACGCGCCTCGTCGACGACCTGGAGACCCCGGTCTCCGCCTTCCTGAAGATCGGCCACGGCAAGCCGTACGCCTTCCTCTTCGAGTCGGTGGAGGGCGGCGCGTTCCGGGCCCGCTACTCGATCATCACGCTCAATCCCGACCTCGTATGGCGCTGCCGGGGTGACCAGGCCGAAGCGGCCACCGGCGCCGACATCGCGGCCAATCGGTTCACCGCCCAGGCCGGCGGCGCGCTCGACAGCTTGCGCGACCTGCTGGCCAAGTCGCGGATCGAACTTCCGCCCGCTCTTCCGCCGATGGCGGCCGGCGTCTTCGGCGCCCTGGGTTACGATACGATCCGGCTCGTCGAGAACCTGCCGGACATCAATCCCGATCCGCTGGGCCTGCCCGACGGGGTGCTGGCCCGTCCGTCGATCGTCGCGATCTTCGACGCCATCGCCCAGGAGATCCTGCTGGTCACGCCGGTCCGGCCCGAAGGCGCATCGGCCGAGGACGCCTATTCGGCGGCCCAGGCCCGCCTGCAGGCGGTCGCCGACGACCTGCGCAAACCCGCCCCGCCGCTGACTGGCGCGGCAAAGCCGCAGCCCGACCGTTTCACCACGCCGGTGAGCCGCGAGGACTATCGGGGCATCGTCCACCGGGCCAAGGAGTACATCCGCGCCGGCGACATCTTCCAGGTGGTGCCCAGCCACCGCTTCCGCGCGCCGTTCGAGCACGATCCCTTCGCGCTCTACCGCTCGCTGCGCCGAAGCAACCCCTCGCCGTTCCTGTTCTATCTGAACTTCGGCGACTTCCAGCTCGCGGGCTCCAGCCCCGAGATCCTAGTGCGGCTTCGCGACGGCAAGATCACCATCCGCCCGATCGCCGGCACCCGCCCACGCGGCGCCACCCCGGAAGAGGATCGCCGCCTGGAGGAGGAGTTGAAGGCGGATCCGAAGGAGCGCGCCGAGCACCTCATGCTGCTTGACCTGGGCCGCAACGACGTGGGCCGTGTCGCCATGCTGAAGCAGGCTGGCGCCAACGAGCCGCAGCCTCGCGCCCGCGGACCTCGGGTCCGGGTCACGGACAGCTTCTTCGTCGAGCGCTACAGCCGCGTGATGCATCTGGTGTCCAACGTCGAGGGCGACGCGCCGGATGGACTGGATCCCGTGGATGTGGTGATGGCCGCACTGCCCGCCGGCACGCTGTCCGGCGCCCCCAAGGTCCGGGCGATGGAGATCATCGACGAACTCGAGATCGAGAAGCGGGGCATCGGCTATGCCGGGGCCGCCGGCTACTTCGGTTCGGACGGCTCGGTGGACACCTGCATCATCCTGCGCACCGCCCTGTTCAAGGACGGTATGATGTACGTCCAGGCCGGCGGCGGCGTCGTGGCCGACAGCGATGCCGACGCGGAGTATGACGAGACCCTGCACAAGGCCCGCGCGCTCCGCGACGCGGCAGAGGAAGCCTGGCGCTTCATCTGACGCGGCAAGTTTAGCGATTGCTATTATCTGAAATAGCGCGCAAGATTCTTGCGTCAAATATCGCCTTGGCTCGTATCCGTTTGGTGCCGAAACTGAAGTTTCGGCATTGGATTCGCGACCGACCCTCTCCGACAATTTGATTTCGACGTCCATTTCGGACGCGAGAATTCATGCGCGAAAGGGACGTACATGCAAAGCGGATCCGTGAAGTGGTTCAATGGTCAAAAGGGCTTCGGATTCATCCAGCCCGAGGACGGCGGCTCTGACGTCTTCGTCCACATCTCGGCGGTGGAGCGCGCAGGCCTC
Source organism: Phenylobacterium sp. FG114 (assembly GCF_057809855.1). Classification (NCBI taxonomy): domain Bacteria; kingdom Pseudomonadati; phylum Pseudomonadota; class Alphaproteobacteria; order Caulobacterales; family Caulobacteraceae; genus Phenylobacterium; species Phenylobacterium sp. FG114. The sequence continues at coordinate 182,076 of NZ_JBMDKU010000004.1, read as the reverse complement.
GCGTCGCTCAACGAGGGACAGAAGTTGAGCTTCGAAGTCGAGCGCGACGCTCGCAGCGGTAAGCTCGCGGCCAGTCAGCTCCAGGTCGCCTAAAGCCAGGCGCAAGCGTTGAGCGTTCAATACGACACCCGTCGCGACAGCCAGGGCTGGACCGTCTTCGATCGCTGGACGGGGCACGCCGTTGTCCTCACCGGCGCCGCCCAGTCGGGCCTGTCATGGGTCGACGCCGATGAACTCGCGGAGCGGCTGAACCGTCGCCGCTTCGAGGGCGACCGGAGCATCTTGCAGTGAGCTCCGACCAACGCCACCGCTGCACCTTGCAGATCGCCGCGGACGGCTCGCCCTATTTGGCGTTCGAACCGTTCGAGGGCGGCGTCTCCTCGTTCAGCAACTCGCTATTCACCCTCGACCTCAAGCCGGGGGTTTCCGCCGACGACGCGCGTCAATTGGCCGACGCGATCAACGCCCGGCTCTGGGGCGTCTCCTCCACCATTTTCTAGCAGCAAGGACAGCCCGCATGATCCGAAAGAAGCCGGAACTCGTGGAGGGCGCAGGACGCGTCCGCTTCAGCGGCCACGAGGGCGTCGTGCAGTATGCGATCGAGGGCGACCCCGTGCGGTTACGGCTGGGCCAGGGCCGCCTGCGGGGCTCGTTCGTCCTCGACGCGGACGGCGCGCTAGAGGCCTTCCGCGCCGGGGCCGGCGTGCTCACGCTCGACACCGGCGGGGAATACCGGATCACCATGGTGGGGCACACCAAGGGCGACGGCGAAGTCTTCGTCGAGCTGCGGGTGTAGGATGCAGGACCTCTCCGGCGGTGAACTGCAGACCCTTCGACAGCTGGCGATCCGCCGCGACGGAGAGGATAGACCCTTCCTCAAGATCGCGGCCGCGCGGCGCCTGACCGATCTCGGGTTCGCTGCCCGGACGCGCCAGGGCTGGGACATTACGCGGGCCGGGTCAGCCTATCTCGTACGTCTCGACACGACGTTCGGCCGCCCCGCCTGAGGGCTGCGCGCCCTCATTTCTTCTCAAGCGCTCCGGAGAGGGCGCTGCGGACCCGCTCCGGCGGCTTAGGGGCGGGCCGCCTGGGCTTGCCGACTTCCTCCTTCGACCGCTTGTGACCTTTGACCATCTCAGTCGTCTCCGGGAAAATATTCGTCGGCCAGAATCACGGACGACGCCGGTAATCCATGATGCGAAGACGATGCCGAAGGGATAATTCTGGCGCGAACGACCATCGCTCCAGCTGTGAATCGCGCCAGAAAGTGGCGCGAATATATGACGGCAACTCCCGCTGTTTTTACGACAGAGGTTGAGGATATTACGGTCAGTCCCCATATATTTGGCTGAATCATTTCTGGAGGTCAGATGTCCGAGTACGCAACCAAGGCCGCCGATTACCGCGCGAAGGCCGCCTCCGAAGCGCTCGCAGGCGCCGCGGCGTCCTTGGGTCATGTGCGCGCAAAGCACGACCGCGCCGCTCAGGTCTGGACCGATCTCGCCGCGGCGGAAGATGTGCGCGAGGCTCAGCGTCTTCGCCGCCAGGACATGGCGAACGAGCGTCTGTCGGCCGCCGCGCCAAGCGCCTAACCCGGGGCGCCCTGGGCCGTGTGCTCGGTCTGAACCGGGGGCGCCAGCACCATCACCGTCGCGAAGATCACCGACGTCACGGCCAAGGCCGTCGCGGCGACCAGCGCGGGCCACATGGGGTCCCTGCGCACGGGCGTCTTGAGAAGCGTGCGCGCGCGCGCCACTTCCGAAGCGTCGAGGGCCGAATCGTTCATCGACATGCGCCCAGCATCCCGCTTGGCGTGCGCCGCGGCAAAGCCTATGGAACGCCCATGATCCTGGTGATCGATAACTACGACAGCTTCACCTACAACCTCGTCCATTACCTGAACGAGTTGGGGGCGGAGACGGTTGTCCATCGCAACGATGCGATCTCCGTCGAGGACGCGCTGGGCCTGCGCCCCGAAGCCGTGCTGCTGTCGCCCGGGCCGTGTACGCCAAATGAAGCCGGAATCTGCCTCGGTATCATCGGCCATGCGCCGGAATCCCTGCCAGTTCTCGGCGTCTGCCTCGGCCATCAGGCGATCGGACAGGCGTTCGGCGGCGAAGTCGTCCGCGCGCGCGCCCTCATGCATGGGAAGACCAGTCTTATCCATCACACCGATAGGGGTGTCTTCGCAGGACTGAAAAACCCGTTCACGGCGACGCGCTATCATAGCCTTTCCGTGGAAAAGGACGATCTGCCGCAGGTGCTGGAGGTCACGGCCCGGACCGAGGACGGCGAGATCATGGGAATTCAGCATCGGACGCGTCCGATCCACGGCGTGCAGTTCCACCCGGAATCCATCGCCACGGAATGCGGCCACGAACTGCTGGCCAACTTCATGGACCTGGCCGGCGTGAAGCGGCTGGCCCAGGTCTAAGCCCAGCCGCATGTCCGACGCCTTCAAGCCGCTTCTCTCGCGCCTCGCCGACGGCGGCACGCTGTCGGAGGACGACGCCGGCGAATTCTTCGCCGCCTGCCTGCGTGGCGAGCCCACGCCAGCCCAGGTGGGCGCCGCGCTCACCGCCATGCGCATGCGCGGCGAAACCCTGGGCGAGATCACCGCCTGCGCGCGCTCGATGCGCCGCGCCGCGATCCACCTCGAACCGCCCTACCCCACGATCGACGTCTGCGGCACCGGCGGCGACGGCCTGCACACGCTCAACATTTCGACCGCCGTGGGCTTCGTGGCCGCGGGCGGTGGGCTGAAGGTGGCCAAACACGGCAACCGCGCGCTGTCGTCCAAGTCTGGCGGCGCCGACGTGCTGTCGGAGCTGGGCGTGGCCATCGACCCCGGCGCGGAACGCCAGCTCAAGGCGCTGGACGAGGCCAACATCTGCTTCCTCTACGCCCCGGCCCACAACGGCGCGATGCGGCACGTCTCGCCGATCCGCCAGGAGCTGGGCTTCCGCACCATCTTCAACCTGCTCGGCCCGCTGACCAATCCGGCGGGCGCCAGGCGTCAGGTCGTGGGCGTCTTCGCCGAGCGCTGGGTGGCGCCGCTGGCCCAGGTGCTGGGCGCCCTGGGCTCGGAACGGGCCTGGGTGGTCCACGGCGGCGGCATGGACGAGATGTGCACCACGGGCGAGACCAGCGTCGCCGAGTTCCGCGAGGGGCAGGTGCGCCTGTTCACCGTCACCCCCGAGGCCGTCGGCCTGAAGCGCGCGGCGCTGGCCGATCTCACGGGGGGTACGCCCGCCCAGAACGCCGAGGCCTTGCGCAGCCTGCTCAAGGGCCAACCCGGCGCCTATCGCGACATCGTCCTCCTCAACGCCGCTGCGGCCTTCCTGGTGGGCGACCGGGTCGAGACCTTGCGCGAGGGCGTCGAATTGGCCGGCCAGGTCATCGACGACGGCCGCGCCCAGGCTGCGCTGGACAAGCTGGTCCAGATCACCAGCCCATGAGCGACATCCTCGACCGGATCGCCGCCTACAAGCGCGAGGACGTGGCCGTCCGGAAGGCCGCGCGCCCGGCTGTGGCCACCGACGCGGCCTCCCCGCCCCGAGGCTTCCGCGCCGCCCTGGAGCGCGCGCATGCGCCCGGCCGCCTGGCCCTGATCGCCGAGATCAAGAAGGCGTCCCCGTCGAAAGGCCTCATCCGGGCCGACTTCGATCCGCCGGCGCTCGCCCGCGCCTATGAGGCCGGTGGGGCGGCCTGCCTGTCGGTTCTAACCGATGCGCCTAGCTTCCAGGGCGCGGACAGCTTCCTGACCGCCGCCCGCGACGCCGTCTCGCTGCCCTGTATCCGCAAGGACTTCCTGGTCGACGCCTGGCAGGTGGCCGAGAGCCGGGCGCTGGGCGCCGACGCCATCCTGGTGATCCTGGCTATGGTCGACGACGCCCTCGCCGCGGACCTGATGTCCGAGGCCCACCGCCTGGGCATGGACGCCCTCGTCGAGGTGCACGACGAGGCCGAGATGGCCCGGGCCGGCGCGTTGGGCGCCGACCTGGTGGGCGTCAACAATCGCGACCTCCGAACCTTTACGGTCGACTTGGCGATTACTGAAAGGCTGGCTGCCAGCGCGCCCGTTGGCGCGCTGCTGGTGACCGAAAGCGGCCTCTTCAGCGCCGCCGACGCCGCCCGCCTTGAGCGCTCCGGCGCCAAGGCGATGCTCGTCGGCGAGAGCCTTATGCGCCAGGACGACGTGGCGGGCGCCACCCGAGCCCTCCTCGGCGCTTAACGATCCGACTCACCGAGTCGCCGCAACCGTAACCGCCATTCCCTATCGGATTGGATTTGTTCCGTTTTCCGCGCGGCAACCCTGTAACTTGACATTAATGCGGAACACCTGGAGAACATCCACAGACGTTTGTGATTTGTTCTTCGAGGCCCCGCAATGCTCACGCGCAAGCAACATGAACTTCTCATGTTCATTCACGAACGGATCAAGGAAACGGGCGTCTCGCCGTCGTTCGACGAAATGAAGGAAGCTCTGGACCTGGCGTCCAAGTCCGGCATCCACCGGCTGATCACGGCGCTGGAGGAGCGGGGATTCCTGCGCCGGCTGCCCCATCGGGCCCGCGCCCTCGAAGTGGTGAAGCTGCCGCAGCAGGCCACCGCGGCGGCGCCGCCCAAGGGCCGCGCTCCGTTCAAGCCCCAGTTCGTCGAGGCCGGGACGGCTGTCCCCGCCGCCGCCAACGACACCCGCGAGCTGCCGATCCTGGGCCGCATCGCCGCCGGTACGCCCATCGAGGCGATCCAGCAGGAGCGCGACCGGATCCCGGTGCCCGAGACCATCCTGGGCGCGGGGGAACACTTCGTCCTCGAGATCGCCGGCGACTCCATGATCAACGCCGGCATCCTGGACGGCGACTTCGTGGTCATCCGCCGCACCGACAGCGCGGTCTCCGGCGACATCGTCGTGGCCCTGGTCGATGGCGAAGAGGCCACCCTGAAGCGCCTGCGCAAGAAGGGCGCATCCATCGCCCTGGAGGCCGCCAACCCCTCCTACGAAACCCGCATCTTCGGCCCCGACCGCGTCTCGGTGCAGGGCAAGCTGGTCGGCCTCATCCGCCGCTACCACTAGGGAATGGCGCGCCGCCGCGACACGATCGCGGCGGGTGCTGCAGAAAGATCCGACGCGTCCAACCCCGTCCGCGGGGATGCTGCGTAGAGCGTCATGCAAGGCCCAGGAGGCGCGCATGACGACGAAGACGATGATGCTGGCGCTGCGGCGCCCAGCGTACGAGGGGCGCCGGCCCCTGCCATTTCCCGCCGGGGGCGGCTATGTGCCGAATCCGCCAGGCTTGCCTTAGCCTTCGCGCCCGACCGTGCAAACGCTAGGCTTGGCCTTGATGGAGACGGACGCCGGAGACGACGCTGCGCTGCTATGTCGGCACGCCGCCGGCGATCCGCTCGCGTTCGGCCAGCTCTACGACCGGCATGACCGAGCCTGCTTCCGCTTCATCCGCCGCCTGCTGGGCGCCGCGCATGGTGATGCGGCTGAGGACCTCCACCAGGAGACCTGGATCGCGATAGCGAGGAACGCCGGCGCTTTCGATCCCGGCAAGTCGAGCTTCCCCGCATGGCTCTTCACCATCGCGCGCCGCAAGGTGTGGGATCACTTTCGGCGCCAGAAGGTCGCCCTTCTCGCGGCGTTTCGGGAGGATGCGGCCATGAGCGTTTCCGACCCGGGCCAGACGCCCCTGGAGCAGGTCCAGTCGCGCGAACTGGCGCAGGAGATCGTCGCCGCCGTCGACGCGCTGCCGCCCGAACAGCGGGGAGCCTTCATCATGTTCGCCGACGCTGGCCTGTCGCTGGAGGAGATCGCCCAGATCACCGGCGTTGCCGTGGAGACCGCCAAGAGCCGGCTGCGTTACGCCCGCGCGAAACTGCGGCAATCCCTGGCGCGAGAGAGGGCAGCCAATGTCTGACCGCGACGCGCTGGACCCGATCGATAAGGCCTATGGCGAGGCCGAAGCCCTGCTGCACGACGAGGCCGCCCGCGCGGCGCGGCGGGCACGCGTACTGGCCGCGGTGGCCGAGGCGCCGGCAGAACCGCGCACCGCTCCGCCGACACGGCGCGCGTGGCGGTACGGCGGCGCGCTGGCGGCGGCCAGCGTCGCGGGCCTGAGCGTGCTGATCGCCACCCAGATCCGCCCGCCGGTGTCGACCGAGAATCCGGTCCGAGCCGCCCCCACGGTCGTGCGGCCTCCGACGATGCAGCCGCCCACGACGGCGACATCGCACCTCGCGGACATTCAGAAGGCGCCGGAGCGGGTGTCGCGCGCGCCGGAGCCGGCGGTCGACACCCTGCCGGGTCCCGCGGCCGGGAACGTCCCACCGCGGCCCAGCCCGCCACCGCCGCCGCCGCCGCCGCCGCCGAGTCTGGCCCCAGCGCCCCCGCCTCAGGCCCCGCCCGCGCCCCTGCCCAGGGAAGAAGGCCTGTCGGAGGTCGTCGTCACCGGCTCGCGGATCGCGCCGCCGGAGGCCCGCGTCGCGGCCGCCCGGACCGCGACTCCGGACCGGCTGGGCGCGAGGCTCCGCGCGGCCGCCGCACGCGGGCGGACCGCTGAACTCGCCGCGCTCCTCGAGCAGGGCGCACCCGTCGACGCGGCGGACGACGACGGCGACACGGCCTTGTTGAAGGCCGTGCGGAGCCGCCGTCCGGATGCGGTCGCGCTGCTGCGTCGCCATGGCGCCGATGCCGGCCTGCGGAACCACGCGGGCCAGTCCGCGCGGGATCTCGCGGCGTCGATTGGCGACCCCGAGCTCCAGCGTGCGCTCGACCCGGATCGATGAGCCCGCCCCGCTTCAGCCCGGCACGAAGACGAAGTCCACGAGGAACACTCGTTCGCCGCGCCCGTGGCGCGCGGTCTCCAGGAGGGCGGCTAGGGAGGCGAAGCCCCCTTCCCGCGCCGTCGCCTCGGTGACGTCCGCCAAGTCGATCTCCTGCAGCCGGGTGACCTCTATGTGGCCGTCGAGCAAACGGTAGCGCCCGCCGACCTTCACCCGCGGCGTCAGCCAGATGCGCACGCTGGTGGTGATCTCGCCTGAGCGGACGCGCTCGCGGAGCGGCTTGGCGAACATCATCGCGGGTCGTATCCCCAGGTCCAGGGCCGTCGGCCCCGCAGATCCTGCGCCCACACGATGCGCCAGCCCGCGGCCTGTCTGTAGAGCTCGGCCGATCCGCCGCGTGCGAAGTCGTCGCCGGTCAGCACGAGCGGTGCAGCGCACGTCTCCGGCCTGAAGTCGTTGCGCAGGATGACCACGTCCGACCTGCCGCACAGGGCGTCCAGCCGGCCCGGCTTCAGGGCCCGCTTGAGGTTCCAGGCGGCGGCCAGTCTGACGGGCGCCGCGGGCTTCGGCGCGCAGCTCCAAGCGTCGCATTCGAAACGCAAGTCGCGCTCGGCCTCGCTCGGCAGCGGGGTCAGGCCCCGCCGCCGCGACCACAGCTCGGCGCCGAACAGCTTCACGTCGGGCCGCAGCAACACGGCCTGCCGGCCCTCGCGAACGGCCACCGCTGCGCCGTCGGCCGAGACCCAGACATCCGGAGCCGGGGGCCGTGGCGCCCACAGGATCGCCAGCGCCAGCGGAAGGCCCGCCCACCGTAGCGGGCCGCGCCAAAGGCATACGAACAGCAGGCCTAGGAAGCTGGCGGGCAGCACCCAGTCCGGCGCGCTGGCGATAACGATCTGGGCGCGGGGGGCCGCGGCCGTCCACGCGGCCACCTGGTTCATCAGCCCGATGGACCATCCCGCCACCTCCAGCGGCGCCTGCCCAAGGCCAAGCGGCGTCAGCGCCGCGCCGAGCGCGAGGCCCGGCATCATCAGGAACGACGAGATGGGCGCCACGGCCAGGTTGGCGAACAGTCCCCAAGTCGAGACCCGGTTGAAGTGCTGGATTGCGAACGGGCCGGTGGCCAGGCCGGCCACGAAGCTCACCGCGATACTCGCCGCGGTCCAGGTCAACGTCGCCTGGACCGCGCGGATCGGCCAGGGCACGTCGATCTCCTTCACCGGCCGTGGCCAGATCTCGGCCAGCGCCACCAGCGCGGCGGTGGCGGCGAACGACATCTGGAAGCCCGGCTCGGTGACCGCCTCCGGCTGGATGAGGAGCACGCCCATGGCCGCGAGCGCCAGGGCGTGCAGGCTGATGGCCTGGCGGTCCACCAGGATCGCCGCAAACGCCACCGCCGCGGTGATCGCGGCCCGCTCGGCCGGCGGCGGCGCGCCCGACAGCAACAGATAGCCGCCCACAGCGGCGAGCCCGACCAACGCCGCGATCTTCTTGCCTGGCGCGCGCAGCGCCAGCCAGGGCCACGCCGCCACCGCAAGCCGCGCGGCGGCGAAGGCGAAGCCGCCGACGATCGCCATATGCAGCCCGCTGATCGAGATGATGTGCGCCAGGCCGGCGGCCCGCAGGTTGTCGACCTGCTCGCGCGGGATGAAGGCCTCGTGGCCCGTGGTCATGGCCGCCGCCAATCCGCCGGTCTCTGGCCCCAGGGCCGCAACGATCCGCTGGGTCAGCGCCCAGCGCGTGGCGTTCACCGCCATGGCCAGCCGCAACCGCCAGGGCGCCGGGGCCGCGGCGGGCACGACCTCAGGCTCGCGCAGGGCGAGGCCCACCGCGCCGACGCTCTCGAAATAGGCGTCACGCGCGAAGTCGTACGAGCCCGGGCTGGCCGGGGGCGGTGGCGGATTGACGATGGCCAGCAGCCGGACGACCTGGCCAGGTCTCGGCAACGGCATGCCCGGCCGCAAGGTCACACGCGACCGGATCGGCGTCGCCCGAACGTCCCAGTCGCCGACACGGATCGGCGCCAGCAGCAGCCGCTGGCCGCTCTCGCCCGGCTGGGCGATATCGACCACCCAGGCCTCGATGGGCTGCGGCCGCGCGCCGGCCTGCGCCACGGGCGCCTTCACCGCCTCGGTCCTGAGCTTGGCCACCGCGAACCCGGCGAGGGCGCAGGCCGACAGCACCAGCGCCATGGTTGTCCACCGCCAGACGCTCCAGCGGGTGGCGATCAGCAGGACGAACGCGAGCGGCAACAGCGCCCAGGCCACCCAGGCCTGAGGCTCGCGCAGCAGGCCGAAGTAGAGCGCGCAGCCACAGCCCAGCGCCACGGGCGTCCACAGCGTCCAGCGGTCGGCCTGCGCCTCAATCTGGTCGGCCAGCCAGGCTCCCAGCCGCGATCGCGCCGCTGGCCTGTCCTCGAACGGCGCCTCGGAAATTCCGACACTCACGCAGTCAATGTCCCCACACCGGCCCGCAGCTTGCAGCAATCGGCCCGGAGAGGCCACGTCGGCCTCGTGGGGACAGTCCAATGTTTCGTTTCGCTACGTTCGCGGCCGCGACGGCCGCCGCACTCGCGCTCGCCGCACCGGCCTCCGCCGCCGTGACCTTCAACTTCGGCGGCGCCAACACCACCCTGGCCACGGGTGCGGCTCTGACCCAGACCCAGGGCGGCATCACCGTCTCGGCGACGGGCTACAGCTTCGCGGCCAGCCCGGCGAACTTCCAGACGCTGATGAACGGCCAGAACGCCGCGACGGTCCTCAGCAGCCTGACCGCCAAGCAGATCCGGCGCGAGGCGACGGGCATCGGCGTCTGCTGGCCGGGTGAAGCGGGCAACCAGTGCAATCAGGTCGACGCCGATGGCACCAACGAGATCCTGCGCATCTCCGTGTCGCAGGGCGTCTCGCTGATCTCCGCGACCTTCGACCGGGTCGACAACAACGACACGCTGAAGCTCTACGGCGTCACCCTAGACGGCAAGCTGCAGCACCTGGGCTATGGCGGCATCTTCGACGGCTCCGGCACGACCATGGGCATCACCGGCGCCAACGGCGGCGCCTGGCTCAGCGGCACGGGCGACGACCAAGTCTACAAGGTCACGCTCAACACGGCCGGCTACAAGGAATTCTGGTTCGGCAACAACAACGACGCCGCCGACGGCTATCGCCTCGATTCCATTACCCTCGCCCCGGCGCCGGAGCCGGGAACCTGGGCCCTGATGATCATGGGCTTCGGGCTCGCGGGTTCGGCCCTGCGCCGCCGCGGCCCCGTCCTGGCCCGCGCCAAGCTCCAGTAAGTGTAAGCGTACGCGTACCGACGCCGCCGTGGCTCCCCGCCGCGGCGGCGTTTCCTTTTCGAGGCGCCGTGGTAAGAGGCCGGCCCCATAGCGCCCTTGCAGATCCTCCGATGACCGACCGACCCGTCCGCACCCGCATCGCCCCCTCGCCCACCGGCATGATGCACATCGGCACCGCGCGGACCGCGCTGTTCAACTTCCTCTACGCGCGCCACACCGGCGGCCAGTTCCTGATCCGCATCGAGGACACCGACCGCGAACGCTCCACCGAGGCCAACGTCCAAGTGATCTTCGAGGGCATGAAGTGGCTGGGCCTCGAGGCGGATGAGCCGCCGGTCTTCCAGTTCGCCCGCGCCGACCGACACCGCGAGGCGGTGGCCGAGATGCTGGAGCGTGGCCAGGCCTATCGCGATTACATGACCGCCGAGGAGCTGGAGGCCGAGCGCGAGGCCGCCCGCGCTGAGGGCCGCGTGGTCCGCTCGCCCTGGCGCGACGCCGACCCCTCGACCTGGCCGGATCGGCCCTATGCCGTGCGCCTGAAGAGTCCGCTGGAGGGCGAGACCGTCGTGGCCGACGCGGTGAAGGGCGACGTGACCTTCCAGAACGCCAGCCTGGACGACCTGATCCTGCTGCGCTCGGACGGTAACCCCACCTATAACCTCGCCGTGGTGGTCGACGACCACGACATGGGGATCACCCACGTCATCCGCGGCGACGACCACCTGAACAACGCCGCGCGCCAGACGGTGATCTACAAGGCGCTGGGCTGGGAAGTCCCCGTCTGGGCGCACCTGCCGCTGATCCACGGACCGGATGGCGCGAAGCTCAGCAAGCGCCACGGCGCCCAGGCGGTCAGCGAATTCGACGACATGGGCTACCTGCCCGAGACCATGCGCAACTACCTCGCCAAGCTGGGTTGGGGCCATGGCGACGACGAGATCTTCTCGGACGCCCAGGCGATCGCCTGGTTCGACGTCATCGATGTGGTCAGCGCGCCGGCTCGCCTCGACTGGGCGAAGCTGAACCACCTCAACAATCACTACATCCGTCAAGCCGAGCCGGCCCGGCTGGCCGCCCTGGTCGCGCGGATCCTCGAGAGCCGCGACGTGAAGCTGCGCCAGGGCGATCTGACCCTGATCGAGCGCACCATCCCCTTCGTCCGTGACGGCGCCAAGACGACGCTGGAACTCGCCGACGCCGTGCTCTTCGTGCTGAAAGCGCGCCCGCTGGAGCTGCCCGAGAAGACCCGCGGCCAGCTCGCCGAGGACGAGATGCGCGGGCGCTTCACCCGCCTACGCGCTGCGCTTGCGAACGTCGGCGCCTGGGGCGTGCCTGGCCTCGAGGGCGCCCTGAAGCAGTTCGCGGAGTCGGAAGGCGTCGGACTGGGGAAATTCGGTCCGCAACTTCGGTCGGTTCTCTCGGGCGGCGCGCCCGCCCCCGACCTCGCCGGAGCCATGACCGCGCTCGGTCGCGACGAGAGCCTCGGGCGCATCGACGACGCACTTTCCCTTGGGTCGTAAAGGGGTATAAGCGCCCCAACAGTTGTTTCATCTCGCAGCCGCGAAGGGGGTCATATGGCCGATACGGCGAAATTCGAAATCGACGGCAAGTCGGTCAGCCTGCCGGTGCAGCGCGGCACCGATGGTCCCGCGGTCGTCGACATCCGCAAGCTCTACGCGGAAGCCGACGTCTTCACCTACGATCCGGGTTTCACCTCGACGGCCTCCTGCGAGAGCAAGATCACCTTCATCGATGGCGACAAGGGCGTGCTGCTGCACCGCGGCTACCCGATCGACCAGCTGGCCGAGAAGTCCAGCTTCCTCGAGGTCTGCTACCTGCTGCTGCACGGCGAGCTGCCGACCGCCAGCGAGTTCGCCGAGTTCGACAAGAACATCACGTACCACACCATGGTGCATGAGCAATTCGACCGCTTTTTCCAAGGCTTCCGTCGGGATGCTCACCCGATGGCGATCATGTGCGGCGCGGTCGGCGCCATGTCGGCCTTCTACCACGACAGCACCGACATCGACGATCCGGAACAGCGGATGATCTCCGCCCACCGGCTGATCGCCAAGATGCCGACGATCGCCGCCCGGGCCTTCAAGTACTCGCGCGGCCAGCCGTTCGTGTATCCGCGCAACGACCTCTCCTACGCCGAGAACTTCCTGCGCATGTGCTTCTCGGTCCCGGCCGAGGACTGGAAGCCCAATCCGGTCCTGACGCGCGCGATGGACCGCATCTTCATCCTGCACGCCGACCACGAGCAGAACGCCTCGACCTCGACCGTCCGCCTCGCGGGGTCGTCGGGGGCCAACCCGTTCGCCTGCATCGCGGCCGGCATCGCCTCGCTCTGGGGCCCGAAGCACGGCGGCGCGAACGAAGAAGCGCTCAACATGCTCAAGGAGATCGGCACCGTCGATCGCATCCCTGAGTTCGTCCAGGGCGTGAAGGACCGCCGCTACCTGCTGATGGGCTTCGGCCACCGGGTCTACAAGAACTACGACCCGCGCGCGAAGGTGATGCAGCAGGCCTGCCACGAGGTGCTGGCGGAAGTCGGCCACGGCGACGACCCGCTGCTGAAGGTGGCGATGGAGCTGGAAAAGATCGCGCTCAACGATCCGTTCTTCATCGAGCGCAAGCTCTACCCGAACGTCGACTTCTACTCGGGCATCACCCTGCGCGCCCTGGGCTTCCCGCCCGAGATGTTCACGGTGCTGTTCGCCCTGGCCCGCACCGTGGGCTGGATCTCGCAGTGGAAGGAAATGATCGAGGATCCGTCGCAGAAGATCGGCCGTCCGCGCCAGATCTACACGGGCGCGCCGCTCCGCGATTACGCCCCGGTCGACAAGCGCTAAAGAACGCCGTTCTCGTAAAGGTTGCGCTTTGGCGCAGGACTCCTAGGATGATCGGGCCGCGCATGCGGCTCGGTCATCCAGGGAGGCAGCCATGCCTGTCATGGCGATCTACGAGCGTCAGGACGTCTCGTCTCAGCTTTACAACCAGTATCGGGCCCTTGTGCCCTTGGACACCGCCCCGCTCGGTGCGCTGGTCCATGCCTATGGCCGTGAAGGCCCGGGCTTCGTCACGGTCGATGTCTGGGAAAGCCGCGACGCGCTCGATCGCTTCATCGCAGAGCGCATCAAGCCGGCGTGCCGTGCCCTCGACGTCGAGTTCGAGGAGCCCCGGATCGTCGAACTGGAAACGTTCCGAGCAACCCCGGCCGCCACGGCGCAGAAGCACCTCCTGCCGTTCGTACGGACGCTGACGCCCGCCTAGCGGGAGACCAGATCTAGGATCGCGGCGGCCGCGGCCTCGCTGGGGTCAGGACCGCCACGGCCCATCTTCAGCAGTGCTTCCGACTGCCGCGCCACCTGGCGCCGGCGAAGGTCGACGTCGTCCAGCCGCAAGGCGATTTCGCGCGCCAGAGCCTCGCCGTTGCAGTCGTCCTGGATCAGCTCGGGCGCCACGAAGTCCCGGGCCGCGATGTTGAACAAGGTCACCCACTTGGTGCGGATCAGCCGCTTCAGGATGGCGTAGGTCACCGGCGCGAGCCGATAGCCCACGACCATCGGGCAGCCGGCCACGGCCAGCTCCGTGGTGACGGTCCCGGAACAGGCCAGCGCCACCGTCGCGGCCTTCATGGCGTCGCGCTTGGCGCCCTCGCCCTCCACCACATGCGCCCGGTGCGGCCAGCCGGCGACACGCGCTTTCACCAGGTCGGCGACCGTCGGCGCGGCGGGAACGACCACGTGCAGGCCGGGGCGCTCGGCCTTCAGACGCTGCACCGCGTCCTCGAACGGCGGCAGGACGCGCTCGATTTCGGACGGGCGACTGCCCGGCAGGACCAGCAGGATCGGATCATCCGGCCCCGCCCCGATCTCGCCCCGCAGCCGCGCCGGGTCGGCGGCGCCGAAGTCCATCGCGAGGGTGGAATCCCCGACCAGGACGGTGCGCAGGCCCTCCTTCTCGAACAGCGGCGCGTCGAAGGCATGGATGGTGAGCAGCAGGTCGAAAGCCTGCGCCGCCGTCCGCGCGCGCTCCGGCCGCGACGCCCAGACCTGCGGCGCCACGTATTTCACCAGCGGCAGCCGGGGATCCAGCCGGCGCAGGCGTTGCGCCACCCGTAGCGTGAAGCCCCAGGAGTCGATCAGGACGGCCACGTCGGGCTTCTCGCGCGCGGCCAGCGCGGCCGTCTCATCGGCCCGTCGCACGACCTTGCGCCAGGCCAACAGGCCCTCCAGCAGGCCGAAGATCGAGAGGTCGGCGATGTCGAAGGGGCTCTCCACGCCCTCTGCGCGCATCTTGGCCCCGCCGACGCCCACGAACCGGACGCCCGCGCCCAGGCGCCGCTTCAACGCGCGCGCCAGACCGGCCCCGCGGTCGTCGCCCGAGGCCTCGGCCGCCACCAGCATCACGGTGAGCGGCCGCCCGCTCATCCCGCGTCGTGCTCGACGCCCAGGATGAACACGCCCAACTCGTCGGCCAGCGCGATCACCGCCTCCCGGTCGAGCACCAGCAGCCGGCCCGCCTCGCCGACGATGCCCGCCAGCCCCGCGCGCGCCACGCCCTGGACGGTGGCCAGGCCGATGGTGGGCAGGTCCACCCGCGTTTCCTGGATCGGCTTGGGCGCCTTGGCCAGCACACCCATGCCGGCTCCCGGTCGGCCGCGAAGGTGCCCGGGCAGCTCGGCCACCCGCTTCAGCAGCGCGTCGGTCCCCTCCTGGGCCTCGACGGCCAGCACCAACCCGTGCGCCACCACGGCCGCCTGCCCCACGTCCAGCGCCCCGATGGCGCGCGCCACCTTCAACGCCCGCTCCGCATCGGTCAGGTCGTCGCCCGACGGCTTGTGCACGCCCAGCACGCCGGCCGGGAGGGAGAGGTCCTCCATGACATCGTGCGCGCCCTCAACGGCGAAACCTTCCTTCTCGAACTCGCCGACCAGCAGCCGCAGCAGGGCGTCGTCGCCCTTGCGCGCCGCGGCGACCGCCCTCGGCAAGACCACCAGGCCCCGCAGGTCGGGCACGAGGCTGCTGAAGTCGGGGCGCGCCACATTCCCGGCGAGGCAGATCGAGCGGCAGCCCGCCCGCTTCAGCGCTCGGAAGCACTTGCCCAGCTCGGCGAGGCCCACCTCGGCGCCGGCGTAGGGCGAGAGGTCGGCGCCGGCGAAGCCCTTCAGGCGGATCACGAACAGCGGCCGTCCGGACCGCTCGCAGTGCTGGGCGATCTCCACCGGCAGCGACCCGCCGCCGGCGATCAGGCCGAGCTTCTGCACGGGCCTAGACTTCCCGCTCGGGCAGGCAGAGCGGGCGGCTGGCGTCGGCGCGGATGAAGTCGATGATCTCCATGACCTGCGGCGAGGCCGCATAGGTCTGGGCGGTGTCTTCCAGGCGCTCCTGGAACGTGCCCTCATCGGCGAACAGCAGGCGATAGGCGGCGCGCAGGGTGTTGATCGTGTCGCGGTCGAACCCGCGGCGCTTCAGGCCGACCAGGTTCAGCCCCTCGAGGTGGGCGTGGTTGCCCCAGACCGAGCCGTAAGGAATGACGTCCTTCACGACAGCGGCCAGCCCGCCGATCATGGCGTGCTTGCCGACCCGGCTGAACTGGTGGACCGCCGCCAGCCCGCCGACGATCACGTAGTCTCCGATCTCGCAGTGGCCGCCCAGGGTGGCCTGCTTGGTCAGGATCACGTGGTCGCCGACCGTGCAGTCGTGTCCGACGTGCGACTCGATCATGTAGAAGCCGTCCGACCCCACGCGCGTCACGCCGCCGCCATTGACGGTGCCGATGTTCATCGTCGCGTGTTCGCGGATGATGTTGTTGTCGCCGATCTCCAGCGCCGTCGGCTCGCCCTTGTAAGCCGTGTGCTGCGGCGGCCCGCCCAGGACGGCGAAGGCGTGGACCGTGTTGCCGGCGCCCAGCGTCGTGCGCCCGTCGATCACCACGTGCGAGGCCAGCTTGGTCCCCTCGCCGATCTTGGCGGCAGGCCCGATCACGCAGAACGGCCCGATGCTCACGCCGTCGGCGATCTGGGCGCCGTCGGCGATCACGGCGGTGGGATGGATGTCTTGCGCCAAGGACTCAGGTCTCCACGACCATGGCGGCGAACTCGGCCTCGGCCGCCACCTTGTCGCCCACCAGGCATTGCCCGGCGAACTTGAACACGTCGCCCCGGTGGCGGACCACCTTCACCGGCATCCGCACCACGTCGCCCGGCCGCACCGGGGCGCGGAAGCGGCAGTTGTCGGCCGACATGAAGAAGATCGCCTTGCCGGTTGTATCGACCTCGAGCGACTTCGACATCAGCACGGCGCCGGTCTGGGCCATGGCCTCGATCAGCAGCACGCCGGGCATCACCGGATAGTCCGGAAAATGGCCCTGGAAGAAGGGCTCGTTCACCGTCACGCACTTGATGCCGACGATGGATTCGTTCTGCTTGTACTCTTCGCAGCGATCGACCAGCAGCATCGGAAACCGGTGCGGGATTCGCGCCAGCACCTCGGTGATGTCGATCTGGGTCGGGTCCGCCCCGACCGGAGCCTTGCGCGTCATTGGTCCCCTCCCGCCCTGCGATTCGCCATGCGGGCGAGCCACGCGGTCTCCTTCAGCCAGTGGCGGATCGGCCGCGCGGGCATGCCGCCCCACGTCTCGCCCGCCGGAATGTCCTTCATCACGCCGGCCGCCGCGCCCACGCGCGCGCCGGCGCCGATCGTCACGTGGTCGGCCACGCCGGCCCGGCCGCCGAACTGGGCGCCGTCGCCGATGGTCACGCTGCCCGAAATGCCCGTGTGGGCGGCCATGACGCAGTTACGTCCTATGCGGACGTTGTGGGCGATCTGCACCAGGTTGTCGATCTTGGTGTTCTCGCCGATCACCGTGTCGTCGAAGGCGCCGCGGTCGATCGTGCTGTTCGCGCCGATGGACACGCCGTCCTGGATGATCACCCGCCCCAGCTGGGGAATGTCGATGAGGCCCTTGGGGCCCGCCGTGGCGCCGAAGCCGGGCTCGCCGATCCGCGCGCCGGCCAGGATCTTCACCCGGTCGCCGACCAGCGCGAAGCCGATGGTCACGTTGGGGGCGATATCGCAGTCGCGGCCGATAGCGACGCCGGGACCGATGACGGTGTTGGCGCCGATCCGGGTGCCGCGCCCGATCTGAACGGCCGGCCCGACGACGACTCCTGGACCTAGCACGACGCCGGTCTCCATCATCGCGTCCAAGGCCACGGCCTGGGCTCCCGCGCCGCGCGGGCGGTGCAACCGCTGCGCGGCCATCGCATAGGCGCCTTGCGGATTGGCGCTGGTCAGAACGGCGCAGCCTTCTGGCGCGAAAGCCTCGAGCCCCGGCGGCAGGAAACAGGCGCCCGGCCGCACCTCCGCCAGCGACGCGGCATACTTCCGGTCGGCCAGGAAGGTGATCGTCTCAGGCGTCGCCTGGGCCAGAACGGCCACGCGGCCCACCAGGCGGTCGGCCGCATTCGCATCGGTGAGCACGGCCCCGGTCAGGGTCGCGAGCTCGCCCAGGCGGACCGGGCCGAGATCTTCGAAGAAGCGCGGGTCGGGCATGAATCGCGTTTTAGGCGGACTCGACCCGCGCGTCGTCGGTCTACTTGCGCGGCGGCGTGGCGGCGGGAGCCGCGGCGGCCGCAGGACGGGCCTGCTGGTCGAGGCGTTCGCGCTCGAAGGCGAACTGGGTGATCTTGGCGTTCAGCGCCGTCACGACCGCAGGCGTGATGTCCGACGCGGGGTTGCCCAGGATGATCGAGTTGCGGTTGATCAGCACCGAGCACTGCTTCTGCTGGTAGGCCTGCCGGATCAGGGGCTCCATCTCGACGCCGACGCGATTGATCGCCTTTTGCTCGGTGGCCTGGATCTCCTGGTCGCGCTGCTGGGCCTTGCGCTGCAGGGCGTTGGCGCGAACCTGCAGGGCGGCTGCACGCTGCTCCAGCGTGTTCTGGTCGAGCGTCGCGCGCTGCCCGTCGAGGGCCTTGGCGTCGTTGTCGATCGCGGTCTTCTCGGCGTTCAGCTCGGCATTGACCTGGGCGACCAGTTGCTGGAGCCGGGTGTTGACGTACTTGCCCACCGTCGAGGCGCCGATGGCGTTCTCCACCGACACGATGCAAAGCCCCGGCACGGGCGCGCCGTGGGTCACCGCCGGCGCGGCGGCGGGAGCCGGCGCCGCGGCGGCCGGTTGCTGGGCGAAGGCCGGGGCCGCGCCCGAGAGCGCGAGGGCCACGGCGCTACCCGCCACGGCGAAGATCTTGAAGGTCATGTGTCCTAGAACCTGGTTGAAGTGGAGAACCGGAAGGTTTCTTCCTTGTCGTAGTCTTCCTTGGCCAAAACGCGGCTGAAGTCGAAGCGGATCGGACCCATCGGCGACTTCCAGAAGACGCTGATGCCGGCCGAAGCGCGGAGCGAGAGGTCGTCGCGGATACAGACGTTGCGCGCCCCCGGGGTCGCCAGGTTGGGTATCGTCTTGGTCGGATCCGTCGGGTCGGCGATGCTGGGCTGCAGGCAGTCCACGTCGCCCACCTGGTAGACCTTGTCTTCCTTGTCGAGCTTGCCCAGCGTCCCGAAGTCGCTGAACAGCGCGGCCTTGATCCCGTACTGCTCGGGCAGGAAGGTCGGCACCGTCAGTTCGACCGTCCCGATGGCGTACATCTTGCCGCCCAGGGCGTCCGCGCGCTGCAGCGAGACGTCGCGCGGGCCAATGCCGGCGGTTTCGAAGCCGCGGAAGTTCAGGCCGCCCTTGTAGTAGCGATCGTTGATCCGCACCGAGTCGCCGCCCCAGCCGACGACGTAGCCCGCCGAGCCGGTCAGCGAGAGGATGAAGTCCTTGTTGAACCCGTGGAACCAGCCGCTCTCGAGGTCGGTGCGGACGAAGTTCACGTCGCCGCCCAGGCCGGCGACATCCTGGTTGAAGTCGACGTACCAGCCCCGCGTCGGGTTCAGGTAGTCGTTCCGACGGTCGATCCGGGCGCCGTAGCCGACCAGCGAGGTCAGGAAGGTGCCGACCTGGTCGCAGAACGCTCGGCTGACGATCGCGCCCGAGGTCGGGTCGCAATAGAACGAGTCGATGTCGATCTCGTCCTGGCGCAGCGTGTAGCGAATGGCGCCGCGGCTATCGATGCTGAGCGGGAAGTTGGCCCGCAGCGTGATGCCGTAGGTGGTGGTCTTGTACGCCGAATAGTCCGACAGGTCGTAGCGGTAGCCGTACAGGTCGATGCCGGCCGCCACGTCGCGGTTCAGGAAGCGCGGCTCCGTGAACGAGAAGTCCAGCTGCTGGCGCAGCGAGCCCACCGAGACCCGCGCGCGCACGTCCTGGCCGCGGCCGCGGAAGTTGCGCTGGGTAATGCCCAGGTCCAGCACCAGCTGGTCCACCGACGAATAACCGGCGCTGAACGACAGTTCGCCCGTCGGCTGCTCTTCCACCTTCACCTGCAGCGCGGTGCGGTCGGGCGCCGAGCCCGGCACTTCGCTGATGTCGACGTCCTTGAAGAAGCCCAGCGCGCGGATCTGGCGCTTCGAGCGGTCGACCAGGGCGCGGTTGTAGGCGTCGCCCTCCACCACGCTCATCTCGCGGCGGATCACATAGTCGAGCGTCTGGGTGTTGCCGACGATGTCGATGCGGTCGACGTAGACGCGCGGCCCTTCCCGGACCTGGAAGGTGACGTCCACGGTGCCTTTCTCGCGATCGGGCGTGTAGCGCGGACGGACGTCGACGAACGCGAAGCCCGCGGCGCCGGCGGCGAAGGTCAGGGCGTCGGTCGAGGTCTCAATGGCCTCGTCCTGATACTCCTGGCCGCTGCGGATCGGCACCAGGGCGGTGAGGACTTCCTTGTCCAGCTTCTGGAGCTCGGTCTCGACGGCGATCTTGCCGAACTTGTACCGCGGGCCTTCGTCGACGTTGTACGTCACCACGAAGCCGTTCTTGTCCGGCGCCAGCTCGGCGACCGCCGAAGTCACGCGGAAGTCGTAGTAGCCGCGGTTGCGATAGTGCTTCCGCAGCTGTTCCTTGTCGTACTCGAGGCGGTCCGGATCGTAGTTCGCGTTGCTCGAGAAGAATTTGTACCAGCGGCTCTCCTCGGTCACGACCACGTCGCGCAGGTCGTTGTCCGAGAAGGCCTTGTTGCCGAGGAAGTTGACCGAGAGGATCCCGCTCTTCGGGCCTTCGTCGATCTTGAAGATCAGGTCGACGCGCTTCTGCGGCAGCTCGATGATCTGCGGCGTCACCGTCGCCGAGATCCGGCCCGAGCGTCGATAGAGTTCGACGATGCGCTGGACGTCGCCCTGCACCTTGGCGCGGGTGAAGATGCCGCGCGGGCGCACCGTGACCTCGTCGCGCAGCTTGTCTTCCTTGAGGCCCTTGTTCCCCTCGAAGATCACCCGGTTGATGATCGGGTTTTCCACGACCGTCACGATCAGGTCGCCGTTCTGGAAGTTCACCGACACGTCCGAGAACAGGTCGGTGCGGAACAGCGCCTTGATGGCCAGGTCGAGCTTGGCGGCGTCGACCGTCTCGCCGGGAGAGATCGGCAGGTACGAGACGACGGTGGATTGCTCGATCCGCTCGTTGCCCTGCACCAGGATGCGCTGGATCACACCCCCCTGCGTCTGCTGGGCGGCGGCCACGCCGGGCGCGACAAGAGCGGTTGTGCCCAGCAGTAGGGCAAGACCTGAGGCGAGCGCGGCGCGGGAGGCGCGGGTTCTAAACATCGAATCAGCCGGTTGAGGGACGAACGGGCCTAGGAGAATAGGCCGCCGAACAGATTGAACACACGCAGGCGCTGCAAGTCGTTCCAAGTGGCGAACAACATCAAACCGAGGACGAGCGCAAGACCCACTCGGTACCCTGCCGCTTGAACCTTGGCGGCAAGAGGGCGCCGCGTGATCGCCTCGAAGGCGTAGAACATCAAGTGGCCGCCATCGAGGACCGGCACGGGCAGCAGGTTCATGAAGCCGATGCTCACCGAAATCAGCGCCGCCAGCTGGGCCAGGTTCAGAGCCGCGCCCGCCAGCATCGAGGGGATGTCGGGCGCGCCCTGGACCCCGAGTCGGGTGACGTTCTTGGTCACGTCGGCGATTCCCAGCGGGCCCCGCAGCTGGTCG
This sequence comes from Phenylobacterium sp. FG114, assembly GCF_057809855.1. Lineage (NCBI taxonomy): Bacteria > Pseudomonadati > Pseudomonadota > Alphaproteobacteria > Caulobacterales > Caulobacteraceae > Phenylobacterium > Phenylobacterium sp. FG114. The sequence goes on along the minus strand of NZ_JBMDKU010000004.1, from coordinate 160,884 downwards.
GCGCTCACCTGCCCGGTGACCATGCGGCCCAGGTAGTAGACCGTCGATTCGAGGACGCCCCAGGTGCGCTTGGCGCCCTGCGCCACCGCCTCGAACGGCCCATATCGCACGCGGACGTAATCTTCAGGGGCCTGCGCCGGACGTACGCCCAGCACGCCCACCTTCTGCTCGCCCGCCACCGGATCCTTCTGCACCTGCCACTGCGGCGTGGCGGTGAGGTCGGTCCGGGCGCCGTCCCGCTCGACGGTGAAGGAGGTGGGCACGCCGCCGCGGATGCGGATCACCTGCAGCACGTCGTTGAAGGCATGCATCTCGCGGCCGTTCACCGCCACGATCTTGTCGCCGACCTTGAAACCGGCCTCCGCCGCGGCGCTGCCCGGCGAGATGGCCGCCACCCGGAACGGCAGCACCAGGTCGCCCAGGCTCATCAGCAGGGCCGCGAAGATGGTGATCGCGAGGATGAAGTTCGCGAACGGGCCGGCGGCCACGATGAGCGCGCGCTGCCAGATCGGCTTGAAGTGGAAGTAGCGGGGGATTTCGGCCCCCCTGCCCTGGTCGATCAGCGACCGGCGCATCTCCTTGAGATCCTCGGCGTCGGGGATGCTGGCCGCGTTCTCATCGCCCGCGAACCGCACGTAGCCGCCGATGGGCAGCCAGCCCAGCCGCCACTCGACGCCCGACTTGTCCGTCCACGACGTGATGGCGCGGCCGAAGCCGATGGAAAAGCGGTCGATCTTCGTCCCAACCGCCTTGGCGGCCAGGAAGTGGCCCAGCTCGTGGACCGTGACCACCAGGCCGAGCACCAGCAGGAATGGGATCACGGCAAAGAAGACGGTCTGCAGCGCGTGCATCGGGAGTTTCTACTCCATCAGGCGGCGAAGAGGCCGATGACGACCTCGTCCGCCACGCGCCGGGCCGCGGCGTCGGTTTCGCGGGCGCTCTCGACGGCGTCGTTGGCCGTGGAGAAGGTTCGGCTGCGGTCCATCCGCTCGAGGGTTTCGGCCACCACGTTGGGGATATCCAGAAACCTGATGCGTCGGTCAAGGAACGCCGACACCGCGCGCTCGTTCGCCGCATTCATCGCCGCCGGGGCCTGGCCGCCCGCGGTGAGCGCCTGCTTGGCGATGGAAAGCGCCGGGAACTTGGCGGGATCGGGGTGCTGGAAGGTCAGCGGACCGGAGGTTACCAGGTCCAGCTTCGGCGCCGGCCAGGGCAACCGGTCGGGCCAGGCGAAGGCGCAGGCGATCGGCGGCCGCATATCGGGCGGGCCAAGCTGGGCCAGCGTCGAGCCGTCGGCATACTCCACGAGGCTGTGGATGATCTGCTGGGGGTGGACCAGGACTTCGATCCGCTCCGGCGGCATGGAAAACAGGTAGGCAGCCTCGATCACCTCGAGGCCCTTGTTCATCATGGTCGCGGAATCGATCGAGATTTTGGCGCCCATGGAGAAATTCGGGTGGGCCAGCGCCTGCTCCAGCGTGGCGGCCGCCATCTGTTCGCGCGTGGCGTCGCGGAACGGGCCGCCCGACGAGGTGAGGATCAGGCGCGACACGTGCGCGGCGGCCTGAGGGTCCAGAACCTGGAAGATCGCCGAGTGCTCCGAATCCACCGGCACCACGGCGCCCCCCGCCAGCTTGGCGGTGCGCAGCAGCGAGGGGCCGGCGCAGACCAGGCTTTCCTTGTTGGCCAGCGCGATCACCGCCCCGGCCTTCGCCGCGGCCAAGGTGGGCGCCAACCCCGCGAAGCCCACGATGGCCGACATCACCCACTGGGCGTCGGCGGACGCGAGGTCGGTCACCGCCTGCGCGCCGGCCGCGGCGGCGATTCCCGAACCCCTGAGGCGCTCGCGCAACTCGGGCAGCAGCGTCTCGTCCTCGATGACGGCGACCTGCGGCCGCCACTCCAGCGCCTGCTCCGCCAGCCGCGCGACATTGCGGCCCGCCGCCAGCCCGACCACATCCACCTCGACGCCGGCCTGGGCGAAGAGGTCCAGGGTCGAAACCCCGATCGAGCCGGTCGACCCCAGGATGCTGACCTTCCGCGGCAGGCTCAATGCCACCCCCACTGGTTGGCGAGCCGGGCTGCGGCCATCACCACGACGGCGAACATCAACCCATCGACCCGGTCGAGCAACCCGCCGTGACCCGGAATCAGGTCGCCGGAATCCTTGACGCCGAACCGGCGCTTGATCGCCGATTCCCACAGATCTCCCGCCATCGTCGCCAGGCCGACGATCAGCCCGATCAGCGCCGCGGCGAAGATGTTGAGGTTGAAGTTGCCGAACTCGACCATGACCGTGCTCGCCAGCGTCGCGGCGGCCAGGCCGCCGAAGAACCCGGACCAGGTCTTGTTCGGCGAGAAACGCGGCCAGAGTTTCGGCCCCTTCAGCGCGCTGCCCACGGCGAAGGCGCCGATGTCGGCGGCCCAGGTGGCCGCGAAGAGCATCATGGTCCACCAGGCGCCCTGGTCGGTGGACCGCAACCAGACCAGGCAGAGGGCCGCGGGCGCGATGTAGAGCACGCCATAGGCCGCGTCAGCGGGGCGTTCGGCGACGCCTCGAGCGATCACGGCGGCCCCTGCGGCGGTCAGGACGATCGCGCCCCAGGCCCAGATGAAGTCGCCGCGATAACCCACGAATACGGCGATCAAAACCGCCGCCGCCACCGCCGCCGCGACGCGTGTCGGCGCGCCGGGCGCGGTCATGCCGCCCCACTCGATGGCGAGCAGCGCCACGCCGATGGCGATCAGCACGAGATAGGGCCAGCCGCCGAACCAGGCGGCGGCCAGGGCGGCCGGCACCAGCACCACGGCCGACGCAACGCGCAGGCCGAGGTTGGACCAGTCGAACCGCTTAGCCGGCGGCGAGGACGTCATCGGCAACGATCGCGCCATAGCGTCGGTCCCGCGCGGCGAATTCCGCCAGCGCCGCCCGCAGATGTTCCTCGCCGTAGTCGGGCCACAGCACGTCCTGGAACACCAGTTCGGCGTAAGCGGCCTCCCACAGGAGGAAGTTCGAAAGCCGCTGCTCGCCCGACGGGCGCACGATCAGGTCGGGCGGCGGCGTCCCGGCCGTCGCCAGCAGCCCCGCGAACATGGCCTCGTCCAGCTCATCGGGGCGACGGAGGCCAGCGGCCACCTCCTCCGCGAACCGCCGGGCGGCGTCGGCGATATCGGCCTGTCCGCCATAGTTGAAGGCGATGTTGAGGTTGAAGGCGGTGTTGTCCTTCGTCCGCGCGTGCGCGTCGTCGATCAGCTTCAACAGTTCGCCCGATAGGCCCTCGCGCCGCCCGATCACCCGCACGCGCACGCCCTCGCGGTGGAGCCGGGCCAGGTCGGTCTCGAAATACCGCTTAGGCAGCGCCATCAGTTCGGCGACCTCAGCGGCGGGCCGGCTCCAGTTCTCGGTCGAGAAGCCGAAGACGGTCAGCGAATTGATGCCGACCTTGGCGGCCGCCGACACCGTGCGCTTCAGGGCCTCCACGCCCGCCCGGTGTCCCAGCGATCGAGGCAGTCCACGTTGCTTCGCCCAGCGGCCGTTGCCGTCCATGACGATCGCCACGTGCAGCGGCGGGACAGCCCCCGGGGCATCCCTTGGGGCGTCCGCGGACGGTGGCTTCTCGGCGGCGGCCATGGGGGAACGCTAATCCTTACGCGGGCGTCAGACGTGCATGATCTCTTGTTCTTTTGTTTTCAAGGCTTCGTCCACGCGCTTGATGGCTTCGTCGGTGATCTTCTGCACCTCCGCCTCGAAGCGCTTCTCCTCGTCCTGGCTGATCACGCCATCCTTCTGGGCCTTGCGGCAGTCGTCGTTGGCGTCGCGGCGCACGTTGCGCACGGCCACCTTCTGCTGCTCGGCATACCTGCCGGCCACCTTGACCAGGTCCTTCCGCCGCTCTTCGGTAAGCGGCGGGATCGGCAGGCGCAGCGTCGTGCCGTCGACCACGGGGTTCAGGCCCAGGTCCGACGCGCGGATCGCCTTCTCCACCGACACCACCAGGGCCCGGTCCCAGACGCTGATGGTGATCATCCGCGGTTCCGGCACGCTGATCGCGCCCACCTGGTTCAGCGGAGTGGATGAGCCGTAGGCGTCCACGCGGATCTGGTCCAGCAGGCTGGCCGAGGCGCGGCCGGTGCGCAGGGAGCCGAACTCCTCCTGCAGCGCCGCGACGGCCTTATCCATGCGGTCCTTGTACTTCGAGAGCACGGGCTTTTCGGTCGTGGCCATGGCGGCGTCTCCGTCCTTTGTATCTCTGGTGGCGAATGTAACGCCTAGGCGATGGTCGTGAAGACGCCTTCGCCGTTGAGCACCTTCAGCAGGTTGCCCCGCTCGCGGATATCGAACACCACGATCGGGATGTGGTTCTCGCGCAGCAGGCTGACGGCCGAGGCGTCCATCACCTTAAGGTTCTTCGAAAGCACCTCGTGATAGCTCAGCGTCTCGTAGCGCTTCGCGTCCGGGTCTTTCTTGGGGTCGGCGGTGTAGACGCCGTCCACGCTGGTGCCCTTGAACAGCGCCTGACAGCCCATCTCGGCGGCGCGCAGGGCCGCGCCCGAATCGGTCGTGAAGAACGGCGCGCCGACGCCGGCGGCGAAGATCACCACGCGACCCTTCTCCAGGTGGCGCAGGGCGCGGCGGCGGATGTAGGGCTCGCAGACGGCTTCCATCGGGATCGCCGACTGCACACGGGTGTAGACGCCCAGCTTCTCCAGCGAAGCCTGCAGCGCCAGGGCGTTCATCACCGTGGCCAGCATGCCCATGTAGTCGGCGCTGGCCCGCTCCATCCCCGCCTCGGCCAGGGCCGCGCCGCGGAAGATGTTGCCGCCGCCGACCACGACGCACACTTGCACGCCGGCCTTGGAGACCTGGGCGATCTCCTCGCAGACCGCCGCCAGGGTCTTGGGATCGATGCCGAAATTGTCACCCCCGACACCCGCCTCGCCCGAGAGCTTCAGCAGGATGCGCTTGTACTTGGGGGCTTCGGCCATCGGTCGGGAATCCTGCGTGGTTTCGGGAACATACAACAAGGGCGCGGTGCGTCTAACGCACCGCGCCCCTGGAAGTCAGCCGGCGTCTCTTACGAGGCGCTGGTCATCGACGCCACTTCGGCGGCGAAATCATCTACTTTCTTCTCGACGCCTTCGCCGAGGGCGAAGCGCACGAAGGCCTTCAGGGTCGCCGGCGCGCCGGTTTCCTTGGCCGTGTCGGCGACCAGCTGCTCGACGGTCTGGTCCGGGTTCATGACGAAGGGTTGCTTCAGCAGCACCACTTCTTCCTGCCACTTCCGGATCCGGCCCTCGACCATCTTCTCGGCGATCTCGCGGGGCTTGCCCGATTCCATCGCCGTCTGGGTCTGGATCTCGCGTTCCTTGGCGACGACGTCCGGGTCCAGCTCGTCGGTCGACAGCGCGAGCGGCGCAGTGGCCGCCACGTGCATGGCGATCTTCCGGCCGACGTCCTGCAGCTTCGCCGCATCGCCGCCGCCTTCCATCGCCACCAGCACGCCCATGCGGGCCACGCCGTCACCCTGCGCGTTGTGCAGGTAGAGCGCCACGGCGCCTTGCGACACCGACAGCTTCACCGAGCGGCGCAGCTGCATGTTCTCGCCGATGGTCGCGATCAGGTTGGTGATCGCGTCCTGCACGACTTCGCCCTTGGCGGTCTTGGCGTTGCGGATGGCTTCCACATCGCCGTCGACGTTCAGCGCCACGTCCGCGAAGTCGCGGGCGGCCGACTGGAACGAGTCGTTCTTGGCCACGAAGTCGGTCTCGGCGTTGAACTCGACCAGCACGCCGGTCTTGCCGTCGGCCGAGATCTTGCCGGCCACGAGGCCTTCGGCGGCCGCGCGGTCGGCCTTCTTGGCCGCCTTGGCTAGGCCCTTGGTGCGCAGCCAGTCCATGGACGCCTCGACGTCGCCGCCGTTCTCTTGCAGCGCCTTCTTGCAGTCCATCATGCCAGCGCCGGATTTTTCGCGCAGGTCCTTGACCAGCGCAGCGGTGATTTCCGCCATGGTCAGCTCCTTATGAGTCTCGTTGAATCACGACGGACCCTCATGTGAGGGCCCGCCGTCAGGGTTTTGTGACAGCTCAGCGCCCTAGAGAGTGATAGCCAAAAGTGTGAGCGGTTTTGGCGGCCATCACTCTCTAAAACTTTAGATCAGAGCCTTTTCACGAGTGAAAAGGCTCGGGGCGCTCAGCCGGCTTGGTCTTCGCTCGCCGCATCCGCCGCGGGAGCTTCGGCGCCGGTCATCTCGGCCTCGAGGGCCGCGGCTTCCGGCGCGGTGACCTCGGGTTCGGCGGCGGGCGCCGGCGTCAGCTCGCGGGCCAGCGTCGGCTCGATCGGGGCTTCCGAAGCGCCCAGGTCCACGCCCGCGGCCGACTGGCCGGCGGCCAGGCCGTCCAGGATCGCGTCGGCCATCAGGTCGCAGTAGAGCTGGATCGCGCGCGCAGCGTCGTCGTTGCCCGGGATCGGATAGGTGATGCCGTCCGGATTCGAGTTGGTGTCCAGGATGGCGATGACCGGGATGTTCAGCTTCCGGGCTTCCTGGATCGCGATCGCTTCCTTGTTGGTGTCGATCACGAACATCAGGTCGGGGATGCCGCCCATGTCCTTGATGCCGCCCAGGCTCAGCTCCAGCTTGTCGCGCTCGCGCGTCAGCTGCAGCAGCTCCTTCTTGCCGCGGCCCTGGCCTTCGCCGCCCACCAGGGTGTCGACTTCGCGCAGGCGCGCGATCGAACCCGAGACGGTGCGCCAATTGGTGAGCGTGCCGCCCAGCCAGCGGTGGTTCACATAGTACTGGGCGCAGCGCTTGGCGGCCGTGGCGATCGGCTCCGAGGCCTGACGCTTGGTGCCGACGAACAGGATGCGGCCGCCGCCGGCGGCGACTTCGCGCACCTTCACCAGGGCCTGGTGCAGAAGCGGGATCGACTGCGACAGGTCGATGATGTGGATGTTGGAGCGCGAGCCGAAGATGTACTTGTCCATCTTCGGGTTCCAGCGGTGCGTCTGGTGGCCGAAGTGGGCGCCGGCTTCCAGCATCTGGCGCATAGAGAATTCAGGCAGAGCCATAGTCTGTGTCTCGTCTTTCTTCCGGTTGGACCGCCGCAGGCAAACCCTCCGAAGAGGACCGGAACGGACTGGGACGGGATGTCTCCCCGGCCAAGCCGAACACCTGCGTGTGGATTGGAGGCGCGCATGTAGGGCGAAAGCGGCGAAAAATCAAGCGGGCGGGGCTTGGGCCCGCTGGCGGCGACCCTCGTCGCGCTTGGATCAAGGCGCCCGCTTGCGATTGACGGCCTGCCTTCGGCGACTGAGGCTGATGTCGCGGCTGACGAGTGGGGTACGATCGTGCGATCTGCTGGACGTGTTCTGACCCTGTCGGCGGTGCTGATCCTCAGCGGTTGCGCGACGCGCCAAAGGCCGCCTGCTGCCTGTCCCCAGCTCGACCCCGGCAAGGAAGCCGACATCATCTTCCCGCTTCTGCAGAAGGAGTTCGGCCACCTTCCTGAAGGCTACACCGCGAAAGTCGTCGCACGCAGCGTCGACAAGCGTGGCGATGCCATGCTCGAGCTCGGCTCGATCATGTCTTCGACAGCCACAGACAGCGTTGGAGGCGAACGCCTCACCATCGTTGTCCAGAAATGTACGCTGAAGGTGCTGAGCGCGCGGCGCCCCGCCGACCGCGATGCGCAGCGGGCGCGCTAGTAGCGCTTCTTCTTGGCGTCGGGGCCGTAGACGCTGCCGGGCTTGTAGGGCTGATAGGGCTTGAACGCCTCGGGCTTCGCCGTGGCCGGCGGGCTGTAGATCTTCGCGGTCGTGGAGCCCCGGTACGCCGGCGCCGGCGTGGCGGACGGGACACCATAGCTTCGCGGCGGCGAGGACGCGCTCGGCGAGCCGACGTGACCGGGCGCGCCGGTGACGGGGTCTCGCGACAGGGCGAAGCGGCCCTCCGCCATCGCCGGCCCCGCCGTTAGCGCCAAGGCCGTCACCAGCACCACCTGGAATTTCATCACGCCCTCCGGAAACCTTTCCGAGCAGAAGAGCCCAGACGGAGTTACGCGCGCCCTAACGCCTCACAGGTCTTCGACGAACACCACGCCCGGCGCGGTCTTGATCGCCCCGCGCACGGCGCCGTCCAGGGTGAAGCGGCCGGGCAGCTTCAACTCCACCTCGCGCCCGCCGTCGATGCCGGCCACCAGCACGATCTCGCCGCCGCGGGCGTTGGTCACGGTCTCCAGCCGGCGCTTCAGCGCCTCGATCTCGGCGCTGCGCGGCGCCACATGCACGCGCAGGCCGGCGACCACGTTCTCGACGGCCTTCTCCACCGGCTCCACGCTCTCGCCGAAGAACCGCACCTCGCCCTCGCTGGCCTTGGCGCGCACGCGGAGAGAGACGGCCTTTCCGGGCTCCAGCTGGTCGCGGCACTTCCGTAGCGCCTCGGGCGGGAACAGCACCTCGTACTCTCCCGTGGGGTCCGAGAAGGTGACGAAGGCGAACTTCTCCCCCGAGCGCGACGGGCGCTCTTGCTTGCGGCGGATCACGCCCGCCATGCGCAGCGCCTCGGCTCCGGCAACCGCCTTGGCGATGGCGTCGGTGAGCAGGTCCGTGCGCCGCCGGCGTAACGCCTCGACCATGTCGTCCAGCGGGTGGCCCGACAGATAGAAGCCCACCGCCGAGAGCTCCTCGTCCAGGCGCTCGGTCGGCGTCCAGGGATCGCGCCTCGGCATCTTCCGCTTCTGGGCCTCCACCAGGTCGGCGTTGGAGTCGCCGAACAGGCCGCCCTGGTCCGACTCCCGCTGCGCCGCCACGCTCTGGCTGAAGCTCACCAGCAGCTCGGCCGCCTCGACCAGCTGCGCGCGGTTCTCGTGGATCCGGTCGAACGCCCCGGCCCGCGCCAGGGTCTCGAAAGTGCGCTTGTTGACCTGTTTCGGATCCACCCGCTCGACGAAATCGAAGATGTCGCGGAACGGCCCGCCGGCGCGGCGCACCTCCACCACATGCTCCATGGCCTGCTGGCCGACGTTGCGGATGGCGCCCAGCGCGTACAGCACCTCGCCGTTTTCGACGTCGAAGTCGGCCATCGAACGGTTCACGCACGGCGGCTGGATCTTCACCCCGAAGCGCTTGGCGTCCTGGTAGAAGACCGCCAGCTTGTCGGTGTTGGCGATATCCAGGCTCATCGACGCCGCGAAGAACTCCACGGGGTGGTTCGCCTTCAGCCAGCCGGTCTGGTAGCTCAGGAAGGCGTAGGCGGCGGCGTGGCTCTTGTTGAAGCCGTAGCCCGCGAACTTGTCCACCAGATCGAAGATCGAGCCCGACTGGGCGGGCGGCACGCCCTTGGCCTCGGCGCCGGAGACGAAGCGTGCACGCTGCAGCTCCATCTCCTCCTTCTTCTTCTTGCCCATGGCCCGGCGGAGCAGGTCGGCTTCACCCAGGCTGTAGCCCGCCAGGATCTGGGCGATCTGCATCACCTGTTCCTGGTAGACGATGATCCCGTAGGTCTCCTTCAGCACCCCCTCCAGCATCGGGTGCAGGTAGTCGATCTCCTTGCGGCCGAACTTGCAGTCGACGAACGTTGGGATGTTGTCCATCGGGCCGGGCCGGTAGAGGGCGCCGATGGCGGTCACGTCTTCGATGGAGTTGGGGCGCAGCTGGCGGAGCGCGTCGCGCATCCCCTGCCCCTCGAACTGGAAGACCCCGATCGTGAGCGCGTTGCTCATCAGCTCGTAGGTCTTCTCGTCGTCCAGCGGCAGCTTGGCCATGTCGACCACCTCGCCGCGCTTCTCCAGGTACTTCACCCCGCGGTCGATGACGGTCAGCGTCTTCAGCCCCAGGAAGTCGAACTTCACCAGGCCGGCGCTTTCCACCCACTTCATGTTGAACTGGGTGGCCGGCAGCTCCGAACGCGGATCGCGGTACAGCGGGGTCAGCTTCGTGAGCGGCCGGTCCCCGATCACCACGCCGGCGGCGTGGGTCGAGGCGTTGCGGTAGAGGCCTTCCAGCTCCAGCGAGATGTCGATCAGCCGCCCGACCGCCTCGTCGCGTCGCGCCTCCTCCTTCAGCCTGGGCTCGATCTCCAGCGCCTGCGCCAGCGTCACCGGGTTGGCGGGGTTGGCCGGCACCATCTTCGCCAGCCGGTCCACCTGGCCCAGCGGCAGTTGCAGCACCCGGCCCACGTCCCGCAGCACGGCCCGCGCCTGCAGGGTGCCGAAGGTGATGATCTGGGCCACCTTGTCCTTGCCGTAGCGCTGCTGGACGTAGCTGATCACCTCCTCCCGCCGCTCCTGGCAGAAGTCGATGTCGAAGTCGGGCATCGAAACCCGCTCGGGGTTCAGGAAGCGCTCGAACAGCAGGCCGTACTGCAACGGGTCGAGGTCGGTGATGGTCAGCGAATAGGCCACCAGCGAGCCCGCGCCCGAGCCCCGCCCCGGCCCCACCGGAATGCCGCGCGCCTTCGCCCACTTGATGAAGTCGGCCACGATCAGGAAGTAGCCGGGGAACCCCATCTGGGTGATCACGTCGATCTCCCGTTCGAGGCGCTTCTCGTAGTCTTCCACCGGGAACACGTTCGCCCGCCCCGCCGCCATCCGGGCCTTCAGCCCGTCGCGGGCCTGCTGCGCGAGTTCCTCGGCTTCCGATCGTTCGCCGACCGTGAAGCGCGGCAGCAGCGGGTCGCGCTTGCTCACCATGAAGGCGCAGCGGCGGGCGATATCCAGAGTGTTGTCGCAGGCCTCGGGAAGGTCGGCGAACAGCGCCCGCATCTCGGCCTGCGACTTGAAGCCGTGCTCGGCGGTCACGCGCCGCCGCTCGTCCTGGCCCACGAAGCTGCCGTCGGCGATGCACAGCAGCACATCATGCGCCGCATAGGCCTTGGCGCTCTTGAAATAGACGTCGTTGGTGGCGACCAGTGGCACATCCTGGTCATAGGCGAAGGCGACGAGCTCCCCCTCCGCCGCCGCCTCGGCCGGCGCGCCATGCCGCTGCAGCTCGACGTAGAACCGGTCGCCGAACACCGCCTTCATATCGGCCAGCGCCGCGCGGCCTTCCTTGACCTTGCCCGCGGCGAACAGGTGGTCGACTGGCCCGTCGGGTCCGCCCGACAGCAGGATCAGTCCGTCCGAGAATTGCCGGACCTTTTCCCAGGGCACATGCGGCTCGTCGCTCGCCTCGATGTCCAGGTAGGCGAACGACGAGAGGTCGCAGAGGTTGAGATAGCCCTGCTCGTTCTGGGCCAGCAGCATCACCGTAGGCGTCTTCGCCCAGCGCTCGGGCAGGTCTTCCCCGATCCCGCTCACCGGCAGGGCGCAGCCGATGATCGGCTGCACGCCCTCGCCCTTGGTGGCCACCGAGAATTCCAGGGCGCCGAACAGGTTGGCCCGGTCGGCGATCGCCACAGCGGGCATGTGGTCGGCCTTGGCCAGCCCACCGATCTTGTCGGCCTTGATGGCCCCTTCCAGCAGCGAATAGGCCGAGCGGACCCTGAGGTGGACGAACCCTGTTTCGCCGTCCTGCACCTGAGCCGCCTCCCCCATTCGCATGGCGGTCAGCCCATCAGACCGGCCACGGAACAGACCATCCAGACAAAGCTCGCCACCGACGCAAAGGCCAGCGATTCCCGGGCCAGACGAACCATCTTCGACATCCTTCTGTGAGGCCCTTGTGGATACTCAGCGGAGAACCCGTGGGCCGTTCCGCTTTCGTTCTTATTCCACTTTTGTTCTCATCGTCAAGCGTGAGGCATTTCCCGGTCCACAGCGCCTGTAAGAACTTTCCGAGGGCGGCGACTATCCTCTCTGAAAGGGCCGCTTCGGACGTGGACAGGGACGCCAACCAGGACGAGCGCTACCGCCAGGCGGCCGAGGCCTACGGGCCCGCGCTCGAGCGGCTGGCGCGCGGCTACGAGCGCGACGCGCACCTGCGCCGCGACCTGGTCCAGGACATCCACGTCGCCCTTTGGCGCAGCTTCGCCGCCTTCGACGGCCTCTGTTCGCTGCGCACCTGGGTCTATCGCGTGGCCCACAACACCGCGACCAGCCACGTCCTGCGCCGCCGGCGCGCGACCGTGGGCCTGGCCGGGCTGGACGAGATCGCCGACCTCCCCGGCCCCGACGACCCGGAGGCCAACGCCGGCGCCCGTCATGCGCTGGACCGCCTGCTCGCGCTGGTCCACGCGCTGAAGCCGGCGGACCGCCAGGTGGCCCTGCTCTATCTGGAAGACCTGGACGCCGCCGCCATCGGCGAGATCACCGGCCTCTCGGCGGGCGCCGTCGCCGTCCGCATCCATCGCCTGAAGGCGATCCTCGCCGCCCGCTTCCACGACCGGAGGCCGTCATGACCGGCCAGCCCGACGACCTCAAGAACCTCTGGCGCGACCAGCCCACGGAGACCCAGCCCATGACTCTCGAACAGATCCACGCGCGCGGCTTCCAGGACCGCGTCCAGCGCCGCAACCGCATCGAGTACGTGGCCTGCGCCATCGTCGTCGTGGTGTTCTCCGCCTACGTCTTCATCCTGCCGGGCGCGGTCCTCAAGGCGGCGAGCGCGCTGTGCGGCCTGGCGGCGGTCTACGTCGCGTTCCAGCTCCATCGGCGCGGATCGGCCCGGCCGGCGCCGGTCGCCGACGCCCTCGCGTTCCATCGCGCCGAGCTCGTCCGCCAGCAGGAGGCCCTGCGGAGCGCCTGGGCCTGGTATCTGGCGCCCTTCCTCCCAGGCTTCGCACTGTTCCTGACAGGCCTTCTGCAGGCCCAGCCCGAAGCGCCGCTGGCCTGGAAGCTGACGCTGCCGGTGATGCTGCTGCTCTATGGTTCGCTTTGGTTCTGGAACAATCACCGGGCCATCCGCCGCCTGGAAGCCCAGATCGCCGAGATCGACGCCCTGCGGCGCGACTAGCTGAGCGCGGCCTTCATCGCGGCGAAGAACCCAGCGCGGTCGGCGGCCTTGATGACCCGGGCGTTCGGCGCCTTGCGCACAAGCTCCGGGTCGGCCAGCTCGGCGTCGGGCAGGATCGGGTGCGAGACGCTGAGATAGCCGCGCGTCAGCTCGCCCTTGGTCTCCACGTCCACCGCGCACATGTCGCTGTCCAGGATCAGGCGCTCGTCCAGCGCCAGGGCACAGGTAAGCGCGTCGGGATGCAGGCTGCCGCCCAGGCCCTGCGTCTTCTGCGCGAAGTCGAGCGACGCCCGGTTCACCGCCGTGAAGAACCGCGACCGGGGCGTGTCCAGCGCCTCCAGCTCGGCAAGCTGCTCCAGGGTGAACAGGCCGTCGCGCAGGGTCGCCGTCCACGTGACGATCGAGACGTCGAAGCCGGCCGCCAGCACGATCTTCGCCGCCTCGGGATCGACGTAGAAGTTGTACTCCGCCGCCGGCGTCACATTGCCCACCCCGTTGTCCGTGCCGCCCATGATCCAGAGATGGCGGCAGGCCCAGGCGATCCGCGGCTCCATCATCACCGCCAAGGCCAGGTTGGTCAGGGGCGCCTGGGCGATCAGGGTGATCTCGCCGGGGGCGCCCATGATCCGGCGCACGATCTCGTCGGCCGCTTCGCCTGCCGCCGGACGCTGCGCCGCGCGCGGGATTCCCGCGTCGCTCATGCCGTCCGCCCCGAACACATAGGTCGCCGCCAGGGGCGCGCGGCTCAGCGGCTGCTCCGCGCCCAGGTAGACCGGCGCTTTCCCGCCTTGCCCGCAGGCCTCAAGCGTCGCCAGCGCATTTTCGGCGTGCTGCGCGAAGCCCACGTTGCCGTGCGCGATGGTGATGGCCTCGACCGTCACGCCCGGCCGCGTCAGCGCGATCATAAGCGAGAAGACGTCGTCGCCGGCCGTGTCGGTGTCGATGATCAGGCGCATGCCGCTGCCCTAGCGGCGGGCGCCGCGCGCGTACAGCTCCCGTAACGGGAGAACGGGATATGCAATATCGCCGGTCGGCGTATGCTCCCGGTCGGACTGACGGGGGTTCGGGGTGTCCCACGCATACCAGATGCCGATGGAGACGGTGTGGACCGGCGCGTCTCAGGGGGACGTCCGCGCCCGCGACCGGCTGCTGGCCGCGCACTATGCCGAGTTCCGCCGCATCGCCCGACGCGTCCTGCGCGAAGACGCCGGCCGCCTGGCCATCCAGCCTACCGACCTGGCTCACGAGGCCGCGATCCGGATCCTGAAGCTGGAACGGATGGACTGGCGCGATCGGACGCACTTCCTGGCCATGTCGGCCCGCATCATGCGCCAGACGCTGCTGGACGAGGTGCGCCGCTACAGGGCCAGCAAGCGGCAGGCGCCGCCGATCCTGACCTTCTGGTGCGAGCCCCAGCGCGGGGGAGCCTTCGACCTCGAGGAATTCGACAAGGTGCTCGCCAAGCTGTTCGAGGTGGACGCCGAGCGCGCCCGCGTCGTCGAGCTGCGCTTCTACGCCGGCCTGACCCTCGCCGAGGCCGCCGCGGCCCTCGAAGTGTCCGAGAGTACGGTCGAGCGTCGTTGGCGCGGGGCCCGCGCCTGGCTGTTGAGCGCCCTGGAGGCCGCCGCCTGAGATGGATCCCGGCTTCGAGTGGCGGGTCCTGGAACTCTTCGACGAGGCCATGGCGTGGCCGCCAGCCAGCCGCGAGGCCCGGCTCGATGATCTGGCGGATCCCGCCCTCGCCGCCGCCGTCCGCCGTCTGATCGCCGCCGAGTCGCGTTCCGACCTCCTGCCGACGCAGCCGCCCGAACCCGTCAGTCCCTTCGAGATCGAGCCCCCCGAACAAATCGGCGCCTACCGCCTGGTCGAGGAGCTCGGCCGCGGCGGCATGGGCCGGGTCTATCGCGGCGAGCGGATCGAGGGCGGCTTCGAGCAGACCGTCGCCATCAAGCTGATGCGCGGCGGCCTGTTCTCCCAGGCCGCCGCCGACCAGTTCGCCCAGGAGCGCCGCATCCTGGCGCGCCTGCGCCACCCGCACGTCACCCAGCTCTTCGACGGCGGGGTCACCGCCGAGGGCCTGTCCTTCATCGTCATGGAGCGGGTGGCGGGTCTGCCGATCACCGAGCATGCCGAGCGTGCCGCCCTGCCGCTGCGCGCGCGCCTGGGCCTGTTCCTCCAGCTCTGCGCCGCCGTCGAGCACGCCCACGCCAGCGGTGTGGTTCACGCCGACCTGAAGCCCAGCAACGTGGTCGTCGACCCCGGCGTCGGCGTGAAGGTGCTGGACTTCGGCATCGCCGCCCTACTCGACGCCGAGCGCGCCACCCGGCCGCGCGCCGCCACCGCCCGCTACGCCAGCCCGCAGCAACAGGCCGGCGAGCCGGCCGGCGTGGGCGACGACGTCTTCGCCCTGGGTGTCCTGCTGGCTGACCTATCTGGACCCGCGCCCGACGCCGAACTGTCGGCGGTGATCGCCAAGGCCAGCGCGCCGTCGCGGGAGGCCCGCTATGGCGACGTGCGCGCGCTCGCCGCCGACGTCGAACGCTGGCTGTCCCGCTATCCGGTGAGCGCGCGCCCCGCCGGCCCCGCCCGCCGATGGACGTTCTTCGCCCGCCGCCATCCCCTCGGCGTCGGCGCCGGCGTCGCCGCAGCCATTGCGCTCATCGTGGGCCTGGTGGTCACCACCACGCTCTACCTGCAGGCCGAGCAGCGCTTCACCCAGGTCCGCAGCCTGGCAGTCTATCTGCTGGACGACCTCACGCCGGCGCTCCAGCGCGCGCCTGGCACCGCCCCGCTCCGTCACGCCGTGGCCGATCGGAGCCGCGCCTATCTGGAGGCGCTGGACGCCGCCGGATCGCGCCCGGACATCCAGCTGGAGGTCGCCCAGGGTTTCGGCCGCATGGGCGAGGCCCTGACCCAGATCTCGGGCAACTCCGTGGGCGAGATCGCCGCGGGCAAGGCCGACCTGGCCCGCGCCGAGGCCGACCTGCGCCGCCTCCTGTCGGGCTCTCGCCGCAACGACGCGGCCGAGCTCAGCCTGGTGCGCACGCTCAACGCCCGCGGCGGGGTGCTGCAGAACATCGACAACGACAAGGCCGCGGCCACCCGCGTCTACGACGAGGCCTGCCGCCGCGCCGACGCCCTCATCCGGCGCCTGCCCGCCAGCACGCCGGCCCGCATCCTCAAGCTGGAGTGCATCATCGGGCAGGCCAATCTCATGGACTACGAGGGCGAGTTCGCGGCCATGCCGCCCCTGCTGGAGGCGGCGATCATGGGCTATCGCGATCCGCCCCCCGGCGCCGATCCCGACGACGTGGCGCTGGGCCTGGCGCGCGCCTACACGCTGCTGGGCGACGCCCGCTACTTCCTGGGCAGCCCGCCCGAGGCGCTACAGCTGTACCAGCGGTCAGCCCAGGTGCTCGAGACCGCCCACGCCCAGCGCCGCGACGTGCGCATGCTCTCGCCGCTCGCCTATGCCCAGTTCAACGTCTCCAGCACCTGGCAGGAGCTCAAGCGGCCCAAGGAGGAACTGACCTCGATCCTGCGTGGCGTCGAGATCTCCAGTCTTCTCAATTCCGTGGAGCGAAGTCCTCAGTCGCGTCATATCGGCAACATCGTGAACATGCAGCTGGCGGTGGCGCTCTCGCACAACGGCCGCCACGACGAAGCCATCACCGCTGCGCGCGCCAGTATCGCCGGTCGCCGCGCCGCCGCCGCCGAGCGTCCCGAGGACCAGAACGCAGCCCGCACCGTGGCGGTCGGCTACACGCCCCTGGGCGACATCTACCTGGCGGCTGGTCGCCGTTCCGAGGCCTGCAACGCCTATCGCGAGGCCCTGGCCCTCTGGACAGGCCTCCAGAAGCGCGCCCGCCTCAACGGCTACGACGCCGGCGTGGGCCTGGCGGAGATCGACCAGAAGGTGAAGGACGCCTGCGGCCGCTCCTAGCGCGTCTGCTCTTCGAGATGGCCGTCTTTCAGGGCGAAGACCCGGTCCATGTGGCTGGCAAGCTCCAGGTTGTGCGTCGCCACCACGGCCGCCACGCCCTGGCTGCGCGCCAGCGCGTAGAGGCTGTCGAACACCGCGCCCGAGGTCGTGGGGTCCAAGTTGCCGGTGGGTTCGTCGGCCAGCAGCAGGCGGGGCGAGTTGGCCAGGGCGCGGGCGATGGCCACCCGCTGCTGTTCCCCGCCCGACAACTGGGCCGGCTGATGGTCGACGCGGTCCTTGAGTCCCAGGTCGGCGAGCAGCTTCGCCGCCCGCTCGCCGGCCGCCTTGCGCTCGACGCCCGCGATCATCATCGGCAGCGCCACATTGTCGAGCGCCGAGAACTCCGGCAGCAGGTGGTGGAACTGGTAGACGAAGCCGATGGTGGCCAGCCGCACCCGCGTGCGCTCGCGCTCGTGCAGGTTCGAGCAGTCGACGCCCTGGATCGAGATGCGGCCCGCGTTGGGATGCTCCAGCAGCCCGGCCGCGTGCAGCAGGCTGGACTTGCCCGAGCCCGACGGCCCGATCAGCCCCACGATCTCGCCCGGCTGTACGTCCAGATCGACGCCGCGCAGGACGGTCAGCGAGCCCGCCGCCGTCACATAGGTCCGCTCCAGCCCGCGGATGGAGAGCACGGGCTCACTCATAGCGGAGCGCCTCCACCGGATCGAGCTTGGACGCCCGCCAGGCCGGCAGCAGGCTCCAGAAGCAGGCCATGCCCAGCGAGAACGCCGAGATCGCGGCGACTTCGGCCCAGTCCACCTTCGCCGGCAGCCGCGACAGGTAATAGACGTCCGAGGCGAACACCTGCGTGCCGGTGACCCATTCGACGAACCCCTGGATGGGGCCGATATAGATCGAGAACAGCACGCCCAGCGTCACGCCCGCGAGGGTGCCGAGGGCCCCGATGCTGGCGCCGGCCATGAAGAAGATCCGCAGGATCGAGCCCTGCCCGGCCCCGATGGTGCGCAGGATCGCCACGTCGCGGGTCTTGTTCTTCACTAGCATCACCAGGCCCGAAATGATGTTCAGCGCCGCGATCACGATCAGCATGCCGAGGATCAGGCGCATGGCCGTCCGCTCGACGGCGAGCGCGCCCCAGAAGGCGGTGTCGCGCTGGGTCCAGTCGTTGACCACGGCCGAGGGGCCGGCGGCCCGGGTGATCGGCGCACGCAGCTTGGCGGCGTGGTCCGGGTCGACGACCTTGATCTCGATGGCGTCGGCCGTGTCGTCGCGGCCGAAGAAGAGCTGGGCCTGCGCCAGCGGCATGTAGATGTAGGCCTGGTCGAACTGGCTCATGCCCACCGTGAAGGTGGCGCCGACCGTATAGGCCTTCTGCAGGGGCGTGCCCCCGAACGCCGTCGCGCCGCCGGCCGGCGAGATCAGGGTCAGGGTGTCGCCGGGCGAGACGCCCAGTTGCTGGGCCAGCCGTTCGCCGACCACGATCACGTCGCCGCCGAACTCCCCGTCGCCGAAGCCCCTCAGCGTGCCGCGCGTGATGTTGCCGGAAACCAGCCGGGTCTCCTGCAGGTCCTTGGGGCTGATACCGCGCACCAGGGCTCCGGTGATCTGCGCGGGCCCGATGGCGATCGCCTGGGCCTCGACGATCGGCGCCGCCTGCAGCACGCCGGGCACCTTGACGATGCGGGCGACCGCCCGGTCGCGCTCGGCGCCGTCCAACACGCCGCCGGTGACGAACAGGTGGCCCTGGAAGCCCAGGATCCGGCCCAGCAACTCCGACCGGAAGCCGTTCATCACCGACATGGTCGCGATCAGCACGCCGACCGCCAGCATGATGCCGGTGAACGAGATGATTGAGATCAGCGCCACGCCGCCCTGCTGCCGCTTGGCGCGCAGGTAGCGGCCGGCGAGCATCCGCTCCCAGAGGCCGAACGGCGGCGCGCGGCCGCCTGTGACGGCGTGGGGCTGGCTCAACCGATGATAGCCTTCAGCGCCGCGTCGAGCGACACGGTCTGGCGCTCACCGGTGGCCCGGCGCTTCAGCTCGACCACGCCGTCCGCCACGCCCTTGGGGCCGACGATCAGCTGCCAGGGGATGCCCACCAGGTCCGTGGCGGCGAACTTCGCGCCCGGCCGGTCGTCGCGATCGTCGTACAGGGGGTCGAGCCCGGCGTCCGACAGCGCCTTGTAGGCCTTCTCGCAGACCTCGTCGCAGGCGGCGTCGCCGGCCCGCAGGTTCAGCACCGCCGCGCCGAACGGGGCCACGGCGTCGGGCCACACGATCCCGCTGTCGTCATGACTGGCCTCGATGATGCCCGCCACCAGGCGCGAGACGCCCACGCCGTACGAGCCCATCTGCACCGGCGTGTCCTTGCCGTCCGGGCCGGTGACGTTGGCCTTCATCGGCGCGGAGTACTTCGTGCCGAAGTAGAAGATGTGCCCGACCTCGATTCCTCGAGCGGTCATCCGCTTGTCCTCGGGCAGAGCCTCGTAGGCGGCCTTGTCGTGCATCTCGTCGCTGGCCGCGTAGAGCTGCGTGCGCTTGTCGACCAGCGGCTGCAGGTCGCCCTCCCAGTCGATATCGGCTCCAGGCGCGCCCATCTCCACCAGGTCGCGGTGCGCGAACACCTCGCTCTCGCCGGTGTCGGCGAGGATGATGAACTCGTGGGAAAGGTCGCCGCCGATCGGACCGGTGTCGGCCCGCACCGGGATCGCCTTCAGCCCCAGCCGCGCATAGACGTTGAGGTAGGCCAGGAACATCCGGTTGTAGGACCGCCGCGCCGAGGCCTCGTCGATGTCGAAGCTGTAAGCGTCCTTCATCAGGAACTCGCGGCCGCGCATGACCCCGAACCGGGGCCGGCGCTCGTCGCGGAACTTCCACTGGATGTTGTAAAGATTCTTCGGCAAGTCCTTGTACGACTTGATGTAGCTACGGAAGATGTCGGTCACGACCTCTTCGGCCGTGGGTCCGTACAGCAGGTCCCGGTCGTGGCGGTCCTTGATGCGCAGCATCTCGTCGCCATAGGCCTCGTAGCGGCCGCTCTCGCGCCACAGGTCGGCCAGCTGCAGGGTCGGCATCAGGATCTCGACCGCGCCGGCGCGGTTCATCTCCTCACGCACCACCTGCTCGATCTTCTTCAGCACCTTCAGGCCCAGCGGCAGCCAGGCATAGATGCCGGCGGCCTCCTGCCGGATCAGGCCCGCGCGCAGCATGAGCTGGTGCGAGACGATCTGCGCGTCGGCGGGCGCCTCGCGAAGGGTCGGCATGAAGTATCGCGAAAGGCGCATGGAATCTTCGGCTCTCAGGTCAGCAGGAGGCGACCTGATAGCCTTGCCGCTGGAACCTTGGCAACGATGAGGCGCCCCTGAGGTTCCTCAGTAGGTGCTGGGCAGGCCCGGCAGCTTGATGACGCCCAGCTTGATCACCGTCCAGATGATCGCGAACAGCACGACCGAGATCCAGGTCGTGGTGAAGAACTTCTTCTTAAGCTTCGGGTCCACCGGCGCGCCCGGGTCGCCCCCATCGCCCCGGTCGATCCCCGCTTCGGCGTGACTGGTCACGCCCAGCGGCAACACGGCGAACAGCACCGTCCACCATATGGTGAGAAAGATCGCGACCGAGGTGAACGGACCCATCAGTGGGCTCCAGCCTTGGGGGTTTCCATGAGCTCGACCAGCACGCCGCCCATGTTTTTGGGGTGCACGAAGATCACCGGCGTTCCATGCGCGCCGATCCGGGGCTTGCCGCCGTTCAGCACCGTCGCGCCCTTGGCGGCCATGTCGTCCCGCGCCGCCTCGATGTCTTCCACCTCGAAGCAGATGTGGTGCTGGCCGCCGGCCGGGTTCTTCTCCAGGAAGCCCTTCAGCGGCGAGGCGTCCCCGTGCGGCTCGATCAACTCGATCTGGCTGTTCGGCAGGTCGACGAAGCACACCCACACGCCCTGCTCGGGCATGGCGAACTTCTCGCCGATCTTCGTCGCCCCCAGGACGTCGCGATACAGCTTCACCGACTCTTCAATGGAGGGCGTCGCGACGCCCACGTGGTTCAGTTTCCCGATCATCCGGGCGGTATACGCCGGGACGCGCGCCGGCGCGAGATCACCTTGGGGAACGATGCTGCGGCGTTAGAACACGGCCCCCGCCGCCAGCAGCGCCGCGATCCGCTCCGGTGCGATCCCGTAGTCGCCCAGCACCTCCGCCGAATGCTCGGCCAGCTCGGGCGTCGGGCGGGAGAAGCCACTGGGCGTGCGTGAGAATGCCGAGAGCGCCGTGGCCGTGATCATCGGGCCAAGCCGCGGATGGACCCAGCCTTCCACGAAGCCGTTCTGCGCCAGGAACGCATCCTCCAGCGCCTCCCCGCCACGGATCGCCGGCGCCGCGGCGACGCCCTCTCGGCGCAGCGCCGCCAGCGCATCGGCTCGCGGCCTGCCCGCCAGCGCCGCTTCGATCTGCCCCGCGAGCGGCCCGTCCCGCGCCTCCGCCAACGGCCCCGCGCCAAGATCCACGTCCAGCGCCCGTCCGAGCGCCGCGGCCTCGCCCGCCGTCTCGGCCACCAGCCCGATCCAGCCGTCGGCGCAGGCGTAGTAGCGGTGCAGCGCCGAGACGCCCAGGCAGTCCACCCCGCCGAGAGGGTTCGCGGGCCGCCCCTCGTACGTCACCAGCTCGCCCAGCTGGTAGAGCAGGCTCTGCCCCATCAGGCTGGTCAGCAGTTCCTGGCCCTCGCCCGTCCTCTCGCGGGCGTTCAGCGCCGCGATGACCGCCCCGGCCACCGTCGCCGCCGTGGCGATGTCGTTGACGGCGATGGTGTGCAGGATGGGATCGCCCGCCCCGCCCTGCGCGGCCATCATCCCGCCCTCGGCCTGCAGGAGCGGATCGAAGCCGGGCAAGGCGGCCCGCGGCCCGCTCTCACCATAGGCGTTGATGGAGCACGAGATGATCTGCGGGTTCACCGCCTTCAGCGCCGCATAGTCGATCCCAAGCCGGCCCCGCACGCCCAGCCGGTAGTTGTCGATGACGACGTCGGCGTCCTCCGCCAGCTCCAGGAACAGCTCCCGCGCCTCGGGCCGCTTCAGATCCAGGCCCAGCGCGCGCGCACCGCGGTTGTACGCCAGGAACTGCGAGCCGTCCGAACGGAACGGATCGGCCTCCCGCGACTCGATCTTGATCACATCGGCGCCGAGCTGGGCGAGGATGGTCCCGGCATAGGCGCCTGCGATCACCGTGCCCAGGTTCAGCACCTTCACTCCGGCCAGCGGCGCCGACGCCGTCCCGGCGCCGGTCGACGCCGTCTTCGCCTCCCAGGCCGGCGGCGCGGCGGCGGGCTGCGGCAGCGCCCGGATGCTGGCTGGCGTGCGCTTGAACTTCACCGACGGCGACGGCATCGCCACCTCGCCCCGCTCTGGATGCCGCAGGACCGTTCGCAGCCCGGCGTTCCCGACGGTGTCACCGGCGAACCACGCTTCGCGTGGGCCGATCGGCGCGCACGGCACGTCGTTGGCCCTGAGCGCCTCCAGCCATTCGTCACGCGTGCGGCCGAGGAACATCCCCTCCAGAAGGTCGCGCGCGGCCAGCATGTCGGCCTCCAGCACATCGAACGCGTCGTCGAGGCCCACCACCTCCAGCGCCTTGCGGTAGAAGTTCGTGAACAGGGTCCCCAGGAAGAACCATTCCCCGTCCGAGCCCTGATAGAGCCGGTAGCGCGGATTGGCCCCTGGCGGCGTTCCACGGGGCAGCGGCGGCTCGCCCAGGATCCGCGCGGGCGGCGCCGCCTCGGCCGAGCCGTGCAGGCCGCTGACCACGAGCGCCTGTCCCTGCCCGCTACGCCCGCGCTCGAACAGCGCCGCGCCAATGGCGCCCGCCCCCAGGACAGCCTGGGAATAGAACGCGATCGGGATCACCAGGTGGACCGGCTGATCCGCCCACGCGCCCTGGCGGAACGCCACGCCGGTCAGGCCGGCCAGCAGGCTGTGGTGCGCCGGCAGGTCGCTCCACTCGCCGGTCGTTCCATAGGGGGGCATCCAGGCGTGCACCAAGGCGGGATGCGCCGCTGTCAGGGTCGCCCCGTCCAGCCCGAGCGACTCCAGCACGCCCGGCGGATGATCGAACAGCGCCACGTCCGCGCCCGCGATCAGCGTCTTCGCCGCGGCCAGGCCTTCGGGTGTCGCAAGGTCCAGCGTCACGACCTGCTTGTTGCGGTTCCAGGCCAGGTAGCCGGGGTGGTCCTTCAACCGGTCGCCGCCGGGCGGTTCGACCTTCACCACCTCGGCCTCGAAGTCGCCCAGCAGCATCGCCGCCATCGGCCCGGCGAGACCCTGACTGAAATCGGCGATGCGGACGCCCCGGTACGCGGACATAGGCGCTCTCCCCTGCGCTGGCCGCGCGCTTCCCGCATCTGGCCGTCCGCCATCAAACCCGTCCTTCGAACGAGCGGCAACATGCTAGCGTCGCCAAAACGACGGGAGGAATACGATGCGGACCGCCACGCTGGGCCCGTTGGGCGAGGTCAGCCGCCTCACGCTGGGCGGCGGCATCGGCCAGATCTGGGGCGAGACCACCCACGAAGAGGCGCTGGCCACCGTGCACGCCGCCGTCGACGCAGGGATCACCCTCATCGACTGCGCGCCCATGTACCGCAACGCCGAGGCCTTCGTCGGCGAGGCGTTCGGCGGCCGCCCACCGGCCGGCGTCCGCTTCACCAGCAAGTGTCAGCTCGGCTCACCCGATCCCGCCGACGTCGCCCCCGCCCTCACCGCCTCGTTGGAGGCCAGTCTCGCGGCCATGCGACTGGAACGCCTCGACGCCTTCTTCCTGCACTCGAATATCCACCTGAACGGCTTCACCTACGCCCACGGCGACAGCGGCAAGGACCGCTTCTCCACCGCCTGGTCGCTCTACGAGCATGAGGTGGTCCCGGCGATGGAAGCGCTGAAGGCCCAAGGTCGCATCGGGGCCTGGGGGATCACCGGCATCGGCGTGCCCACGGCGGTGTTGAAGGCGCTGGATCACACGCCCAGGCCCGACGTGGTCCAGGTCATCGCCAACCTCATGGACAGTCCCGGCGCCCTGAAGCGCTACGCCGAGCCCGCGCGGCCGCGTCAGATCGCCGCCCGCGCCAAGGCGGCCGGACTCGGCGTCATGGGCATCCGCGCGGTCCAGGCCGGGGCGCTTACCGCGGCCGTCGACCGCGACCTCTCGCCCAAGAGCCCCGATCGCGCCGACTATGATCGCGCCGCCCCGTTCCGCGCCCTCTGCGCCCGCTGGGGCCAGGACCCGGCCTACGTCGCCCACCGCTACGCCCTCAGCCTGCCGGACTTCGACACCGTAGTCCTTGGGGTGAAGAACCGCGCCGAACTGGCCATGTGCGTCGCGGCCGAGGCGGCGGGGCCGTATTCGGCACACGAGCTCGCCGAAATTGACGGCTTGGCGCTGGCGCCGGCCTAGTTCGCCTCAAGCGCGAGCCTATACGCACCCGTCGCGAATTGAACCGGCTTGGTCGCGCGCGGGCCGCTCCTCCGCGCGGCGGCTGCTAGCGACGCCTTCCCCGAGTTCAGAAAAGGTGCGTCATGTCTCGCAGTTTCATCGGCCCGGCCGTCGCCGGCCTCGCGCTCTCGCTTGTCGCCGGTGCGGCGTCCGCCGCCACGACCATCGTGCTGAATTTCGACGATCTCACCGGCTCTGGCCTGGTGCCGTCGGAGTACCAGGGCGTGATTTTCGGCGATGACTTCAGCTACTACTCGCCGCCCAAGCTGCCCGAATACCCCACCGCTTCGGGTCTGACGGCGATCTACACCAACTACGAGAAGTACGAGCCAGGTAGGAACGGCGTCAGCACCTTCCGCTTCGGCGACGCGGTCCGCTTCGACGGCGCTTACTTCTCGGGCCATCTCGGCGTGGTCTACGAACTCTTCCGCGGCGGCGAGCGCGTCTTCACCAGCCAGTCGCAGACCCTCGACGACGTCGCCACCTTCTACGCCTCCGGGTACGGCGGCCTCGTGGACGAGGTCCGCCTCTACGGCAACAGCGGCAACTGGGTGATGGACGATCTCACCTACACGACCGGCATCACCGCGGCCGTCCCCGAGCCCACCACCTGGGCGCTGATGATCCTGGGTTTCGGCGCGGCTGGCGCGGCGCTGCGTTCGCGCCGCCGGACGGCCCTCGCCTAGATCCGCAGGACCGTCGTCTCCACGACCGGCCGGCGGCCCCAGATCCGCTGGCTGGCCTTCTTCACGGCGCGGGAGATGGCGGTCTCGATGCTGTCGTCCAGCTCCCGCTCCTCGCCCTTCAGGCGCTTGATCGCGCCTTCCGCCTCGTCGGCCAGTTCCTCGAGCACCTCATCCAGGTGCTCCTCGTCCTCGGTCGGCAGGCCCAGGGCGCGCACCTGCGGGCCGCTGGCGATCTTCCCCCGCCCGTCCAGCACGACGGACACGGCCAGCACGCCGTTGAACGCCGCATGCCGCCGCTCGCGCAGCGCCTCGCCGTTCTCGGGCGTCAGCACGCCGGCGTCCACGAACAGGCGCCCGGACGGCACCTCGTCGATGATCTCCGCCCGGCCCGGCGCCAGGCGCACCATGTCGCCGTTGCGCGGTGTCACCTGCTGCGGCACCTGCAGATCGCGGGCGAAGGCGGCGTGCTCCATCAGGTGCCGGCGTTCGCCGTGGGTGGGCACCGCGATCGTCGGCCGGGCCCAGGCGTACATCTCGGCCAGTTCGTCGCGGCAAGGGTGGCCTGAGACGTGGATGCCCGGGTGGTCGCGCTCGGTGTAGAGGCGCACGCCGTTCTCGGTCAGCTTGTTCTGCAGGTTGCGGATCGGGATCTCGTTGCCCGGGATGACCCGGCTGGAGAACACCACGCTGTCGCCCGCCCCCAGCTTCACATGCGGATGCGTGCCGTCGGCGATGCGCGCCAGCGCCGCCCGCGGCTCACCCTGACTGCCGGTGCACAGGTACAGCACCTTGCTCTCCGGCAGGTGCTTGGCTTCGGTGTCGTCCAGGAACGGCTGGATGTCCTGCATCAGGCCCACGGACTTCGCCGCCGCCGACATCCGGTGCATCGACCGCCCCGCCAGGCAGACCCGCCGCCCATTGGCCTCGGCCGCGCGGATCACGCTGTCCATCCGCGCCACGTTCGACGCGAAGCAGGCCACCGCCACCTTGCCCTTCAGGCCTCCGATCAGGTTGGTCATCGCCACCCGCACGTCGGCTTCCGACCCGGCGTGGCCGTCCACGAAGACGTTGGTGCTGTCGCACACCATCGCCAGGACGCCCTCGTCGCCCAGCTTGCGGATGGCGGCCGCGTCGGTGACGTCGCCCAGCAGCGGATCGGGATCGATCTTCCAGTCGCCGGTGTGCAGGATCGTGCCCAACGGCGTCTTGATCGCCAGGCCGTTCGGCTCGGGGATCGAGTGCGTCAGGGTGATCAGGTCCAGCTTGAACGGACCCAGCTCGATCGATCCGCCCAGCGGGACCTCGGTGATCTCCACCTCGTCCAGCAGATCGGCCTCGCGCAGCTTCTCGCGCAGGATGAAGGCCGTGAACGGCGTCGCATAGACCGGCGCCTTCAGCCGCGGCCACAGCCAGGCCACCGCGCCGATGTGATCCTCGTGGGCGTGGGTCAGCACGATCCCCAGGATCCGGTGCGCGTACTCTTCGATGTACTCGGGGTCGGGCAGGATCACCTCGACGCCCGGCGTGGTCTGGTCGCCGAACGTCACGCCCAGGTCGACCACGATCCACTTGCGGTCGTGCGCCGGCCCGAAGCCGTACAGGTTGAAGTTCATCCCGATCTCGTTCGACCCGCCCAGCGGCAGGAAGACGAGCTCGTCGTCCTTTTGTGTCTTAGCCATTCAAGCCTTGGCCGCGTTGCGGCGGTAAATCTCTAGCATTCCGCGGATCGTGAGATCCGGGTCGAAGTGATCGATGGAATCCGTGGCTCCGTGGAAGAGCGAGGCGACGCCGCCGGTGCCGATCACGGTCATGGGCTTGCCCCACTCGGCCTTGATCCGCGCCACCAGGCCCTCGATCAGGGCGATATAGCCCCAGAAGACGCCCGACTGCATGGCCGCCACCGTATCCTTCCCGATCGCGGTGTTCCCGCGCGGGCGTTGGATCGCCACGCGCGGCAGCTTCGCCGCCGCCTGGTGCAACGCTTCCATCGACAGGTTGATCCCCGGCGCGATGGCGCAGCCTTCCATCCCGCCGTCGGCGGCGATCACGTCGAAGGTGGTGGCCGTCCCGCTGTCGATGACGATCAGGTCGCCGGGATAGACGGTGTGCGCCCCGATGGCGTTGACCAGCCGGTCGGCGCCCGCCTCCGACGGCTTCTCGATCCGCACCTCGATCCCCAGGTCGACATTCTCGCCGATCACCATGGGCTCCACGTGCAGGTAGCGCCGCGCCAGGTTGCGCAGGTTGAAGATCGACTGCGGCACCACGCTGGAGATGATGCACCCGTCGAACGCGCCCAGCGACAGCCCAGCCATACCCAGCAATTGCGACAGCCACACCGCATATTCGTCGGCCGTGCGACTCGAGTGGGTCGCCGCACGCCATTGCGCCGTCCACGTCTCGCCGTCATGCACCGCGAAGAGGGTGTTGGTGTTGCCCTGTTCGATCGCCAGCAGCATTCACGCCTCCCCGAAAAACACGTCGCCGGCCGTTATGCGCTCCACGCCGCCGTCGTCCAGCCTGAGCCTGAGCGCGCCGTCCGGATCCAGGCCTTCGGCCACGCCCTCGATCGTCCGGCTGGGCAGCCGCGCGACGCAGCGCTCGCCGATTCCGGTCGCGCGCTCGGACCAGCCTGCCGCGATCGGTGAAAATCCCTGCGTCGCCCATGCGGTGCGCCAGCGTTCGAAGGCCACCGCCAGCACGTCCAGCGCCGCCAGCGGCTCGGGCGGCGGCCCGGCCATGTGGTCGGCGAAGGCGGTGGCCGGTCGCTCCAGGTCCTGCGGCGCGTGCTTCAGGTTCACGCCGACGCCGACCGCCAGCCACAGCCGGCCGTCCGGCCGCGCGCCCGACTCCACCAGGATGCCCACCGCCTTGCGGCCGTGCACCAGCACGTCGTTAGGCCACTTCAGGCGCGCCGCGCCCGGCCCCAGGCAGGTATCGGCCAGGTCGCAGGCCGCCAGCGCCGCCACGAACGACAGCTGCGCCGCCTCGCCCGGCGGACGATCCGTGGTGGTCAGCAGGGTGGCGGCCAGGTTGCCGGTCTCGGTCGACCAGGCCCGGCCCCTCCGGCCGCGACCCGCCGTCTGCACGCCGGCCGAGATCCACACAGGCCCCGCCTCGCCCGCCTCGGCCCGCCGACGGGCCTCCGCGTTCGTGGAGTCGAGTTCGACGTAGGACTCGATCGGCGGGCGGTTCGCCAAGCGTCAGGCCAGGCCGAAGGCGTGCGCCGCGCGCTCGGCCAGCGGGTTCAGCCAGGTCAGGGCGACCATCACGACCGGGAAGGCGAAGACAGCGGCCGCCAGGCCGATGGCCTTGGCTTCCATCGGCGGCTTGTCGGTCGCGCCGGTGCTGCCGTCGAACCACATCGCCTTGATCAGGCGCAGGTAGTAGAACGCCGCCACGACCGAGCCCACGAGGCCGATCACGGCCGGGCCCCACAGGCCGGCGTCCAGCGCCGCCTTGAACACGAAGATCTTGGCGAAGAAGCCCGAGAACGGCGGCAGCCCAAGCGCCGACAGCGAGAAGGCCGTCATGGCGAGCGCGATGCCCGGCTGTTCCTTGATCAGGCCCGCCATGTCGTCGATCGTCTCCATCGCCCGGCCCTGGCGCGAGAGCGCCGCGAGGCAGGCGAAGAAGCCGGTCACGTCGATCATGTAGAGGATCATGAACACCAGCATGGCCTGCACGCCCTCGCTGGTGCCCGAGGCCAGGCCCAGCAGCGCGTAGCCGATGTTGGCGATCGAGGAGTAGGCCCACAGGCGCTTCAGGTTCTTCTGCACCAGGCCCGCGAAGGCGCCCACGGCGACCGAGATCAGGGCGATGGCGATCAGCACCTGCTGCCACTGGCCCGCCGCGCCGGCGAAGCCGTCGGCCAGGACGCGGGCGAACAGCACCATGGCGGCCAGCTTGGGCGCCGCCGCGAAGAAGGCCACGACCGGGGTCGGCGCCCCCTCGTAGACGTCCGGCGTCCACATGTGGAACGGCGCGGCCGAGACCTTGAAGGCGAGGCCACAGATCAGGAAGACCAGGCCGAACAGCAGGCCGGTGTTGGCCGACGACCCCGCCGCGACCGCGATGTCGCTGAACAGGGTCGAGCCCGCGAAGCCGTAGATCAGGCTGGCGCCGTAGAGCAGCAGGCCCGACGACAGCGCACCCAGCACGAAGTACTTCAGGCCCGCTTCCGACGCCTTCGCGTTCTCGCGGTGCATCGCGGCCAGCACGTAGAGCGCCAGCGAGTGCAGCTCGACGCCGACGTAGAGCGAGATCAGGTCGCCCGACGACGCCATCATGCCCATGCCCAGCGCGGCAAGCAGGATCAGCACCGGGTATTCGAAGTTCCTCACGCCGCGGCGCGCGAACCAGCCCTGGCCCAGCGGGATCGCCACGGCCGACGCCACGTAGATCGCGACCTTGGAGAAGGTGGCGGCCGCGTCCGAGATCAGGCCGCCGGAGAAGGCGACGCCGAACGGCTGCGTGGCCGAGGCCACGGCGGCGGCCAGTAGCACCAGCACGCTCGCGCCGCCGACCAAGCCGGTCTGCTTCGGCAGGAACGCGCCCAGCACGAGCAGGGCCAGCGCCCCAACCGCGAGGATGATTTCAGGATAGGCGTAGGCCAGGTGGGCGGAGATCATCTTTGGTCCCTTACCCGCCGATCGCCGCCTGGTAGACCCGCACGAGCTGGTCCACCGACGCCTGCGTCAGGCTGAACACGGAATTGGGCTGCACGCCCATGTAGAGCATCGAGACGATCAGCGGCGCGAAGATCGCCACCTCACGCCAGTCGAGGTCGGTGATGGCCTCGAGCTTCGGGTTGGTCAGCGGGCCGAACACGACTGCGCGGTACAGCGTCAGCATGTAGACGGCCGAGAGGATCACGCCGGTCGCCGCGATGATCGCGGTCCAGGTCGACACCTGGTAGACGCCGGTCATCGACAGGATCTCGCCGACGAAGCCCGAGGTGCCCGGCAGGCCCACATTGCCCATCGTGAACAACATGAAGACCGCGGCGTACACCGGCATCCGCGTCACCAGTCCGCCGTAGAACTTGATCTCGCGGGTGTGCATCCGGTCGTAGATCACGCCCACGCAGAGGAAGAGCGCGCCCGAGATCACCCCGTGGCTCAGCATCTGATAGATCGCGCCCTGCTCGCCCTCGGCGTTGCCCGAGAAGATGCCCATGGTCACCAGGCCCATGTGCGCCACCGACGAATAGGCGATCAGCTTCTTCACGTCGGTCTGCCGGAAGGCGACCAGCGAGGTGTAGACCACGGCGATGACGCTCAGCGCGAACACCAGCGGCGTGAAATAGTCCGAGGCGTTCGGGAACATCGGCAGGCTGAAGCGCAGGAAGCCGTAGCCGCCCATCTTCAGCAGGATGCCGGCCAGGATCACCGAGCCCGCGGTGGGCGCCTCGACGTGCGCGTCGGGAAGCCAGGTGTGGACCGGCCACATCGGCATCTTCACCGCGAACGAGGCGAAGAAGGCGAGCCACAGCCACGTCTGCGCTTCAGGCGTGAAGTGGAAGGCCATCAGCTCGGGGATCGAGCTGGTCCCGCTGGCGCCGATCATCCAGAGGATGGCGGCCAGCATCAGGATCGAGCCGAGTAGCGTGTAGAGGAAGAACTTGAAGGCCGCGTACACCCGCCGCGCGCCGCCCCAGATGCCGATGATCAGGAACATCGGGACCAGACCGAACTCGAAGAAGACGTAGAACAGCACGATGTCGAGGGCGCAGAACACGCCGATGACCAGCGTCTCCAGCAGCAGGAACGCGATCAGGTACTCGTGCACCCGCTTGTCGATCGAGCGCCACGAGGCGGCGATACAGATCGGCATCAGGAACGCCGTCAGCAGGACGAACAGGACCGAGATCCCGTCCACGCCCATCCGGTAGTAGAGGCCCATGAACCAGGGGGCCTCCTCCACGAACTGGAAGCCCGGGTTCTTCGGGTCGAACTCCACCACCAGGAAGATCGACAGCGCGAAGGTCGCCATCGTGGTGATGAACGCCATCCAGCGCGCGGTCTCGGCGGTCTTGGCCTCGTCCCGCCCGAACAGCTTGAGGGCCAGGATGCCTACGACGCCGACCAGCGGGGCGTAGGTGATGAGGGAAAGCAGCGGCATCTAAGGTCGTCCCCTCAAGCGGCCCAGGCCCACAGCGCGTAGGTCAGGAGACCCGCGACGCCGAGAAGCATGACGAAGGCGTAGTGGTAGACGTAGCCGGACTGCAGGCGGCCGGCGCCCTTGCCCACCTGGACCGACAGCGCCGAGACCCCGTCCGGGCCCAGCCCGTCGATGATCTTCTGGTCGCCGCCCTTCCAGAACAGGTCGCCCAGGAACTTCGCCGCGCGGACGAAGGTGGCCTGGTAGATCTCGTCGAAGAACCACTTGTTGTAGAAGAAGGTGTAGAGCAGGCCGTTGTTGGCCGCGAGCTTCGCGCCCAGGCCCTCGCGCCAGATGTACATGTAGGCCGCGACCAGCAGGCCGCCCACCGACACCACCAGCGGCGCCCACACCACCCACAGCGGGGCGTGATGCTCGGCCGCGGCGTGCTCGACCGGCGCGTGGAAGATCGCGCCGCGCCAGAACTCGTTCTGCTCCGCGCCGATGAACTGGTGATGGAAGGCGAAGCCGGCGGCGATGGCGCCGACCGAAAGGACCAGCAGCGGGATGCGCATGGTCCAGGGGCTCTCGTGCGGCTTGTGGTCGTGCCCATGGCCGTGACCGTGGTCCGTATCCGGCTCTGAATGGCTCTCGGCGTGCGCGGCGTCGGCGTGGGCATGGTCGTCATGCACCGCGTCGCCGTGCGCGTGGTCGCGGTTGTGCCAGTGGTGCTCCAGGTCCTCGCTCGTCCAGCGGGCGTGGCCGTTGAACGTGAAGAAGGCGACGCGCCACGAGTAGAAGGCGGTCAGGCCGGCCACCAGGATGCCGATGGCGAAGGCGAAGTAACCCATCGGATGCCCTGCCCCGCCGGCCTCGTAGGCGGCGTGGATGATGGCGTCCTTCGAGTAGAAGCCCGCGAAGCCCAGCTCCACGCCCGGGATGCCCAGGCCGGTGATGGCGATCGTCCCGATGGTCATCACCGCATAAGTGATCGGCAGGTACTTCTGCAGCGCGCCGTAGCGGCGCATGTCCTGCTCGTGCGCCATGCCGTGGATCACCGAGCCGGCGCCCAGGAACAGCAGGGCCTTGAAGAAGGCGTGCGTGAACAGGTGGAACATCGCCGCCTGGTACGCGCCCACGCCGGCGGCGAAGAACATGTAGCCCAGCTGCGAGCAGGTCGAATACGCGATGACCCGCTTGATGTCGTTCTGCGTCAGGCCGACCGTCGCGGCGAACAGCGCGGTCACGGCGCCGATCACCGTCACGATGTTCTTGGCCACCGGGGCGTACTCGAACATCGGCGATAGCAGGCAGACCATGTAGACGCCCGCGGTCACCATGGTGGCCGCGTGGATCAGCGCCGACACCGGCGTCGGGCCTTCCATGGCGTCGGGCAGCCAGGTGTGCAGGAAGAACTGCGCCGACTTGCCCATGGCGCCCACGAACAGCAGGAAGCAGGTCAGGTCGATCAGCGAGAAGCGCCCGCCCGCGAAGTCCCAGCCCTGGCCCACCGAGGCCTGGATCAGCGGGAACAGTTTCGCGAACTCGATCGTGCCGAAGGCCCAGTAGGCCGTCATGATCCCCAGCGCGAAGCCGAAGTCGCCCACGCGGTTGACCACGAAGGCCTTGATCGAGGCGGCGTTGGCGGTGGCCTTGTGGTGCCAGAAGCCGATCAGCAGGTACGACGCCAGGCCCACGCCTTCCCAGCCGAAGAACAGCTGCATGAAGTCGGCCGCGCTGATCAGGCTCAGCATGGCGAAGGTGAACAGCGACAGGTAGGCGAAGAACCGCGGCTTGCTCGGATCGTCCGCCATGTACCCCCACGAATAGAGGTGCACGAGCGACGAGACGGTGGTCACCACCACCAGCATCACCGCCGACAGGCCGTCCAGGCGGAAGGCCCAGTTGGAGATGAAGTTCCCGACGTGGATGAACGGCGCGTAGGTGACCGTGAACGGCTCCAGGCCGCCCCAGGTCCACTGGCTGAAAACCACCCACGACAGGATGGCCGACAGGAACAGGAAGCCGGTGGTGACGCTCATCGAGGCGACGTCGCCGATGCGCTTGCCGAACAGGCCCGCCACGGCCGCGCCGATCAGCGGGCCGAACAGGATGATGGTGACGAGGGCTTGGGGATCCACTTGCGCTTAGCCCTTCATCATCGAGGCGTCGTCCACGGCGATGTCGCCGCGGTTGCGGAAGAACGTGACCAGGATCGCCAGGCCCACGGCGGCCTCGGCGGCCGCCACGGTGAGCACGAACATCGCGAAGATCTGGCCGACCAGGTTGCCCAGGTAGACCGAGAAGGCGACCAGGTTGATGTTCACGGCGAGCAGCATCAGCTCTACCGACATCAGGATGACGATGATGTTCTTGCGGTTCACGAAGATGCCGAAGACGCCCGTGGTGAACAGGATCGCGGCGACCGCGAGATAGTGTGCGAGGCCGATGATCATTCGCCGATCCCTTCGCCGGGCTTGGGGTTTGCCAGCTTCATGCCGGTCTTCGGCGTGCGCAGGACCTGGTTCATGATGATCTGGCGCTTCACACCGGGCTTGTGGCGCAACGTCAGCACGATCGCGCCGATCATCGCCACCAGCAGCACCAGGCCGGCAGCCTGGAAGAAGTAGATGTAGTCCGTGTAGAGCACCCGCCCGATCGCCTCGGCGTTCGTGAGCGCGGAGTCCTTGCCCGAGGCCAGCGGCGCCACCGCATGCTTGGCAGCGCCCTGGTTCGACACCGTCGTGGCCACCAGCACCATCTCGGCGGCGAGGAACGCCCCGATCAGCAGGCCCAGCGGCATGTACCGCGCGAAGCCCTGCCGCAGGGCGGCGAAGTCCACGTCCAGCATCATGACGACGAACAGGAAGAGCACCGCGACGGCGCCCACGTAGACCACCACCAGCAGCATCGCCAGGAACTCGGCGCCCAGAAGGACGAAGAGCCCGGCGGCCGAGAAGAAGGCCAGGATCAGCCACAGGACCGAGTGCACCGGATTGCGGGCCGAAACCACGCAGAATCCGGCGGCCACGGTCACCGCCGCCATGAGGTAGAATGCGATCGCCTGCAGGGCCATTTCGGCTCTCTAAAGTCCCTCGAATTACGCTTCACGACAGGGGGCGCGGAATCGCGCCGCCTGCTTATCGGTACGGCGCGTCCAGTTCCAGATTCTTCGCGATCTCGCGTTCCCAGCGGTCGCCGTTATCCAGCAGGCGCTCCTTGTCGTAGTAGAGTTCCTCGCGCGTCTCGACCGCGAACTCCAGGTTCGGGCCTTCCACGATGGCGTCCACCGGGCAGGCCTCCTGGCACAGGCCGCAGTAGATGCACTTCACCATGTCGATGTCGTAGCGGGTCGTCCGGCGGCTGCCGTCGGCGCGCGGTTCGGCCTCGATGGTGATCGCCTGCGCCGGGCAGATGGCCTCGCACAGCTTGCAGGCGATGCAGCGCTCTTCCCCGTTGGGATAGCGGCGCAGCGCGTGCTCGCCGCGGAAGCGCGGGCTCTGCGGGTTGCGCTCGTGCGGGTACTGCACGGTCTTCTTCGGCGCGACCATGTACTTCATGCCGAGCCCGAAGGCGCCGACGAAGTCCATCAGCGCGGCGCCCTTCAGGGCCTGTCCGATCCGGTTCAGCATCACTTCTTCTCGCAGGCGTAGTCGTCCAGGTACTGGACGTCGCCGTTCTTCTGGAGCTTCAGGGTCCCGCCCTTGGCGGCGCAGGCTTCCTGCGCCGCCTTGAGGTCGTCATAGGTCGCGATGCCGCCGCTCTTGCCGAAGCCGGCGCCGCCGGCGCAGCCCGCCAGCGAGAACATGGCCAGGATCGCGAGCCCGGTCTTCACTGCGCCACCCCCGACGGCAGGCCGGTGTAGACCAGCCAGCCGGCCACCACGAACACCGCCACCAGCGACGTGGGCAGGAACACCTTCCAGCCCAGGCGCATCAGCTGGTCGTAGCGGTAGCGCGGCACGATCGAGCGGACCATCGCGTTCATGAAGAACACGAAGAAGGTCTTCAGCGCGTAGAACACCAGGCCGTGCAGGCTGGCCAGCCACGCCGGCCACGAGGCCAGGTAGCCTTCCGGCCACGGCGCGTGCCAGCCGCCCAGGAACAGCACAGCCATCAGGCCGCTCATCAGGACGATGTTCGCCGTCTCGGCCAGATAGAACAGCATGTACGGCGTCGAACCGTATTCCACCGCATAGCCGGCCACGAGCTCGGACTCGGCTTCGGGCAGGTCGAAGGGCGGGCGGTTGGTCTCGGCCAGGCTCGAGATGAAGAAGATCACGCCCATCGGGAACATGATCACGATCAGCGGCCAGTTGGTCATCCAGTTGGGGCCGCCGCCGAACATGAACCAGTGCCAGAAACCGCCGGCCTGAGCCTCGGTGATCTGGTTCAGGTTCATCGAGCCGGCCAGCAGGATCACGGTGATGATCACGAAGCCGATCGAGACCTCGTACGACACCATCTGCGCCGCGGACCGCAGCGAGCCCAGGAACGGGTACTTCGAGTTCGAGGCCCACCCGCCCATGATGATGCCGTAGACGCCCATCGAGCTCACGGCGAAGAGGTAGAGGATGCCCACGTTGATGTCGGCGACCGCCCAGCCGGGCGCGATCGGCATCACCGCCCAGGCGCCCAGCGCCAGGGTCACGCTGATGATCGGCGCGAGCAGGTAGACCGCCTTGTCGGCGCCCGCCGGGATCACCAGCTCCTTGATCAGGAACTTGCCCAGGTCGGCGAAGGACTGCAGCAGGCCGAACGGCCCCACGACGTTGGGACCCTTCCGCGCCTGCACGCCGGCGAAGATCTTGCGGTCGCCATAGATGATGAAGGCGATCGTCAGCAGCAGGACGACGGTGACCGCCAGGATGTGGGCGACGGTCAGGATCGTCCAGCCGATGGGGGTGGTCCAGAACTCCATGGGTCCCCTACTCCGCCGCGATCTTGGCCGCGCCCGAGGCGAGCGAGGCGCATTCGGCCATCGTCGTGCTGGCGCGCGCGATGGGATTGTTCAGGTAGAAGCGCTTCACGGCGCTGGCGAACGGCGCGTCCGAGACCTCGCCCTTCTTGCCCAGAGCCGCGAAGTCGACCGCCGCGGCCGTCGCCGGCACGTAGTCGATGCGCCCGAAGGTCGGATGCTCCTCGAACAGCTTGGCCCGCAGCTGGTCCAGGCTGTCGTAGGGCAGCTTGGCGCCGAGGTACTCGCTGAGCGCCCGCAGGATCGCCCAGTCCTCCTTGGCCTCGCCCTTCGGGAACACGGCGCGGAAGCCCATCTGCACCCGGCCCTCGGTGTTGACGTAGAGGCCGTTCTTCTCGGTGTAGGCGGCGCCCGGCAGGATCACGTCGGCCCGGTGCGCGCCGGCGTCGCCGTGCGTGCCCAGGTAGACGACGAAGGCGCCCGACTTCGACAGGTCGATCTCGTCGGCGCCCAGCAGGAACAGCACATCCGCGCCGCCCGGCGCCACCAGCTCGCCGGCGCTCTTGCCGCCTTCGGCCGGGACGAAGCCCAGGTCGAGGCCGCCCACGCGGGCCGCCGCCGAGTGCAGCACGTTCCAGGCCATGCCGAAGGTCTTGGCGACCCCGGCCGCGGCGCTCAGCACCGCCAGGCCGTCGGCACGGCTCAGCGCGCCGGCGCCCACGATGATCGCCGGGTTCTTGGCCGTCTTCAGGCCCTGCACGAAGTCGGACTTCGACTTCGAAAGGTTCGCCAGCGAAGCCGGGCCCGCGCCCAGGTGCTCGTAGCTGTAGGTCAGGTCGACCGCGTCGCCGATCATCCCGATCTGGAGCGCGCCGGCCAGCCAGCGCTTGCGCAGGCGGGCGTTCAGCACCGGCGCCTCGAGCCGTGGATTGCTGCCGACCAGCAGGATGTAGTCCGCGTCTTCAAGGCCTTGGATCGACGAGTTCATCAGCCAGCTTTCGCGCTGGCCGCCGCCCAGGACCATGCCGTCCTGGCGGCAGTCGAGGCTCTTCACGCCCAGGCCGCCGAACAGGTCCTTGGCGGCCTTCATCGACTCGACGTCCTGCAGGTCGCCGGCGATGACGCCCGCGCGGTCCGGGCCCGCCGCCTTGATCTTTGCCGCCACGACCTCGAGCGCCTCGGTCCAGGTCGCGGGTCGCAGCTTGCCGTTCTCGCGGATGAACGGGCGGTCGAGACGCTGACGAGACAGCCCGTCGACGGCGTAGCGCGTCTTGTCGGAGATCCACTCCTCGTTCACCGCCTCGTGGGTGCGCGGCAGCACGCGCAGCACCGCAGGCCCGCGGGCGTCCACGCGGATCGCCGAGCCCAGCGCGTCCATTACGTCGACGCTCTCGGTCTTCTTCAGCTCCCACGGCCGCGCGTTGAAGGCGTACGGCTTGGAGGTCAGCGCGCCCACCGGGCACAGGTCGATCACATTAGCCGACAGTTCCGACGCCACGGCCTTGTCGAGATAGGTCGTGATTTCAACGTCTTCGCCGCGCGAGATGAGACCGATGTCCGGCACGCCGGCCACTTCGGTAATGAAGCGGACGCAGCGCGTGCACTGGATGCAGCGGGTCATGACCGTCTTGATCAACGGCCCCATGTACTTCTCTTCGACCGCCCGCTTGTTCTCGGCGTAACGGCTGTCGTCGCGGCCATAGCCCATGGCCTGGTCCTGCAGGTCGCACTCGCCGCCCTGGTCGCAGATCGGGCAGTCCAGCGGGTGGTTGATCAGCAGGAATTCCATGACCCCGTGGCGGGCCTTCTTCACCATCGGCGTGTCGGTGAAGATCTCCATGTTCTCGGCGGCCGGCAGCGCGCACGAGGCCTGCGGCTTCGGCGGCCCGGGCTTCACCTCGACCAGGCACATGCGGCAGTTGCCGGCGATGCTGAGGCGCTCGTGGTAGCAGAACCGCGGGATTTCCTTACCGGCGAGCTCGGCCACCTGCAGGACGTTCATCCCGGCTTCGAACTCGACCTCGACCCCGTCGACCTTGGCGATAGGCATTCCGGTTACTCCGCCGCGATGGAGGCGCCGGCGTAAGAGCCCTTGCGCGCGCGGTATTGGGTGATGCGGTCTTCGACTTCGTGGCGGAAGTGGCGGAACAGGCCCTGGATCGGCCAGGCGGCCGCGTCGCCCAGGCCGCAGATCGTGTGGCCCTCGACCTGGCTGGCCACGTCCAGCAGCATGTCGATCTCGGACATCTCGGCTTCGCCGGTGACCATCCGCTCCATCACGCGCCACATCCAGCCGGTGCCTTCGCGGCACGGCGTGCACTGGCCGCAGCTCTCGTGCTTGTAGAAGTAGGACGCCCGCGCGATCGCCTTCACCAGGTCCGCGTCCTTGTCGAACACGATCATGGTGCCGGTGCCCAGGCCCGAGCCCCGCGCCTGCAGGTCCTCGTAGGTCATCACGGCTTCTTCGCACTGATCCGCCGGGATCATGCGCACCGAGATGCCGCCGGGGATCACGGCCTTCAGATTGCCCCAGCCGCCGCGCACACCGCCGAAGTGGTCCTCGATCAGCGATTTCACGCTGATGCCGACCGCGTCCTCGACCACGCAGGGCTTGTTCAGGTGGCCCGAGCCGGCGAACAGCTTGGTGCCCGTCGACTTCTCGGTCCCGAACTGGGCGAACCAGTCGGCGCCGCGGCGCAGGATGGTGCCGACGACGGCGATGGTCTCGACGTTGTTCACCGTGGTCGGGCAGCCGTAGATGCCCGCGCCGGCGGGGAACGGCGGCTTCAGCCGCGGCTGGCCCTTCTTGCCCTCGAAGCTCTCCATCAGGGCGGTTTCGTCGCCGCAGATGTAGGCGCCGCCGCCGTGCTGCACGCGGACGTCCACGTCCCAGCCCAGGATCGACCCCGGCCCGAGCAGCTTGGCGTCATAGGCCTCGCGGATGGCCGCCAGCAGGCGCTCGCGCTCGTGCACGTATTCGCCGCGGATGTAGATGTAGGCCGTGTGCGCGCGCATCGCCTTGCAGGCGATGACGCAGCCTTCGATCAGCAGGTGCGGATCGTTGCGCAGGATGTCGCGATCCTTGCACGCGCCCGGCTCGGACTCGTCGGCGTTGACCAGCAGGTAGTGCGGACGCTCGCTCTCCTGCTTGGGCATGAAGGTCCACTTCAGGCCGGTGGCGAAGCCCGCCCCGCCGCGCCCGCGCAGGCCCGACGCCTTGATCTGGTCGCAGATCCACTCCGGCGTCTGCGCCACGATGTCCCTCGTGCCGTTCCAGGCGCCGCGCTTCATCGCGCCCTCCAGGCCCCAGTCGTGCAGGCCATAGAGGTTCAGGAAGATGCGGTCCTTGTCGGCCAGCAATCCAGCCACGTCAGGCTCCTTTGCCCGGGCCACGGAGCCCGGCGATAAACCAGATCTGCGCCGCGAACCCTGCCAGCAGGGCCACGACGAAAACGACGAGCGCCCAACCGAGCGCGAACTTGAAGTAACCGACCAGCGACACGAGCGCGGTCAGCGCGGCCAGCACGTTGACGACCATCATCACGGTCCGCCGCTTCTTGATGCCGGCGACGTCCACCGTCATGCCGGAGCCTTCGCGGGCTTCGGCGGCTTGGTCGGCAGGTTCGGGATCTTGATCTTCTTCCCCAGCGAGCCGTCGTACAGCTTCGGGTCCGTCAAGGTCATCGGCCCGCCCTCGGGGGCCGAGCCGCTGCGGCCGATGGCCGAACCCGGCTTGGGCTTCTTGCCCGCCGCGAAGTCGTCCAGCAGCTTCTCGAAGCTCTCGGGCGTCAGGTCCTCGTAGTAGTAGTCGTTGATGGCGGCCATCGGCGCGTTGGCGCAGGCGCCCAGGCATTCGACTTCCTGCCAGTAGAACTTGCCGTCGGCCGACTTGTGGTTCTGCGCGCCGATCTTGCGCTTGCAGACCTCCATCAGAGCTTCCGAGCCGCGCGTCTGGCAGGGCGTCGTGCCGCAGACCTGCACCAGCGCATGGGTGCCCACCGGCTCCAGCATGAACATCGTGTAGAAGGTCGCGACCTCCAGCACCCGGATGACCGGCACGCCCAGCAGCTCGGCGACGGCGCGGATGGCGGGCTCGCTGACCCACCCTTCCTGCTTCTGGACCAGCCACAGGATCGGCACCATGGCCGACTGCTGCCGGCCGGCCGGGAAGTTGGCCATCCAGGCCTTGGCGGCCTTCAGCGTCGCCGGGTTGAAGGCGAAGCTCTCGGGCTGGTTCGGCGAAAGGCGACGGACGCTCACGCGGGCCTCACTTACGGAAATCCACGCGGGCGATCTTGCCGCCGGCGAGGGTGTAGATGGCGATGACCTGGAAGGCCTCGTTCACGCCGTCGCGGAACACGCGCTCATGGTCGACGACGGTTTCGCCCACCACGATGCGGTTCACGAGCTCGGCCCGGTTCTTGGGGAAGTCGGCGAAGACCTGCACGTACTTGGCGCGATAGGCCTCCAAGCCCCGGATCGTCACCTCGCCGTTCAGGTCGGCCACCACGACGTCGGCGGCGAAGAACGCGCAGTGCGCGTCCAGGTCCTGGACGTTGTAGGCGTCGAGCTGGCCCTGGGCGAGCTCGGCCGGCTTGAGGTTCGCGGGCGCCGTCACCGGTCGATCTCCCCGAACACGATGTCCAGCGAGCCCAGGATCGCCGACACGTCGGCCAGCATGTGGCCGCGGTTCATCCAGTCCATCGCCTGCAGGTGCGGATAGCCCGGCGCGCGGATCTTGGCCCGGTACGGCTTGTTGGTGCCGTTCGAGACCAGGTAGACGCCGAACTCGCCCTTCGGCGCCTCGACGCAGGCGTAGACCTCGCCCGGCGGCGTGCGATAGCCCTCGGTGAAGATCTTGAAGTGGTGGATCAGCGCTTCCATCGAGCGCTTCATCTCGCCCCGGCGCGGCGCGGCGATCTTGTTGTCCTCGATCAGCACCGGGCCCGGCGTCTTCAGCAGGCGTTCGCAGCACTGCTTCATGATCTTGGTCGACTCCCGCATCTCCTGCATGCGGCAGAGGTAGCGGTCGTAGCAGTCGCCGTTCACGCCCAGCGGGATGTCGAATTCCATCTCGTTGTAGGCGGCGTAGGGCTGGCTGCGGCGCAGGTCCCAGGCGATGCCCGAGCCGCGCACCATCACGCCCGAGAACGAGCGCGCGATCGCGTCTTCCTTGCTGACCACGCCGATATCGACGTTGCGCTGCTTGAAGATGCGGTTGTTGGTGATCAGGCCCTCGATGTCGTCGCAGATGCGCGGGAAGCCGTCGCACCAGTCGAGAATGTCGCGCACCAGCGCTTCCGGCAGGTCCTGCCGCACGCCGCCCACGCGATAGTAGTTGGCGTGCATCCGCGCGCCCGAGGCCCGCTCGTAGAACACCATCAGCTGCTCGCGCGGCTCGAAGCCCCAGAGCGGCGGCGTCAGCGCGCCCACGTCCATGGCCTGGGTCGTGACGTTCAGCAGGTGGTTCAGGATGCGGCCGATCTCGTCGTACAGCGTGCGGATCAGCTGCGCCCGGTACGGCGCCTCGATCTGCAGCAGCCGCTCGATGGCCAGGCAGTAGGCGTGCTCCTGGTTCATGGGCGCCACGTAGTCGAGGCGGTCCATGTACGGGATCGTCTGCTGATAGGGCCGGGCCTCCATCAGCTTCTCGGTGCCCCGGTGCAGCAGGCCGATGTGCGGGTCGACCCGCTCCACCACTTCGCCGTCCAGTTCGAGGACCAGGCGCAGCACGCCGTGGGCCGCCGGGTGCTGCGGGCCGAAGTTGATGTTGAACTTGCGAACGGGCGTCTCGCCGGCCCCGGGCGCGGTCGGCTCGGGCGCGAAGAAGTCCGTGGATTGGGCGGGGGCGTTGGAGCCGGTCATGGCTTGCTCTTCTCGCTCGACTTCTCGTCGCCGGGCAGCATGGCGGCGAAGCCCTTCTCCGCACCCTCCCAGGGGCTCAGGAAATCCCAGTTGCGCCATTCGACGGACTTCACGGGCTCGTACACCACCCGCTTCAGCTCCTCGTCGTAGCGGACCTCGACGTAGCCGGTCATCGGGAAGTCCTTCCGCAACGGGTGGCCGTGGAAGCCGTAGTCGGTGAGGATGCGCCGCAGGTCAGGATGACCGTCGAAGAAGATCCCGTACATGTCGAACGCCTCGCGCTCGAACCAGTCGGCGGCCGAGAACACGTTCACGACCGACGGCACGGCGGTGTCCTCGTCGGTCTGCACCTTGAAGCGCACCCGCGTGTTCTTGGTCATCGACAGCAGGTGGTAGACCACGTCGAAGCGCTTCTCGCGCTCGGGGTAGTCCACGCCGCACAGGTCGATCAGCTGGTGGAAGCCCTGCGCGTCGCGCAGGTACGTCAGCGCCTCGACCGCGGTCGAGGCCGGTCCGGTCAGCGTCAGCTCGCCGAACGCCACGTCGGCGGCGGTGACGACGCCCTTCATGTCCTTCAGGATCGCCTTGCCCAGCTTCCCGAGGTCGGAATCGGAAACCGGCCAGCTCATCGGATGATGGTCCCCGTCCGGCGGATCTTCTTCTGCAGTTGCAGCACGCCGTAGACCAGCGCCTCGGCGGTCGGCGGGCAGCCCGGCACATACACGTCCACCGGCACGATCCGGTCGCAGCCGCGCACGGTCGAATAGCTGAAGTAGTAGTAGCCGCCGCCGTTGGCGCAGCTGCCCATCGAGATCACGTACCGCGGCTCGGGCATCTGGTCGTAGACCTTGCGCAAGGCCGGAGCCATCTTGTTCACCAGCGTGCCGGCCACGATCATCACGTCGCTCTGGCGCGGGCTGGCGCGCGGCGCGAAGCCGTAGCGCTCCAGGTCGTAGCGCGGCATGGACGCCTGCATCATCTCGACCGCGCAGCAGGCGAGACCGAAGGTCATCCACATCAGCGAGCCAGTGCGCGCCCAGGTGATCAGGTCGTCGACGCCGGCGGTGACGAAGCCCTTGTCGGCCAGCCGCTGCGAGACGCCGTCGAAGAACGGGTCGTGCTTCTGCGGGTCGTAGCCTTCTACCGTCGTACGGCCGGCCGAGCCGGCCGGCACGATCGCGCCGGAACCAAGCCCGGAATTGGGGGGAACGATCACTCCCATTCCAGGGCTCCCTTCTTCCACTCGTAAATGAAGCCCACCGTCAGCACGCCCAGGAAGGTCATCATCGACCAGAAGGCGTACTTCGCGACGTCGGGCGGCAGCTTCATCAGCGCCACGGCCCACGGGAACAGGAACGCGACTTCCAGGTCGAAGATGATGAACAGGATCGAGACCAGGTAGAATCGCACGTCGAACTTCATCCGCGCGTCGTCGAAGGCGTTGAAGCCGCATTCGTACGACGACAGCTTTTCCGGGTCGGGCGCCTTGGGCGCGAGCACCGTGGCGGCCAGGATGAAGACGATGCCCAGCACCGCCGCGATCCCGAGGAAGATCGCGATCGGCAGGTACTCTTTGAAATAGTCGACCATGAGGTCTCCAAAGGGAGTCG
The DNA here is from genome assembly GCF_057809855.1 of Phenylobacterium sp. FG114. Lineage (NCBI taxonomy): Bacteria > Pseudomonadati > Pseudomonadota > Alphaproteobacteria > Caulobacterales > Caulobacteraceae > Phenylobacterium > Phenylobacterium sp. FG114. The sequence continues at coordinate 117,400 of NZ_JBMDKU010000004.1, read as the reverse complement.
CGGCGCCCTTCTAGACCGATCATCCGGGCGTTTCAAACAGGCCTTGTGCGACGCGAAATGGCGTTCTTCCACTCATCTGCGAATGCGTCGCAATTGCCTAATCCGACCACAGGTCCAGCCGCTCCACGACCAGCGGCAGCCCGCCCTCCGGCCGCAGCGAGAAGTCTCCCTGCGGACGCACCTCGCGGTCGCGCACCGGCGTGAAGCCGTACTCGCACAGCCAGCGCGACAGCACGATCAGCGCCTCGGTCTGGGCGAACCCCATGCCGATGCAGACCCGCGGCCCGGCGCCGAACGGGATGTATTGGTAGCGGTGCATGGCCTGGCGGCCTTCCGGATCGAAGTTCTCCGGATTGAACACGTCCGGCTCGGCCCACAGCGTCCGGTGCCGGTGAACCACCCACGGCCAGACTGAGATCATGTCGCCACGCCGGATCGGCTGTCCGCACAGCTCGTCGTCGGCCACGGCTTGCCGCTCGATCCGATGCACGGGCGGATAGAGCCGCAGCGTCTCGTCCCAGACCATCTTGAGGTAAGGCAGGCGACCGAGGAGCGCGTCGGGATCGCCCCCGGCCGCCGCCCAGGCCGCCCTCGCCTCCTCCCGCGCCCAGGCCTGCGCCTGCGGGTCGCCGCTGAGGAGATAGAGAGCCCAGGCCAGGCCGTTGGCGGTCGTCTCGTGGCCCGCCACGAAGAAGGTCATGGCGTTGTCGATGGTGAGCTGGACCGCCTCCTCGGGCGGATGCTCCTCCAGGAAGGCGGCGTAGAGTCGGGCGATGAAGTCCTCCGGCGCCGCCGCGCCGCCGGTGCGGCCGCGGATGAACGCGGCCATCCGCCGGACCAGCGCGCGACGCGCGCGTCGCGCCTTCCGCTGCCCCGGCCCCACGTCCAGCGCCTCCAGCCCCAGGAGCAGGGCCAGCCGCACTTCGGTGGATCCGGCCATGAAGTCGCGGACATGCGCCGAGGTCTCGTCGAACGACATGCCGCTCTCTCCAGAGAATAGCGCCTGATCGATCACCTCCAGGGTCGTGCGGGTCGCTTCCTCCGCCATGTCGACCACCAGCCCGCCGGTCGACAGCCGCGCGGCGCTCCGCTCGGCCACCTCGGAGAACAGAGGCGTGAAGGCTGACAGCACGTGCGGCGAGAACACGGGCGCCAGCATCCGCCGCTGGGCGCGCCAGCTCTCGTCCTCGGCGTTGAACAGGCTCTCGCCGATCGCCGGCCGCAGCAGGCGCTTCACCAGGTCGGACCGGCGATAGTTCTCGGCATTGTCCACGAAGACCCGCTTGATCCCATCCGGGTCGCTGACCCCGTGGTAGACGAACTGCAGCATCCGGACCTTGCGATAACGCTGCTCGAACGCCGCTCGCGGGATGGCCGCCAGCAGGTTCTTCGCCGCCTTGGGCCCCAGGAGGGTCAGGAGGCCGGGCTCCCGTTCCAGAGGCTCCGGCGCCGAGGGACGGAAGCGTTCGGGCCGGGCGGCCAGAGCGCCGGACAGGCTGAGGTCGGTCATGGCGGCCCTCGTGTGCGACGGACAGGAACATCCTCCCGGTTGCAGGCGCGTCACAAACGATATAACGGCGCTCTTCTTGTGAGCTGAGATCACAGGACTCGAGGCCCGTGGACACGCGCCGCACCCTGCCGCCGCTGACCGCGCTCCGCGCCTTCGAGGCGTTCGCCCGCCGGGGCCGCATGACCCTGGCCGCCGACGAGCTGTGCGTCACCCACGGCGCCGTCAGCCGTCAGATCCGCAGCCTAGAGGAGACCCTTGGCGTAGAGTTGACGGAGGGACCGCGCCACCGCCTCGCCCTCACCGAGGCCGGCCAGCGCCTGGCCGCCGCCCTCTCCTCGGCCTTCGACCAGGTCGAGCACGCCGTCGCCGACCTGAAGAGCGCCGCCCGCGTCGACCTGCACCTGTCCTGCGTCGGCACGCTGGCGATCCGCTGGCTGATTCCGCGCCTCCAGGCGTTCCACGCCCGCCATCCGGCGATCCGCGTCCGCGTCACCGAATCCTACGCGCCGGTCGACTTTGCCCGCGAGCGATTCGACGCGGCGATCCGCGTGGCCGAGACCGCGCCCATCGTCGGCGCCGAGGCGGTCGCCTTCCTGGAGAACTTCCATGGCCCGGTCTTGGCGCCCGGCCTCGTGGGCGACGGCGCCACCGGCATTGAGGGGCTGACGCGCCTGACGACCGGCACGCGCCAGACCGCCTGGGCCGAATGGGAGAGCCACTCGGGCGTCAGCCTGCCGACGCCGCCCGACACCCAGGAATTCGAGCACATCTTCTACACGCTGGAGGCCGCGGCCGCCGGGCTGGGCGTGGGCCTCAGCCCTTGGATCTATGTGGCGGGGGACGTCGCCGCGGGCCGACTGGCCGCGCCGCTGGGCTTCGCGCCGACCCCGTCGCGGTTCTGGTTCCTGACTCCCGCCGGCCCGCCCCGGCCGCATGTGGCGGCGTTCCGCGCCTGGGTCCTCGAGGAGGCCGCCAAGGCCCCGCCGCCGCCTCGGATCGTGCGCCCGTTCGCGGTCGACGCGCAGATGGCAGGCGGCGGCTGACGATCGCGGCGAACGGGTTTTCCACCGCCTGGATCAAATGCCGCGCACTCTTCCGTTGACACGATTCCACCCCGCCCATATGAGAGCCGCCTTCGCATCGGCCGGACGGCCTACGCGGGTGTAGCTCAGTTGGTTAGAGCGCCGGCCTGTCACGCCGGAGGTCGCGGGTTCGAGCCCCGTCACTCGCGCCACGTCCCCTCGGGGCCGGCGAAGAAATCCGCCCAGCATCCATGATCGACCGCGCCGCGCGACAGCGGCATCGCGTGCGCACGCCGACGGCGATCCAGCTCCGTCCAAACCCCTACGGGATTCCCCGTAGGTAATCGGACGAGATTTCGACCGACCCCTCCTGCGTGGTTCAACTTGGTTAACGAAATTGAACGGGACGGCCCGCGGGACAGCGGCCTCCCCCACCAGATTGGGAGATACGGTGATGCAAGTTCTCGTCGTCGAAAGCCAAGCCGCCGCCGCCAAGAGCCTGGAGATTCTGCTGAACGCCGAGGGCCACACGGTCTACGTCACCGACAACGGCGAGGAAGCCTGCGACCTGGCCAAGATCTACGACTATGACGCGGTGTTCCTGGCGACCGACCTCGACGACATGACCGGCGTCCAGGCGCTCCGGGCGCTGCGGGCCCGCAAGATCGCCGCCCCCGTCATCATGCTGGGCGGCGCCCAGGTCGAGGCCCGTGTCGAGGCCCTCGCCGCCGGCGCCGACGACGTGGTGACCAAGCCCTTCCACAAGGCCGAACTGCTGGCCCGCCTGACCGCCGTCGTCCGCCGCTCGCGCGGCCACACGGACTCGGTCCTGCGTACCGGCCCGATCGCGCTCAATCTCGCCACGCGCCAGGCCGAAGTGGCCGGCCAGCCGGTCCACCTGACCCCCAGCGAGTACAAGATCCTCGAGCTCTTCTCGCTGCGGAAGAACCAGGCCCTCTCCAAGGAGCAGTGCCTGAACCACCTCTACAACGGCATGTCCGAGCCCGAGCCCAAGATCATCGACGTCTTCGTCTGCAAGCTGCGCAAGAAAATCGCCGCGGCCACCGGCGGCGACGTCCAGATCGAGACGGTCTGGGGCGGCGGCTACATGCTCCGCGACACCCCGGCCGAGCCGCAGCGCCTCGCCGCCTAAGCCTTCCTGTAGCGCCTCCCCAACGACGCCTCACGGCCGCCCAGCGATGGGCGGCCGTTCTGTCAATCGCCGGGCCGGTAGGTTCGCTCGATGTGGCCCTGCAACTGCTCGGGATAGAAGTAGACTGGCCGCAGGTTCCCTTCGGCATAGCGCTGGGCCTGGTCCAGGAAGTGCTTGCTTTCGGGATGGCCGCTCTCGCCGCCCGCGCTCACCGCCACCGCCCGCACCTTCGGACCGAACTCCACCGCGGCGACGAAGCTGTTGCCGCTGGTCCCGTAGTAGCGCTTCGTTCCCGGGTAGCGCTTCGCCCCGAACGAGGCCAGCGACCCCCATTGCGACGAGGCGAACGGCACGGGGATCGACGGCCCATCGTCCCTGAACTGCTGCACGATGTCGCCGTTCAAGCGCTGGAACCGGTTGATCTCGCCCCACGGCGTCTTCCATGTCCCGAAGTCGGCGACCAGCCGGTCCGACGCCTCGCTCAGCGCCGCCAGCCGGTCGGCGTCGCTGCTCTTCGTGGCCATGTAGTCCCAGACGCTCATCTTCTCGGCCTTGGCGGCCGCAGCCGCCTTGGCCCAAAGCGCTTCGCCCCAGAAGACCGCCAGGGACGTCTCGGTCGAAGCCTTCGACCATCGGCGGTCCCACGCCTTCAGCGCCGCGACCTGCTCGCCCAGCTTCGCCTTCAGCGGATCTCCGGCCGGCGCCGCGTCATAGGCCTTCGCCAGCGTCGGGATCAGCCGGTCGAACGCCGGGAGGAACGGGTCGTAGGCCCGCGACACCAGGCTCTCCAGCGTCATGTCCTTCGCGCCGCTCAGCACCAGGGTCGCATGGTCGGTCCGCGGATTGCGTCCCGTGGCGTCCATGTATCGGGGATAGGCCGCCTGCTTGGGACTCTCCGCGCCCGCGCCCCACCAGGGTCCGTCGTTGACGTTGAACACCCAGCCCTGGCCAGGGCTCACCACCCGCGGCGCTTCGGTCAGCGCATGCAGCCCCTTCCAGTCCGTCGCCGGGTTCGAGCCGTCCACCGCCTGGGTATAGTCGAACCGGTCGTCGCGCCGGGGGATGAACTGCGGATGCAGATAGGCCGTCGCGCCCTTGTCGTCGGCGAACAGGGTGTTGTTCGAGCTGTTGGCCTTGAACGCGTCCGCCACCTTCAGGAACGAGCCCAGGTCGTTCTGCTTGGTCCGCAGGAACGACTGCTGCAGCGCCTCCACCGGCTTGTGCATCATCGCAAACGCGATCCACCGGTCGCCGTCCGCCCGCACGATCGGTCCATGGTGGGTCCGATAGACCGTGAAGCTGCGGCTCTGCATCGCTCCGTCGGCGCCCTTGAACGGCACGACGATGGTCTCGGTCTTCACCGGCCGGGCTTCCTTGCCATAGCGGTACATCAGCGTGCCCGGCGTGCGGATGATCGTCTCGGCGAACTCGTCCACCACGTCGGCGGTGCTGGAGGTGTGCATCCATCCCGCGTGCGCGTTGAAGCCCTGGTAGATGAAGAACTGGCCCCACGTGACCGCCCCATAGGCGTTGAGCCCTTCCTCGCTGGTCATCTGCAGCTCCGAGCGGAAGAAGAACGAGGTGTGTGGATTGATCAGCAGCAGGGCGTGGCCGTCCTTGGTGATCTTCGGGCCGATCGCGAACCCGTTCGATCCGGACGGCTCCCGGAATGCGAGGGGGTCCTCCAGCGCTGCCGACCGGGTCCCGCCATAGAACGCCTCCAGCTCCTTGAGCGAGATCCGCTCGATGTCGCCGCCGATGCTGCCCTCCGTGAACGACAGCGCCATCCAGGGTTCGAACCGCGTGATGACCCTCGGCTTCACCTCCGGGTGCGTCGCCAGGTAGAAGTTCAGCCCGTCGGCCCAGGCGTCCATCAGCGCCTTCAGCCAGCCCGGGCTCTTCGCATAGTCCGCCTTCAGCGCCTCGGGCTGCATATACAGCTTGGCCCGAAGGTCGGCCCAGATCGCGCCGGCCCCCTCCGCCTCGGCCGTCCGGCCCAGGTTGGTGAGGTAGTTTGTCTCCACCCGGTTGAAGTCGTCCTCGGCCTGGGCGTAGGCCATGCCGAACACCGCGTCGGCGTCGGTCTTGCCCTTCACGTGGGCGATGCCCCAGTCGTCGCGCGCGATGCTGATCCGTGCGGCTTGGGCGCGCCAGCCGGCCATCTCGTCGGCCAGCGCCGGCGTGGCCAGCAGGGACAGCACCAGGGCAAACGATCCGACGCGCACGAGCAGGCCTCCCGACTCCGAAGAGGCGCACCTCGCCCGCTCGTCCACAGCTTGTCCAGCCTGCGACGCTCGGCCCCGGCCGGCCACGCTTGGAACTGTCGGAGACTCAAGCTCTTTTCGTCATCGGGGCATACTGGAGTTCACCCGATGACCGACGCCACCTACGTCGCCTTCGTGCCCAACGGCAAGAGCGCCAAGCTGCGTTCCGTCCTGCAGGCCGAGGATACCGGCGCGCTGACCTGGCGCGAACGCAAGGTCATGTTCGGCAGCGAATTCTACTTCTCCGGCCCGCCGAAGCTCGCCCGCGCCACTCACGCCTACGTCAGCCAGTGGGTCGTCGCCCACTGAGGGAGCGCCTGGGCCTCAGGCCTTGCCCTCGGCCCAGCCGTTGCGTTCCAGCTCCGCGAGCCGGCGCACGATCGAGACGAAGAAGGCGGTCGACCAGCCCAGCAGGATGATGCCGTTGACGCCTTCGATGGCCCCGACGATGCGCCAGGCTCGGGAGAGCACGAGGTCCCCGTAGCCGATCGTCGCGTAGGTCGAGGTCGAGAAGTATAGCGCGTCCTCGAAGTCTGGCATCTCGCCCGCGACGGCATAGACGGCCGCGTAGAGCCAGATTTCGACACCGTGCAACGCGAATAGCGCGAAGACCGAGATCAGCACGAGCAGCGCCTGGGTCAACCGCACGTGCGGCATCCGCACCCGCCCGGCATGCGCCTGCAGCAGCGCGATCAGGACCGCCAGACCTGCCAGGTGCAGCAACGCGGTCAGCGCCACCAGCACCGTGGAGACCATCAATTGCGATATCAGGCTCACGCCGGGCAGGTGACCGACACGAGGGCGCCAGCGAACGGCGCCGCGCCCATGCGCGGATAGGCGTGCAACGCCTGCGCCGCCTGGACGATCCGGGCGCGGCCGCCGGAGCCGTACTCCGTGAAGTCGGGCATGCCGATGCCATTGTCCCGGACGGTTAGCGTGAGCCGGCCGCGGTCATGGAACAGGCGGATCCAGACTCGGCCCTCGATATGGTTGGGGAAGGCGTGGCGCAGCGCGTTGTCGACGGCTTCGCGAGCGACCACGCTGAGGTGTTCCACAACATTGGCGGGAAGCCTCAGGGTCGGATCGCAGTCCACCACCAGGTGATGGGGGCCTGCCGGGAAGCGGGCGGCGACAGCATCGAACGCGGGACGGGCAAGGACGAGCTCCTCGCCTTTCGCCGCGGGGGGAGTGTCGGCCATGGTGGTCATGCGAAGCCCTCGTTGTTCCGGAACGCTGGCTCCAACGCCTGAGGGCGGCCTTGATTCAGATCACACCAGCGGCCACCCCGCGAGGCGTCGGCCGAGCCTCGTCGAGCGCTTGACGGAGAATTCCCGATGTGAGGGTTTCCTATCGGCGAGCGGACGCCACCTCGATCCTCTCGATCCGCCATTCTAGCTGCTCGGCCGTGGCGCCGGGCACGTCGTTCACGCGCCGCAGCAGCGCCTTGCTCGAGGCGTGGTATTCGCCGCCCGTGGCATATCGCCCGTACAGCACCACCGGCACCTCCACGAACAACGAGCCGGCCGCGCCCTCCACCCGGCCGGGCGCACCCACCTGGGCGTGCAGGCTCGCGAAGCGCTTCAGGTCCTCCGGCTTCCCGTCGGTCCGCAGCTTCGCCGCCTCCGCGGTCCGGCCGCTCTCCACCAGGGCGTAATAGGTCTCCACAACGGTCGCCGCCGCCTGGGCGCTGCCCGCGGCGGCCGGCCGCTCGTCCAGCGGGGTCCGATCGTCGGGCAGCCCGCCCGGCGTCCCCGGGGGCGGTGGCTGGACCGGCGCGCGCTCGGGCGGCACGCAGCTGACGCCGGGCGCGCTCGCGATCTCCTCGCCGGGCTTCAGCGGCGCGAGCATCCCCTCGTCGCCCTTGGTCCACCACTGCAGGGCGTCGCCCACGTAGCGCGCGCCGCTGCCCGAGCGAGCGATGCGCAGCACGTGCATGCTGCGGTCCAGCTGGATCTGCGCCGTCTCGCCATCCGGATATCGCGCGCTCAGCGTCCGACCATCGGCGCAGACATAGTGGGTCCATGGGGTCGCCTGGACGACCTTCTTGGGCGGCGGCGCCTCCGCGGCAGGCTCGCCGGAACAGGCCGCGAGCACCAGGACCAAGGGGGAGAGGGCAAGGCAAAGCTTCATCATCGCTTCCCTAACGCACGAGAGCCGCAAGCGTCGCCTCCGGGCGGCCGTTTGCTTCGCGGCGCGCCGGTTTGACCTCGATCAAGGCTCAGCTTCGGCAGCCACGCGACCTGGGCGGAAACAACAGGAGCCTGCCCATGCCCACTGAGACCGCCATCATCGTCGGAGGCATCGTCGCCATGTTCGCCATCTTCATGGCGGTGTTGGGCGCGGTCTGGGTCTGGTCCAACCAGAAGCCCCGCTAGCGGGCACCCGCCCTACTTCTTCATCCAGGGCTTCGACTTCGACTGCGAGCGGGCCGCGGCGACGCTTTCGTGCTCCAGCCGTCCGCCGGGCGGGCCGCCCTTCGCCTGGGCGGCCTTCTTCAGGCGCAGGGCCCGCTGGATCGGGGTTTCACCGGCCGGCCCCTCACCTGCCTTGGACTCGTCCTGGGGGTCGGCCATGCTGCAACTCCTCTGTGCTCGTGCAAGCCTAACGCGTCTGCGGCCCCTGTCGCGCAATGTTTGCGCTCCCGGACCGGCTTGCTAGTCATGGCTCCAGCAAAGGGGCCTCTATGAAACTCAAGCTCGCCGCCGTCCTCCTCGCGTCCGTGGCCGTCGCGCCGGCTCTCGCGCAGACGCCGCCCCCGCCCCAGCCGCCGGTAGCGAAGACGCAAGGCCCCGAGAACCAGGCGATCAAGCCCGAATCGGCGCCCGCCCAGCGCCAGGCGACTCCCGCCGCCGCGCCCGCGAAGCCCGCCAAGTGGGACGTCAACAATCCGCCCGGCGCGGTCATCCGCCAGGTCCCGATCAACGTGGACGAGGGCACCTGGATGAACGTCGACGTCAGCCCCGACGGCAGGACAGTCGCCTTCGACCTGCTGGGCGACATCTACCTGATGCCGATCGCCGGCGGCGCGCCCACTCGGATCGCCGAGGGCCTCAGCTGGGACGTCCAGCCGCGCTTCTCGCCCGACGGCAAGCGCATCGCCTTCACCTCCGACCGCGGCGGCGGCGACAACATCTGGGTGATGAACGTCGACGGCAGCGACAAGCGCCAGGTGACCAAGGAGGATTTCCGTCTCCTCAACCAGCCCACCTGGAGCCCGGACGGCCAGTTCATCGCCGCCAAGAAGCACTTCACGACGGGACGTTCGCTCGGCACCGGCGAGGTCTGGCTCTACCACGTCTCCGGCGGCGCTGGCGTGCCGCTGGTCAAGAAGCCTAACGAGCGCCACCAGAAAGAACTGGGCGAGCCCACCTACGCCCCCGACGGCAAGTCGATCCTCTACACCCGCAACATCACGCCCGGGCCGATCTTCGAATACGCCCAGGACTCGAACACCGACCTCTTCAACATCGAGCGCTACGACATTGAAACCGGCGAGGTTTCCACCGTCGCGTCCGGTCCTGGCGGCTCGGTGCGCCCGACGCCTTCGCCGGACGGCAAGAAGATCGCCTTCGTCCGCCGCGAGAACACCCGCTCCAAGCTCTACGTGAAGGACCTGGCCTCGGGCGCCGAGCGCAAGGTCTACGACGCCCTGGACCAGGACGTGCAGGAGACCTGGGCCGTCCAGGGCCTCTACCCCAACATGGACTGGACGCCGGACGGCAAGACCATCGTCTTCTGGGCCGGCGGCAAGCTGCGCCGGGTCGACGCCGATGGCGCCAACGCCGCCGTCATCCCCTTCCGCGTCAACGACACCCGCGCGGTCATCGACGGGCTGCATCCCAAGGTTCCGGTGTCGCCCGACAGGTTCCAGACCAAGATGACCCGCTTCGCCGCCGTCTCGCCCGACGGCCGGCAGGTGGTGTTCGAGAGCCTGGGCAAGCTCTGGGTGAAGCCCATGGCCGGCGGCGAGCCCCGTCGGCTCACCAAGGGCGACGAGGCGGGCTTCGAGCTGTTCCCCGCCTGGTCGCGCGACGGCAAGACCATCGCCTTCGTGGCTTGGACCGACGCCGGCCTCGGCCGCGTCCGCACCGTGGGCGCCGCCGGCGGCGCGGCCCGCGACGTCACGCGTGAGCCCGGCCACTACGCCCGCCCGGCCTTCTCGCCGGACGGCCGCACCATCGTCTTCGAGAAGACCCAGTCGAACGGCCTGACCTCCGGCGCCGGCGGCGAGAACCCCGGCGTCTACCGCGTGCCTACCGCCGGCGGCGCTCCGGTCCGGATCGTCAAGGACGCCGGCGCGCCGCAGTTCGGCGCCTCCAACGACCGGGTCTTCGTCACCGCCTCGGCCAACGGCAAGCAGCAGCTTGTCTCCCTCGACCTGTCGGGCGAGGCCCGACGTGTCCACGCCGAAGGCGAACTGGTCACCGACTACGCCGTCTCGCCGGACGGCCGCGTCTTCGCCTTCCGCCAGAACTACGAAGCCCTGGTCATGCCGCTCATGCCCGGCGGCCAGGACGTGCCGGTCGACCTCAAGGGCGGCCCCATGCCGGTCACCCGCGTCTCGTACGGCGGCGCGGAATGGATCCATTGGACCAACGGCGGCGCCGAGCTGCACTGGTCCATGGGCCCGACCGTCTACACGGCCCGGACCGACGCCTTCTTCCGCAACGCCCCCGCCGCCGAGGGCGCGGCGAAGTTCGAGCCGCCCAGGACCGGCGTCTCGCTCTCCACCGAGGTCGCCGCCGACCGCCCGCGCGGCGTGGTCGCCTTCACCGGCGCCCGCGTGGTCACCATGGCCAAGGCCGACGGCGGCATCATCGACGACGGCGTCGTGGTGGTCCGCGATCATCGCATCGTCGCCGTGGGCAAGCGCGGCGAAGTCCAGGTCCCGGCCGAGGCCAAGGTGGTCGATGTCGCCGGCAAGACCATCATCCCAGGCCTCGTCGACGCCCACGCCCACGGGCCGCAGGGCGAGGACGAGCTGGTGCCGCAGCAGAACTGGTCGCTGATGGTCAACCTGGCGCTGGGCACGACCACCATCCACGACCCGTCCAACCGCGCCGCCGAGATCTATGCTGCATCGGAGCTGCAGCGCGCCGGCAAGATCGTGGGCCCGCACATCTTCTCCACCGGCGAGGTGGTCTACGGCGCGAAAGCTGCGCGCAACTACGCCCAGATCGACAGCTACGACGACGCCCTGGCCCACGCCCGGCGGCTCAAGGCCGAGGGCGCCTACTCGATCAAGAACTACAACCAGCCCCGCCGCGAGCAGCGGCAGCAGCTCATCCAGGCCTCGCGCGACGAGGGCATGCAGGTGGTGGCCGAGGGCGGCGCCCTGTTCGGCCAGGACATCAACATCATCGCCGACGGCAACTCGACGCTGGAGCACAACATCCCGCAGCTCGCCCTCTACGAGGACGTGCTGAGCTACTTCGGCCAGTCGAAGACCAACTACACGCCGACCCTGGTGGTCACCTTCGGCGGCCTGGCGGGCGACCCCTACTGGCGCAGCCACACCGACGTGTTCAACCAGCCGATCCTGAAGGCGTTCATCCCGCCCGCGCAGCTCGCCGCGGACAATGCCCGCCGCGCCATCGCGCCCGAGGACAACTACGTCGACGACGACAGCGCCCGCGAGGCCCACAAGCTGGCCAAGCGCGGCGTGCTGGTCTCGATCGGCGCCCACGGCCAGCAGGCCGGCATCGGCCCGCACTGGGAGCTGTGGTCGTTCGTCCGCGGCGGCATGAGCCCCATCGAGGCGCTGGCGGCCGGCACCATCGTCCCCGCGAAGTCTCTGGGCATGGACGCCGACATCGGCAGCCTCGAGCCCGGCAAGCTGGCCGACCTGGTCATCCTCGACGCCGACCCCACGGCCGACATTCGCAACTCAGAGAAGGTCTCGCGGGTCATGGTGGGCGGGCGCCTCTACGATGTGCTCACCCTGAACGAGGTCGTCACGGGCGACCGCAAGCGGGCCCCCTGGTGGTGGGAGAAGAAATGAGCCCAAACCCTAAGCAAGAAGGGCCCGAAAGCGAAGGCGGCTTCGACACCGACGACTGGCAGCGCCTGACGCCCTTCGCCGGCCGCGTCGCCACGCTCGACGACGTCCAGGCCCGCAAGGCGATCTTCGCCCTCAGCGACACCCACAACGGCAGGCCCATCGCCATGGATCTGCCCCAGCCGGTGATCTGGTGGGCCGACGACGGCGAGCAGGCCGCCGTCGCCGTCCAGGCCGAGGCCCACGACAGCGACGAAGGCGAGACCATGGAGGTCCTGGGCCTCATCCTGCCCGACGGCGACGGCGCGGTGGCCCTCCTGGAGGACGTCGACCTCGTCGACGACACCGACCCCACCTGGCGCAAGCTGGTCGAGGACGCCATCGGCGACGAAACGGGGGACGAGGACTGACCTCCCCGGCCCCGCCCATGAAGCAGACGCGCCTCAAGGGGCCGGAACGGCGCGACCGGTTCCTGGACGCCGCCGCCGCCATCGTGATCGAGCAGGGTGTCTCGGCGGTCACCATGGACGGCGTCGCCGCCCGCAGCGGCGTCAACAAGGCGCTTGGCTACCGCTTTTTCAGCGACCGCGACGATCTGCTGACCGCCCTCTTCGACCGCGAGGTTGCTCGGCACGAGAGCCGCGTCGAGCACGAGATCTCCCGCGACGCCGGCTTCGAGGCCTGGATCCGCTACGGCCTGCGCCACTGGTTCCGGCGGATGGACGAGAGCGGCGAGCTCTTCCTGCGGCTCACCAGCGACAACGGCCCGCTCGCCGACAAGGCCACCGCGCGCCGCCAGGCCGACGTGGCCGCCTGGGCCCAGGGCCTGCAGCGCAGCTTCGGCATCGCCCCTCGCCCGGCCGAGCACCTGGCGGCCTTCCTCGTCGCCGGAACCGCCGGCGCCATCGCGGTGCGCAACGGCCAGGACGACGACGACGTGATCGAGACCATCACCGTCTCCGTCCTCGCCGCCGCCGAAGCCCTCAAGGCGCGACAAAGCCGCTGACCCCGGCCTTGCGGCGCACCTCTTGTAACGCTAGCGTGACTTAATAGGCGCGCGGATCGATGCGCCATCGGGGGAGAAACAGCATGACGATGAAGCTCGGCCGGCGCGGGTCGCTGGCGGTCCTCGCAGGCCTCGCGGTCGGAGCCACGGCCCAGGCCGCGCCGCGGAAGGGCGCGCCGCTCCCGTCCATCACCATCTACCACCTGGAAGGCCGGCGCTCCGAACGCATCGTCTGGCTGATGGAAGAGCTGGGCCTGCCCTACAAGCTGGAGTTCAATCGCGGCGACCTCATGGGCTCGATGGCCGCGATCCGCGCCATCAACCCGATCGTGCCTATGGCCCCGACGGTCATGTACGGCGACCAGGTGCTGGTCGAATCCGGCGCCATCATGGACCTGATCGTCACCCGCCACGCCCCCGGCAAGCTGCGGCCCGCCGACGACAGCCGCGACTTCCCGAACCACCTGATCTTCATGCACTACGCCGAAGGCTCGCTGGCCGCGCGGCTGTTCTCCGACTATCGCGCCTGGCGCGCGGCGCCACCCAAGGCGCGCTCGCCCCTCGTGGACTCCGAGGCCTGCGTCCAGTTCGCCGAAGACCACCTCTCCAAGCATCCCTGGTTCGGCGGGGCCGACTTCTCCACCGCCGACATCATGATGCTGTTCCCGCTGAACGTGGCGACCACGCTCAACCTCGTGGACGCGGCCCAGTTTCCCAAGGTCGCCGCCTGGAAGGCCAAGGTCGAGGCTCGGCCCGCCTACCAGCGCATGCTGGCCAAGGCGCGCCCGGATGGCATGATCGGCAACCTGCCCGCCCTGCCCCAGCACGCCCCCGCGGGCCCGCGCCCCTCCATGATCCCGCCCCGCTAGGAAGCCTCCCCATGCCCCAGAGCCGCCAGATCCAGCTTGTCCGCCGCCCCCAGGGTGTCCCCGTCGCCGACGATTTCGCCGTCGTCCCGGTCGATGCGCCCGACGCCGGCCAGGGCGAGATCCAGCTCGAGACCCTGCTCCTGTCGGTCGATCCCTACATGCGGCCGCGCCTCGACGCCGACCAGCCGCTGGGCGCGCCGCTGCTGGGCGGCGGCATCGCCCGCGTGGCCCAGTCGCGTCACGAGGGCTTCAAGGAGGGCGACATCGTCCGCCACATGGCCGGCATGCGCGAACGCTTCGTCTCCGACGGCCGCGGCGTCACCCGCCTCAACCCCGACCCGGCCCTGCCGCTGAGCGTCTACATGCACGCCCTCGGCGGCACTGGGCTCACGGCCTACGGCGGCTTGCTCGAGGTCGGCGCGCTCAAGGACGGCGAACAGGTCTTCGTGTCCACCGCGGGCGGCGCGGTGGGCTCGGTCGTCGCCCAGATCGCCAAGCTCAAGGGCTGTTACGTGGTCGGCACGACCGGCTCGGACGACAAGGCCGCCTGGCTGCGCGACGTGGCCGGCCTCGACGCGGTCATCAACTACAAGACGGGCCCGCTGGCGCCCGCGCTCAAGGCCGCCACGCCCAAGGGCATCGACGTCTATTTCGAGAACGTCGGCGGCGCCCATCTCGACGCGGCCCTGGCCCGCATGAACGTCCGCGGCCGCATCCCCGTCTGCGGCATGATCTCCACCTACAACGGCGACCGCGAGGGCGTCCGCAACCTGTCGAACATGATCTACAACCGCATCCGCATGGAGGGCTTCGTCGCCAGCGACTTCGGCCACCTGCGCCAGCAGTTCGAGGCCGACATGACCGCCTGGCTCAAGGCCGGCCAGGTCAAGTACCAGGAGACCATCCTCGACGGCTTCGAACGCGCCCCCGAGGGCCTCATCGGCCTCTTTGAAGGTCGCAACGCCGGCAAGATGCTGATCCGGGCGGGGTAGGCCGAGGTGCTGCCGGCGTGCGGGTCACCTCCACGCCGGAAGCGGACGACTGGCAGCGTCAAAGCTCGCGGACGATCCGGCTCGTCGCACGATCACCGCACCTGCAGCGCCGTCTCTCATGCCGCGCTTGTGGCCAGCAAGGCTTGGAGGCTGACGCCGAGCACGTGAGCGCCTGCCGAGCCCCACATAGTCACTTCACCGCCCGACGCGCCTCATCGTAGATGCTGGCGTCGATCAAGCGGGCGAGCTGTGCGCGCGTGCGCGGAGCGCGACCATCCTGCGCAGCCAGCCACGCCTCCTCCTCGACGAACTTGTCCAACATGTTGGGGGTGACTTCGCAGGCAAACCTGTAGTGCCACGATTGGGTCATCAGATCCGCCGAGTAGGCATTCAGCGGCCCGATCAGGCTTCGGGCGTGGCTCGGATCCGTCGAGATTGCTCGGCAGGCTTGGAGCAGGTTCTTGACGTAGGCCACGATCGCCGCCCGCTTTTGCGGATTGTTCAGCGCGGCTTGCGTGGTGTGGAGCGAATAGAGCTCGCGGTACCCCTGGGGCGGGGCGATCAGCACGGCGTCGTCCCCGAGCGTTCGCAGCGCTCGCTCCGAATGCGGCTCCCAGGTCGAGATGGCGTCGATGGACCCCGCGATCAGGGCGTCCTCCGAAGCCTGCGGTGACAGAGTGACGATCGTGACGTCCTTCTCCGTCAGGTTGGCGCGCTGGAGCGCCTTGTGGAGGTAGAAGGCCGCGGATGTGCCGGGATATGTGCCGATCCTCTTGCCCTTGAGATCCGCCTCGGTGGCGATGCCCCTGGAGCGCCGCGCGACGATCCGATAGAGGCCCTCGGTCACCGTGAGCAGATAGCGGCCGTCCGGATGCGCGACCGTTACGCGCAGCAGTTGGGTCTCCGCGTTGCCGGCGAGATCGGCGAGCTTGGTGCTCGGCGGGGCTGACTTCGCGCCGGGGGAGACCGCCACGGTCAGGCTGGCCAGCTCCAGGTCCCAGAGGTTCGCGACGCCGCCAAGCGCGATCTCGACCTGCCCGCCTGACGCTTCCGAAGCGAGCACAAGAGGGGCGATTTCCATCACCTTGATATTGCCGACCACGCGCAGCGGCTCGGCCCAGACCGCTGTCGGAAGGACGACCAGCGCGGCGACCGCGGAGATGAGCTTCCCCCATCTTCTTCTCATTGCGTCCATCCTCCCGATTGTTCGAGCCGCTGATCGAGGGCGCCGGGCGCAACAGTCGCGCCCGGCCATCTCCTCAGAATTGCGAGCGAATGCCGATTTTATAGTTGCGACCCACCGGCGGGAAATAGAGCCCGTTGCCGTTGAGGCGCAGTTCCGGCGGCGGGTCGGTGTCGAAGACGTTATTCACCCCCCCGAACAGCTCCAGCCGCTTGTCTTTGGAACCTGAGAGGCTGACCCGGGCGCTCAGGTCGAGATAGGTCCGGGCCGAGACGTGATTGTAGGTGACGCTGTTCGGCAAGTACGGGCTGTAGCCGTCCTGCTCTGGCCCGATCCAATCTGGATTTTGCAGGGCCTTCGGGATGTGGGCCACGTGCGCCGTCACCGAGTACCTGGGCTGGCTGTAGGTGACGACCGCATCGGCGCGCCACCGCGGCACGCCCAGGATGTTGGTGACCCCGCCGGAATTGCCCGTGAAGTTGGAAAGCTCCTTCTTCGTCCCGTTGGGGAGCAGGGTGGACAGCGTATCGACGTAGGAGGCGTTCAGCGAAACGCTGAGGTCGCCACTCATCCATTGCGCGACCTCGGCGAGATCGACGGCGTAGTTCGCGACGAGCTCGTAACCCCGGGTGCGGAGCTTGTTGATGTTCTGATAGGTCGCGAACAGCGCAAGGATGCGGTCAGGATTGCCGTTGGCGTCGGCGCCCAGCGTGCAGATCGCCGGGTTGGCTCCCGAGCGGCAGATGCTGATGGCGAGATTCGCCGCGGGGATGTCGATCGCCCCGTCGACCGAGATGTCGTAGTAGTCGACCGAGAGCTTGAAGTTCGGGAACCAGTCCGGCTGAAGCACCACCCCCGCGGTGAAGGTGTCCGCAGTCTCCAGCTCGAGGTCTGGGTTGCCGCCGCTGAGCGTCGGCATCAGGTACTGCACGCCGTACTTCGGATCAGCCAGCGACAGCGTCGTCGTGCTCTTGTTCGGATTGAGTTCCAGCGGCGACGGCGCGCGGATGTCGCGCGAGCGGGTGATGCGAAGCATGTACTGGTCGTCGGGTCGGTACACCGCGCCGACTTTCCAGGTCGTGGCGTTGCCAGACAGGCTGTAGTGCGTGCGTCGCACGGCGCCGTCGACGTCGAGAGACTTGCCCAGGGGCGAGTCCTTGAGGACGGGCACGCTGACCTCGAGATAGCCTTCCGTCACCTTCTGGGTGGTCGGCGGGAGGTAGGTCCAGGCGACCTGGGAGAAGCGCGCAGCCTTGCTGTTCGCGTCGTTCTCGCCCTCCGAGGCGCTGCTGCGGTACTCGACGCCCGCCGCGGCCGAGACCGGGCCGGCCCACCCCTCGAACAGGTCGCCCCTGACGTTGGCGGCGACGTTGTGATCGGTGAATTTGCGGGTCGACCAGGCGACCGTATTGATCCAGGCCGCCGCCTCGGGGCTGATCTTGCCAGGCCCCATGATGTTGGACGGAATGCAGCCGTTGGTCGGCGCCGTGATCGTCGTTCGGCAGATGATCGTGCCCGCCGCTATCCCCGGTAGGCCCGCAGGCGCCCGAACGGCGTCGATGGAGTCCTTGAAGCGCTGCTCAAGGCGGGAGTTGGCGTTGCTCTGGCGGCCCGTCGTTCGGCCGAACTGGTAGTAGGCGTCCCATTTCCAATCGTTGGCGAACTTGCCCTCCACGCCGGCGAAGGCATGCCAGGTCTCGTTCCTCGACGAATAGACGTTGGGGCCGAGTTCGTAGTTGATGCGGCTCACCGGAAGGAAGGTGGTGCGCGCGGCGTCCATCATCGCCGCCGTCGCAGGCGTGAGGTAGGCGTTGTCCCGCTGGATCCGCAGCGCGCCGTTCGGGTCGGATCGCGGGTTGGCCCCGGTCGGCCCGCCCCGAACCTCGGCGTAACCAAGCTCCGCCGAGACCGTGATGGCGTCGGTCAGGTCGTAGTTGACGTGGCTCAGGATAGACCCGTGCTTCGTGCCCACGACGAACGGTCCCACGGCGCCGTAGTAGCCTGTGATGCTGGGGTCGCCGCCGATCATCAGCGAGCTCGGCTTGGCCCGATTGTAAAGGCCGCCGAACTGGAAGGGGATGAGGTTGCCGCTGCTGTCGAACTGCATCCCCTGCAGCGGATGCACGATGGTGATCGAGCCGGCCGGGGTGAGCGACGTCACGACGTTGTCCGCAGCGACATTGGCCGGCAGGCCGTTGCTCAGCGCCGGATTAGTGGAGAAGAACGGGTTGGGGATGAAGTCGTGAAGGCGGCGGCTCCAGTCACGGCTCAACTCGGCGACAGGCCCCTCCTTCGAATACTCGCCGCCGATGACCAGATGACCGCGTCCGTCGGCGAACGACTTGCCCCCGGCCGCCGCGACATAGGTGTTCCGGGCGTCGCCCTGCTCGCTGACACCGTAGCTCGCTTCGGCCTTGAACCCTTCCAGCCGGGTGTCGGTGATGAGGTTCACCACGCCTGACACAGCTCCGGCGCCATAGGCGGCAGAGGCGCCTCCGGTGACGACCTCCGATCGCTGGATCAGGATCGAAGGGATCGAGTTGAGATCGAATGTGCCGTCGTCCGAACTCCCGACATGCCGACGGCCATCGATCAGGGTCAGCGTCCTGATCGCGCCGAGACCCCGCAGGTCCAGGCTGCGGCCCGCGATGTTCGCGCTCGAGCGGAAGGAATTGGTCGCCGGGCCGACGATCGGGCGGAAGGACGGGATTTGAGTGAGCGCGTCCCCGACGTTGGTGATGTTCAGATTCTGAGAGCGCTCCTGGCCGATCACGCTGACCGGCGTCGGGGAGTTGAAGCTGGTCCGTCCGAGGCGCGAGCCCGTGACGACGACCTCGTCCATCGTGGTTTCAGTCTCCGCACCCGGGCCACCGGTGGGATTCACCTGCGCCATGACGGGCGTTGCGCTGACAGCGGCGATCGCCGCGAGCACAGCGCTGGAGTTCAAAAGATTCGATAACCCCCTCGTACGCACACATTTCCCCCTTCGATTTCAAATATTTTTGCAAGTCAGGCGCGTTGTTGCGCGATGCACTCGTAGGTTGGCGCCCCGAAAACCGAGCTTCAGGCTGCCGTGACGTGCGCGGCTAAATTGCAGCCACGGCAGTCACCTAACCATCTGGATTTGATTGTTGCTTTGAAAGCCGCGCACCCAATGCTTGCCTTGTTGAGGGCGACCTTGGTGCACTGGGCGCGGGGACGGAAGCGCCGAGTTTTAGCTTTCCGCAGAGCGGAAGTCTCGGACGCTCCGCGTGCCACGCGACGTGGCCCACCTCGACGCGGCCGACCTCGACGCGACCATGACGCCTCTGGGGACCGGGGCGCCGGATCTGCCGTCCCATCGGGCGCGCGGCGATGAGCCGCCGCTGCCGCAAACCGCCAGCGCCGGCATCGATACCGCCCGCATTCCACGCTGACCGGCCGGCCGGGCTGGACAGGCCCGCGACTTCGCGATGATCTTCGCGGGGGCGGGTTCGTGGATCTCCGCACGCCAAGCGAATGTACTCGATCGGAAGGGGTCATGCGGTGGGCGCGCCCAAGGCATTCCACGCGATCGCCGACCTCGTCGGCCACGTCTACGACGCGGCGCTGGACCCCCAACTCTGGCCGGGCACGGCCGGCCGGATCGCCAAGGCCTTCGGGTCGACAAGCGCGGTGGTCAAGCTGCACGGCGACGATCAGCAGGTGCGGTTGCTGGAGACTACGACCAACCTCTCCGCGCCCGACGCCGACTGGGCCGACCACTGGCATAGCAGGGACCTGTGGGTGCAGCGTTCCCTCGGCGTGGGATTGTCGCGGATCGTCACCAGCGACGAACTCGTCATGCCCGAGGAGGTCGACCGCAGCGGCTTCTACCAGGAATGGCTGCCTGTGCTCGAAATCCACCACATGGTCGGCGCGGTGTTCGCCGCCGAGGGCGGGGCCGTCGGCGTTCTCGGGATCCACCGGCCGGTGGACGCGCGCGCCTACAGCCGCGGCGACCGCGCCCTGGCCGCGGCCTTCCTGCCTCACCTCGCCCGCGCCCTCCGGATTGGCGAGCGGCTGAATCAGGCTTCGTTCGCCCAGGCCGCAGCGCTGGAGAGCCTGGAGAGGTTGGACACCGGCGTGGTGTTGGCCGATGCGCGCGGCCGCGTCCGCCACATGAACGCCGTGGCAGAGGCGATGCTGGCGCGCGATGAGGGTCTCAGCGTTCGCGCCGGTCGCCTGCGCGCCGCTTCGCCTCGAGCGCAGGCCGCGCTCGCGACGGCGATTCGGCAGGCGGTGGAGACCGCGGCCGCACGCCGGCTGGGTGCGCCTTCGGCGGTGCGCCTCGAACGCGAAGGCCGCGCGGCGTGGACGCTCGCCGCGTCGCCCCTGCGGCCGCGCTGGGCGGCGCTGGCCTGGACGGAGCCCCTGGCCATCGTCCTGCTGCGCGACCCCGAATTTCCGCCCTACCGCATCGACCACCTGCGATCGCTGTTTTCGATGACACGGATGGAGGCCCTGACCGCCAGCGAACTGGCCCGCGGCCGCAGCGTGCCCGAGATCTCCAAGGCGCTGGGCGTCGGCGAGGGCACGGTGCGCACCCACCTCAAGCAGGTGTTGTCCAAGACGGGGACCCGCCGGCAGGCGGAGGCGGTGGCGGTTATCGCCCGCAGCGTCGCCGCCCTCCCGACCGCTTAGGCCGTCGCCCGGATCTATCCTGTTTGGGAGAGGAGGCCCGAAATCCGGCGGCTTAGCGTGCCGCCATGTCCAAGCTTTCCCAGACCCGTTTCATCGCCGCCTGCGCCCTGGGCCTCGTCGCCGCCGCCTGTGGAAAGAGCGGCCCCGTCAAGCCCGCCGAAACCAAGCCGCTGAAGCAGGGCGAAGGTCCGCACGGCGCGATGACCTACGGGGGCAAGAAGGTCGAGCTGAACTGTCCCCGCCGCTTCGACATGCCGCCGCCGGCCGCGGGCGCGCCGGTCGACGACATCCGCGGCCTCCGGCTGGGCGTGCCCTACGACGTGGCCGTGCGCTACGCCCAGTGCCCGGACGGTAAGGAGGCGGATTCGATCCTGGCCGAAGGCTTTGGCCCCAGCTTCTCGCGTGACAATCGTGGCCTGAAGATCCGCACCTCGGCCTATGTCGCGGTCGGCAAGCACCCTGAGAAGCCGAAGTACGACCGCAACCCGATGGACTTTAACCCATCCAAGGGGCTCGCCGAGGTCGACTCGATCTGGAAGTTCGTCGCCGACGGCATGCCGGGCAAGGAAGTCGTCTACGGCATCTGGCGGATCCAGCCCTTCGCGGAGGGCCAACAGCCGACGATCCAGAGCCAGGTCGATGCCCTGACGAAGAAGTACGGCCCGCCGGCGACGACCGACAACGACGGCCGCCGCCTGGCCTGGGTGCAGACCCCGGACGGCAAACCCGTGGCCGCCTACGATCGCGACCGCATCGGCCGGTGCAAGTATTCGGTCAGCGCCAGCAACGAAGAGCTGCGCTGGGGTCCGGAGTGCGGCCGGGTGATCGTCGCCGAGATCGAGCCTACGCAGAACCAGCAGCAGGCCCGCTCGGTCAGCGTGGCTGTGTTCGACCCCGCGCGGCTGTTCGACTACCAGGAGCACCGGTTCGAAACCGAGCGGGACGCGGTCGTCGCCGCCCAGGCCGCGACCTCGTCCAAGGGCGCCAAGGGCGGCGACTTCTGATGGGCCGCGCCGCGCTTTCCGTCTTCGCCGGCCTCGCCCTCGCGGCGTGTTCGCCGAAACCCGGCCCCGAAGACGCCGGCGCCGCGGCAACGCCAGCGTCCTCGACCGCGTCGGGCCACTCGCCCTCCGCCCTGGCCGGCGGCGCCATGCCGGCCGCCTCCACCGCGACCGCCGGCGGCGCGCCCTGTGCCGAGTATCGGGCGGACCCCGAACCGGGCGACATGGTGATGATCTACCACGCGGTCTCCGGCCTCGCGCCGCCGATGGACAAGTGGGCCGACACCATCCTCTACCGCTTCGACCGCCAGGGTGATCCCGAGGGGGCTTGGAAGCAGGCCAACGATCAGGTCAAGGCGCAGTACGCGGCGGTCGCGCCGGTGCGTTGCGTCACTCTTCGCACGGCGGCCGGCGTGCGCGCCTACGACCCGGCGCGGGGCGGCGTGATGATCGGCGCCCTGGGTCCCGACACCTACTATCCCTTCGCCGCGTTCGGCGAGCAGGTGCGGCTCAAGATCCGCAACGCCGAGGCGGTGTCAGTCTGGAAGCTGCCGCCCGACCGGGCCCAGGCGCTGCTCCGGGGAAGCTCGGGCCTGTCCGGCGCGAACGTGGTGGCCCGGCTGCGGATCGTTGCGGCTCGGCCGAGTTCCGGCGACGGCCTCATCGAGGCGGACGTCGACAGCTACGACCTGGAATCGGCCAACGGCGCCAAGCTGACGACCGTCTCGGCCTCCGGCGCGCCCTGACCCGAGCGGCCGCGGTCCTGGCCCTCCTACCCCCGCAGTCGCTCCGCGTGCCAGGCCACGTGGTCGGCGATGAAGGTGGCGATGAAGAAGTACGAGTGGTCGTAGCCCGGCTGCATGCGCAGGATTACGTTCTGGCCCGCCGCCTTGCAGGCCTCGACGAACAGCTCCGGCTTCAGCTGGGTCTCGAGGAAGCTGTCGGCCTCGCCCTGATCGATCAGGATGTCGTCGAACGTCCCCCTCGCCGCCCCCGCCTCGATCAGCCGGCAGGCGTCGTGTTCCGCCCATTGCGCGTCGTCCGGGCCGAGGTAGGCGGCGAAGGCCTTGCGGCCCCAGTCGCACCGGGTCGGCGACACGATCGGGGCGAAGGCCGAGACCGAGCGGTAGAGGTCGGGATGGCGCAGCGCCAGCGTCAGCGCCCCGTGCCCGCCCATGGAATGGCCGAAGATGCCGCGTTGGCCCGCCGCCGCCGGAAACGCGCCCTCCACCGCCGCGATCAGGTCGCGGGTGACATAGCTCTCCATCCGGAAGTGCGGCGTCCAGGGCGCCTCGGTGGCGTCGACGTAGAAGCCGGCCCCCTGCCCCAGGTCGTAGGCCGGATCGTCCGCCACGCCCTCGCCGCCCCCATGGTTCCGGGGGCTGGTGTCGGGCGCCACGATCATCATCGCGTGCTCGGCGGCGGCCGCATAGGCGCCGGCCTTGGTGGTGAAGTTGTCCTCGGTGCAGGTCAGGCCCGACAGCCAGTAGAGCACCGGGAAAGGCCCCGCGCCCGGCGGCGTGAACACCGACAGCTTCATCGGCGTGCCGGTGGCGGCGCTGTCGTGTCGGCCATAGGCCAGGGTCCCGCCCTGGGTCCGATGCTGCTGGATGATGTCCATCTGGCGACCTCCGTGACGCGGCGACTGCGCCCGCGTGTACCAAGCCCGCGCCCCGCCTGCGACAACTAGCCTCGCGATTTAACCAACGGCTTTCACCACGCCTTTTCCATCGTGGGCGATCTTGCAAGCGTGACTATGCAGCCCCTGTCGATCCCGACCCCCGAAGGTCCCGAGACCGTCGCCCTCCAGCGGCGGCTCTACCAGGCGTGGCTGCGCCAGATCGGGGCCCGCAGCCGCGGGCGCCACATCGTCCTCGGCGCCGTCGACGCCGTGCTGATCGCCTGCCTCGCGCTCTGCCTGTTCGCCATCGGCCTCGGTCTCGACCGCATGTACCCGGTCGTCCGTCCCAGCCTGAACCACGCCCTCCACGAGGACCTGCCGGTCCGCCCCTATCCCAGCTGCGAGGCCGCCCACGAGGCCGGCGTCTTCAGCATCCCCAAGGATTCCCCCGCCTACGCCCCCGAGCAGGACGGCAACAACAACGGCCTGGCCTGCGAGCCGGGCTGAGCGCGGCCCCGCCCTCCCGGCCGAACGAGACCTTCCGCCCCGCCGTCGCGCCCCCCATCCTGGCGCCATGAGTCGGACCCGGGCGGACGCCCTTGCCCTGATCCTGCCGTTCGCCGCCGTCATCGGCGCCACCTGCGCGTTCCAGGTGGGCGCCGCGCTGGCCAAGGGCCTGTTTCCCGCCGTGGGCGCCCAGGGCGCCGCCGCGTTGCGCCTGGTGCTGGGGGCCGCCATGCTGATCGCGGTGCTGCGGCCGTGGCGCAACTGGCCGGGGTCGAAGGCCCTGGCGCCCATGATCGGCCTGGGCCTCGCCACCGCCGGGGCCATCCTCTTCTTCTACCTGGCCATCGGCCGCCTGCCTCAGGGCGTGGCCATCGCGCTGCAGTTCCTGGGGCCGCTGGGCGTCGCCATCGCCCATTCGCGCCGCGCGGGCGACCTCGTCTGGGCCGCGCTGGCCGCCGCCGGGGTCTGGGGCCTGGTGGGTCACGACATCGCCGCCGATGGGCCGACGCGGCTAGACCTGCTGGGCGTGGGCTTCGCGCTCGCCGCCGCCGCGTCGTGGGCCGCCTACATCGTCTGGGGTCAGGCCGCCAGCCGCGCCTTCGGCCACGCGACCCCGGCCGTGGCGGTGGGCATCGCCACCCTCGTCGTCGTGCCGGTGGGGGTGCAGCACGCCGGCCTCGACGCCCTGCTCGACCCGCGCCTGCTGCCGTTGGCGCTGGCGGTCGCGCTGATCTCGACGGCGATCCCGTTCAGCCTCGAGATGTACGCCCTGCCGCGCATGCCGGCCCGCACCTTCGCCGTGCTCACCAGCCTGGAGCCGGCCTTCGGCGCGCTCGCGGGCCTGCTCATGCTGCACGAACGGCTGGCGCCGGCCCAACTGCTCGGGGTGACGGCCGTCATGGCCGCCGCCGCCGGCGCGGCCTGGTCCAGCAAGCCCCCAGCCCGCGGAAGTTCGGCCGACACGGCGGACATCCCACCCACCTGAGTGCTAGAAGCCCGCCATGACCGAGAACCGCCCAGATCCCCACGCAGACCCCGACGCCGCCCGCGACCGCCGCAACAAGCTCTTCGGCCGCCTCATGGTCATCGGGATGCTGCTGCTGGTGCTGGTCTACGTCGGCCCCATGCTGCTGGACATGTTCCGCTAGCAGCGGTCCTTGCGATCGATCTCGCGGCCCAGCAGCCCGCCGGCCGCGGCGCCCAGGATCGTGCCGGTCGCCCGGTTGCGGCCGCCGTCCAGTTCGCGGCCCAGCAGCGCGCCGGCCGCCCCGCCCACGATCAGGCCCGTCGTCCCGCCCGAGCGGCAGCTGCGGTAGGCGCGCCGCGGCTCCACATAGCGCTCGCGCTGATAGGCCCGCGGCGGCGCATAGCTCTCGCGGTAATAGACCGGCCGCTCGTCGTAATAGCGATAGACGCGCTCGTGCTTGTGATGCCCGCGCCCGTGTCCCCGCCCGTGGTCGTGCGCCATCGCCGCCGACGGGATCGCCACCGCCGCCACCGCCGCCGCCATCACCAGTTTGCGCCAGGTCATCTCTCGAACCCTCCATCTTCGCGTCGATGGCGAAGGGCTCCCACGACTCCGCTGCCGCCTGGCTGAAGACCGGTTTCAGGTTCGGTTCATCTTGCGGTTGTCACGGTCACGCTTACTGGGCGAGTTGGTGCGCGCCCGCCTATGCGGAGGGCCCGATCCTGCAGGTCACCCTCGTGCCGCCGCCGCTCCGGGCCGACCGCCGGACGCCGCCGCGTCGCCTGTCGGTCCGCCGCGAGCCTCGAGAGACCACGGTCGCGCCCCGCATCGCCGTGCCGCAGCCCGACCCCGCCCCGGTCCTGCCCGGCCCCGCTGCCCTCGCCGACGACCCGTCCGCCCGCGCCCGCCAGGCGCTGCGCGGCCTCGCGGGCTGCGATCGGCCCGGGCTCTCCCGCGACGAGCGCGAGCGCTGTGAGACCCGCCACTGGGCCGCGACGCCTCCGCCCGCGCGGCTCCACCTCGACCCGACCGGACGTTACGCCGAGAATCCCGAACCCTTCCTCTCCCGCCGCCCCGCCAAGGGCTGCCGCGTCCGCGCCGCCGGCGACATCGACGCCATGGGCGAGACCGGCAATGTTCGCGGCGGCGTCACCTGCGTCGTGCCGTTCTAGGCTTCAGCCCTGGGCGGCGGGCTGGAACAGCTCCACCACATTGCCCGACGGGTCCTCGGCCAGGATCTGCTGGCCGCCCGGGCCTTTCAGGATCTCGTTGCGGAACGCCACGCCCCGGCCCCGCAGCCGCGCGACCTCGCCCTCGATGTCCTCGACGACGAGCTGGAAGCGGTTCCAGCCCCCCGGCTCGGGCTGGCGGCCGTCGGGCATCGGCCGCCCCGCCGAGCTCGCCCGCCCGCTCAGCAGCACCCTGAGCGCGCCCTTCTCCACCGAGGCGAAGGCCGGCGCCGCGTTCAGCTGCACGGCAAAGCCGAAATGCCCCACGTACCAGTCCACCGACGCCTGCACGTCGCCGACCATGTACCGCACGTTCACCGAGGTCTCGCTCATAGGATCCTCCTCAAGCTTCCGGCGCCAGCGTGCGCCGCAACAGGGTCTTCAGCGCCGCCAGGGTCGCGTCGCGGTCCGCGCCGCCCGCCACCGCCCGCGGCGCCTCGTCGATGGCGGCGAACAGCAGCCGCGCCGTGGGGTCGGGATCCACCGGGGCGAACGCGCCCGCCTCCTGGCCCGCCCGGATGATCGCCGACAGCCGCGTCACGGCGTTGTCGCCCACCCCCCGGCGCTCGGCGAACTCGGAATGGAACAGCGCCTGGCCGATCCCCTGGCGGGCGCTCGCAAAGTCGACGTAGGCCGCCGCCAGGCCGTCCAGCACGCCCGGCCAGTCCACCGGGCGCTCCACCTCGGTGGGCAGCGGATAGGCCGCGTCGAATGCCGCCACCAGCCGCGCGCGAACGGTCTCCAGCAGGTCGTCCCAGGTGGGGAAGTAGAGGAAGAACGTGCCCTTCGCGACGCCCGCCTCGCGCACCACGTCCTCGACGCGCACCCGCGTCCCGTGGGCCTGCAGCAGCCGCTCCGCCGCCTCGACGATCTCCAGCTTCCGCGCCTCGGGCTGGAGACGCCGCCGCACTGGTCTGCCCATCGGAAAACCCGCTAATGACCTCAGGTCATTAACTACTGACCACCGGTCAGTGTCAAGCGCCCTCCGAAGCCTCCCGCCGCGCCGACCACAGCATGCTGACCGCCGCATAGGTCGCCACGACCACCACCAGCAGCCGCAGCCCGTCCAGCGGCAGCGACTTGACCACATAGGCCGCCACCAGCACCGCCGGGATCCCGCCCAGCGCCAGCCCCAGCGCCGCCGGCAGGCTGTAGCGGCCGCTGGCCACGAAGCGCCAGCCGCCCACCGGCATCAGGAAGGCGCACGACCCCATCATGATCGGAAACGCCGTCAGCGGGCTCATCCCCAAGAGGCTCACCAGGATCAGGCACGGCGCATAGAGCCCGATCCCCAGCATCATCAGCGCCCCCAGCCCGAAGTTGGCCGCCACCGCGAATGCCAGCTTGCCGCCCGACAGCCCCTCGGCCTCGCCGCCCGCCGGCATCACGCCCAGCACGCTGGCCAGGAACAGCCCCGCCGCCACCAGCAGCGCCAGCCCCATGGCCGCCTGCAGGACCCGCCGCGGCGCCCGCGCCACGAAGCCCACGCCCAGCCAGGCCCCCGCCACCGCCGCGGCGATCATGCTCACCAGGGTCAGCGGCTCCACCTTGACCACGGCGATGAAGATCAGCGCCTGCGCCACGGTGGCCAGGGCGTGGCCCACGTTCATGGTGCCGGGGATCAGTTCGTCCGGCACGCGCCGCAGCAGCTTGAACGCCGCCGTCGTGGTGGCGAACGCCCCCACGCCCAGGGTGTCGAAGAAGTTCGCCACCGCCCCGATGGCCAGGTCCGCCGGCCCCGGCCACCGCCGCCCGCCCGCCGCGCCAGCCTGCGCCGCCCGACCCCGCTCGATCCGCTGCCAGCGGAACACGAACACCCCGGCCACGACCACCAGCGCCGCCAGCACCAGCGGCGTCACCGCCACGCCCGCCAGCCCCGCCGCCGTCTCGCCCGCCGCTCCCGCTTCCTGCAAAGCCAATCCCCCGCGCCGGGCCGAGGCGAGCACGCCGCCCTATCCCGCGCAACCCCGCAGCGCCGCCCGAAAGGCCGCGTTGGCCGCCGCGTTCATGGTCGCCACCTCCGCCTCGCTCAGCGCCCCCGAGCGCACCTGCGCCTTGATGCCGTCGGCCTCCGCCTGCGGCAGGCCGCGCACGGCGCCCGTCACGTCCAGCACCTTCTTCTCCGGCGTCACCGCGAAGTGGCGCACCTCGAACACCGGCCGCGCCGCCGCCCGCGCCGCCGCTTCCGCCGCCGCCGCCGCGATCCGCGCCGCCGCCACGGCTTCCAGGTCCGCCGCCCGCCCGTACTTGCGCGGCGACAGCCGCGTCACCCGCCACTTCAGCGTCTGGATCTTCAGCCGCGCCGTCGGCACGGTGTCCTCCGTCGCGTCGCACGCGATCCGCCAGGCCAGGTCGAACAGCCGGTCCGCCTGCGCCGCCCGCGCCCGGCCATAGGCCTCGGCATACTCCGGCCGCTCGTCCAGCCACCGCATGACGGTCGAGACCACCGGCATGTCCGGCTCGGCGCACACCTCGCGCAGCCCCCGCCCCTCCGCCACGCGCGACAGCACCTCCGCGGCCAGCTTGGGGTTCCAGCGGTGACAGCGCCGCCGTGGCGGAAACCGCTCGGCCGCGCGGGCCTTCGCAGCCTCCATCATCTCGTTCAGTTCCGGATTGGCCAGCAGCCACGACACGAAGGTCGACCGCTGCGGCATCGTCGGATCGCGGCACACGTCGGCCACGCTCTCCCCCGCCTCGATGCGCGCGCAGGCCTGCTGCGTCAGCGCCACCTTCCGCACATACGCCGACCGCTCATAGCGCCTGCGCGCCACGCTTCCGTTCGTCATCGCCATGTCCCTGAAAACCCGCCGTCGCGCGCGGACCCCAGGGCCCCAGGCGCACGTCACAACGCTGACAGAAATCTCGCAGATCCGCGCGCGAATGTCAAGAACAAATGACGAACATAACGCCTCACCGACAGCCGCCCCCGCCTGCGCGCCCCGCCAGGACGGCGACGGCGGATCCCGTCGACCGCCCCCCGCCCGCGCCAGACCTCGAAATTTTTTGCCGCCTCGGGTCTTGCGAAGCTCCGACGAGCTTCCGATGTCATCGACGCGGGACCGGGCCCCTCTGACGATCGACGACGATCGTGATGTCGGACCGCACAGGTGCGCCTGGGGCCCGGTGAGCAAAGCCTCTCCCCCTAAGCAGCCCAGCGGGCTCTAGGCGCGCCTCCACATCGGAGGAGCAAATGAACCATCATCGCATCTGGCGTCTTCGCAACCTTCACCGCGAGCTGAAGCAGTTGATCCGCGAGGAGGAACGCCGGGCCAAGCCCGACGCCCTGATCCTCAGCGACCTCAAGCGCCGCAAGCTTCAGGTGAAGGACGAGCTGTTCCTGGCGGAAGCCGGCCCTGCGCCGGTGACCACCCACATGAGCCACGGCTGATCGCATCC
Organism: Phenylobacterium sp. FG114; assembly: GCF_057809855.1. NCBI lineage: Bacteria > Pseudomonadati > Pseudomonadota > Alphaproteobacteria > Caulobacterales > Caulobacteraceae > Phenylobacterium > Phenylobacterium sp. FG114. The sequence goes on along the minus strand of NZ_JBMDKU010000004.1, from coordinate 88,020 downwards.
GGGAGGCGCGCTGCGGCGCGCCTCCCGACCGCTCCGGAAAAGACGACGCTGGCCGACCGCCCGCCGAGGCCGGCGCAGGTCGGCTGGAGCTCGGATGGCGGAGGGGGCAAGCCTCGCCGCCGGCATGTCTCCCCGCACTTAACCCTTCCCGTTCACGCCCCCTTACCCAGCGCAACCACAACCTTGCCGCGTGAACACCCGCACCACACCGCTTCGCGCCCTCGAAGGCCCCGGCAGCGCCCAGCGCGCGCGCCAGCTGCAACGCCGCTTCCGCCAGGCTGAGCGGCAGGCCGCCCGGGGCCCCCTGGCGCGCCTCGGACGGCGCCTGCTCGTCGCCTACTGGGCCGCCTGCCTCACGGTCATCGCCCTGGGCCTCGACAGCCTCTACCCCGACGTCCGCCCCGCCCTCGCCGCCCGCTTCCCCCCCACCGCGCAAGCACCGGCGGCCGCAGCCGCCATCCCGTCCGACACGCCTGTGGAAACCGCCCCGCTGCTGGAGCGCACCCTTCCCCCGCCCCAGCCCGCACCGGCGCCCGACCTCGACCGCCCCTTCCGCACCTGCGCCGCCGCCCACGCCGCCGGCGTCTACGACATCCCCGCCGGCTCCCCCGCCTACTCGCCCCACCAGGACGGCGACGGCGACGGCCTCGCCTGCGAGCCGTACTGAGCCCTCACTCGCCTCGTCATGGCCGGGCCTGACCCGGCCATCCAAGCGACGCTCTCGGCCGGCATGACGCGCGCTGCGCGGACTCTGGAATGGATGGCCGGGTCAGGCCCGGCCATGACGAGCGGTTGGGTGTGAAAGGCGCGTCCTTCAGGACGCACCCCACCCTGAAGGCCATGGTCAGCCCCTGCCAGCCTCTGGAGATTGGTCAAGGATTGGGCCGGCCCCCGGACCAACCGCCCCAGCGGCGGCCCGCCAGGGCCGTCCTTGAGGAAGCGGAAGAGGCTGGCATGCTGCGGCGGGCCGACTGGATGGCAACGTCCATGCGCCAGTTCCCGAACTTGGGTACGCGGCGGGAAACGAACCTTCGTTGAGCAAGCCGCGGCGGGGCGGTAAGCAGCCGCATGCCTCCGCCGCACGCTCAACTTGAACTCGGTCGAGATGGTGCCGAGTTATCTTCACAAGTGCTCGACAGTTCCACTCTTGCTGCCTTGGAACGGGTGCTTGCGGGCCAACCGCACAACGTTGCTGGCGTGAGGCTCTTCGGCGTGGGAGACCTGCTGCCCTTCCTTGCGAGCGACGGCCCGATCGGATCCCTCGAAGCGCGATGGCTGGGTGAGTCTGCCCAGCCCGTCCGGGCCATTCTCTTCGATAAGACTCCAACGGCGAACTGGTCGTTGGCGTGGCATCAAGACCGCGTGGTGGCGGTGCGTGAGCGCATGGATGTTGACGGCTTCGGACCTTGGACGCGCAAACACGGCGCGTTGCATGTCGCGCCACCCTTCGAGGTGCTGGAGCGCATGCTCACATTGCGTGTCCATCTGGACGCGGTGCCTGAGACGAACGCCCCACTGCTCGTTGCGCCCGGCTCGCATCGTCTTGGCAGGATCCCCGAGGCTGATATTCGAGGTGTCGTGAGCGAGTGCGGCATCGCGATGTGTCTCGCTGAGGCCGGCGACGTCTGGACCTATGCCACCCCAATGCTACACGCGTCCGAAAGGGCGTCAGTGGCAACACACCGCCGCGTGCTGCAGGTTGACTACGCCGTCGACGAACTTCCCGGTGGATTGCAGTGGCTTGGAGTCTGACTGGCGCCGACTGTGGCGCTGGCTCATATGGGGCTCGACCGAAGTGGTCACTCTTTAGGCTTGCCCATCTCCTCCTCGATGAGATCGGCCATCCAAGTCGGAAGCCGACGAACTACGGCAGGCGTGCTCCAATCCGCCAATCCGGGTTCAAAGCTTAAGGTCGCACTAGCAACTATGGGCTTCGCCATATTCGTCGCGCTGATCTCAAGATCGATGGCCCCTCCCGCGTCGTCGGGGCCGACGACAAATACGGCTTTCACGCGCCGCTGTTCTGGACGGAATTCTTCACAAGTCAGGACTGCCTCACGTTCGCCAGTCGGCTTTTCGAGCCAGTAGAATCCGGTCGGGTCTCGGCGCGGCTCCCGCAGATCGGCCAAGGGACGGTGAAACATGGGGAGCTCATAGCGCTGTGGGGCTTTAGGCCTGTGGATGCGCGGGAGCGACCCACCGTAGCTCTCCATGCCGGAGCGGTCTCCGAAGAGCGCGAGCCCCTGCGAACAGGTAATGGCCGTCCGAAGATTGACGGCAGTCACGTGGCTGCTGTTGTAGATTTCATAGCGCACCTCGCCAAACCGCAGCGCCCTCGTCATAAGTTCGTGCAATCGCGCAAACTGCATCCGCGATTTCTCGATGAAAGCGTCGTATTCGGCATAGTACTTATCGACAGCATACTCGGTTATTGTGCCGAAGGATCCGCCGATATCCCAAGGCTCACGACGGTCTGCTTTGACATGCTGGCGAGGCAGCCTCGACCGCACCTCGGCCAGCAGCCGCTCCTGTACTTGCAGCGACAAAGGCGGCAGCTGCGGAATCAAGAGACGCAGCTGGCCGTCTGCCGCGTCGCAAAACCCGGCTTCCAAAACAGGACGCGTAGATTTCGCTGCGGCGAGATCCCTTTCTAACTTGGCGATCCTTTGCTCAGCCTGGTCCTGTTGCGGTGGCAACGCCCAAGAGTCCGGTGCCCGGTAGGCGTTCAGGCCAACGTTGCGCGCGCGAATGATCGGTCCGGCGTCGAAGCTCAGCAGTGATGCCGGCTCGGCTCCGGGCTCACTGAGCGCTGCCGCCACGAGCTGATCATCGGGCCTCGTCGGATCGAGTCGCGGGAATGCCGACCAATCCACCCGCGGAGCCACGGCGACGACCAACCACACGGCGTTCGGCGTCTTCCGAAGCTGGATTCGCATCCCTGGCTCGGCTGAAGCGGAAAGGATTTGCTTGAGGGCCGCCCGACACCGATCGCGGATTCGCCCACTCTTCTCAACCTTCAGCCGATCCAGTTCGTCGACAACGATCGGGGCGACGAGAACTTCGACATCGCCGGACCGTAGATCCGCCCAGGGGAGATCCTTCAGGTCACGGAGGTGAATGAAGCAGTTGGTGTCGACAAAGATCCGATTCGACATGCGCGCATCGTAGCGAAACGCTTACCTCCCCGCGATCTAGCGACCGCCCGATCAATCTGGTTGGCAGGCGGGGTGGGGGCAACCTCGCCAACCCTTTAGATTCACATGTTCTACCAGCGGGCCGCCCCGTTGGGCGGATGCCGTGGGCACAATCGTCTGCGCGTAGCGTGTAGGAAGCGGGCTCGGGGAACGTCCCCCACTCCCCCTTAAACCCCCCGCTCAAAATACCGCACCGCCTTGCCGCCCTCCGGCAGCACCGCGGCCCCCACCTCCACGAACCCCAGCCCCGCGTGGAACGCGTCCGACGCCGGGTTCGGCGGGTCGGAATTGACCTCGCACACCACCCGCACATGCCCGGCCGCCCGCGCGGCGTCGAACAGGGTCTCGTACAGCGCCCGCGCCAGCCCCCGGCCGCGCGCCGCCTCCGCCACCACGATGCGGTCCACGTAGACGAAGCGGTCGTAGCGGTCGCGGAACCACAGGAAGTTCGGGCTGTCGTAGGCGGCGTCCTGGTCGAAGGCGATCAGCAGGGCGTCGTCCAGGCCCACCCGCCGCGCCAGAAACGCCTCGCCCACCATGGCCGCCAGCTTCTGCGGCTCCAGCCACGACAGTTCCTGCGCGTGGGCGTTGTTCAGCGCCAGCAGCGCCGAGCCCACCTCGCCCTCCAGGTCCGCCACCGTCACCGCCTGCACGCCACGCCCTCCGCCGAATCCGCCGCAGGATAGCCGACCCGCGCCACGGTTCGCCTGGCGCGCGACGCGCTCGCCGCGCAGGCGAAGCGGACCGGGCGTCCGTCGTTCAGGTGGTCCATTCGTCGCGGAGCGGCTGGAGGCGCGGCGCCTGCCGCCGCTTCAACCAGGCTCCAACCTCAGGAGCCATCATGAAATCCGTCACCCTCGCCCTCGCCGCGGCCGCCCTGCTCGGCGCCGCCTCGCAGGCCCAGGCCGCCGTCACCGTCATCGACTTCGACGAGTTCGCCCACACCAAGCCCGGGCCGTACGGCGCCGACTACTATTCCAGCGTGATCAGCGGGGGCTTCGAGTTCACCAACTCGCTCGGCGCGAACAGCCTGGCGATCCTGGCCATGAACCACGTCTACAACGCCGATCCCGACGGTGCGGCGCTGACCACCATCGCCAGCGGCGTCACCAAGGTCCGCCGCGTCGACGGCGCCCTGTTCAACCTGTTGTCCTTCGACTTCGGCGACCTCGCCAACAGCGGCGCCCCGGGCTCGACGTTCAAGCTCACCTGGTCCGACGGGAAGACCCAGTCCAGCCGGACGCTGGCCTTCGACGGCGCGCGCGGTCTTCAGACGGCCGACCTCAACCTGGGCGGCCTGCAATGGTTCACGGTCGACACCCAGGCCCATTTTGACAACATCCGCGTCAGCGATCTCGCCGCCGTGCCCGAGCCCGGAACCTGGGCGCTGATGATCCTGGGCCTGGGATCCACCGGCGCCATGCTGCGCCGTCGCCGCGCGCTGGCGCTCGCCTAGCGCCCTCTGCCTTCCGGCCAAGCCGCGCCGCAGGCGCGGTCATTGGTCTGATCTTGCCGGGCGCTGACGCGCCAACGGCGCCCGGCCTACTTCTGCACCGGCCGCAGCAGCGGTGACTTCACGGGCGGCGGCTCGGCCGGCGCGTCGGCCTTCGCCGCCTCGGCCAGCAGGTCTTCGACGAAGCCCGGCAGCCACGAGTTGCGCCCCGGCTTCATCCGTTCGCCGCGATAGATGTGGCCCAGGTCGGCATAGGCGCGGTCGAAGTTCTTGTTGACGATGACGTAGTCGTACTCGGCCCAGTGCTGGATCTCCTCGCGGCCCAGCTCAAGGCGGGCGGCGATGGTCTCCTCGGTGTCCTGGGCGCGCGCCCGCAGGCGGCGCTCCAGGTCGTCCCAGGCGGGCGGCAGGATGAACAGGCGCACGCTGTCTTCCGGCGCCTTTTCCGCGATCTGCTGCGCCCCCTGCCAATCGATGTCGAACAGCACGTCGTGGCCGGCTTCCAGCGCCGCCATCACCGGGGCCTTGGGCGTGCCGTAATAGTTGCCGTTGACCGTGGCCCACTCGAGGAACTCGCCGGCGGCGATCATCCCCTCGAACTCGGCGCGGGTCTTGAAATAGTACTCGCGCCCCTCCTCCTCGCCCGGCCGCGCCGCGCGCGTGGTCGCCGAGATCGAGAGCGTCAGGTCCGAATGGTCGGCCACCAGCCGCCGCGTCAGCGACGTCTTCCCCGCCCCCGCCGGACTCGACACCAGCAAGAGCAGCCCCCGCCGCACCGTCTCCCAGGGCTTATGATGGTCGTCCGGCGTCAACTAAGCCCCTCCGGTCGCGCAGCGACCCATACTTGAACCACGAAAGACACGAAAAACACGAAAGAAAGGGTCTGACCCCGCACCGTCAGACAGCCGCGGCGCTTTCGTGCCTTTCGTGTTTTTCGTGGTTGAACCGATCGCCGGCGGCGGGAGGCTACTCCACATTCTGCACCTGCTCGCGGAACTGCTCGATGGTGGCCTTGAGGTCCAGGCCGACCGTCGTCAAGGCGCCCGTCTGCGACTTCGAGCAAAGGGTGTTGGCCTCGCGCATGAATTCCTGCGTGAGGAAGTCCAGCCGGCGCCCCACCGCCGCATCCGAGGCCAAGAGACCGCGCGCGGCGTCCACGTGGCCCGACAGCCGGTCCAGTTCCTCCTGCACGTCGGCCTTGACCGCCATGGCGGCGGCCTCCTGCACGATCCGCTCCTCGCTGGCCGCCTCGCCGGCCAGCTCCTTCAGCCGCGTCTCGAAGCGGGCCTTGATCGCCGCCGGCTGGCCGGCCGCCGTCTCGCGCGCCTGGTCCGCCAGGTCGCCGATCCGGTCCACCTGCGCCGACAGCACCGACAGCAGCGCCCGTCCCTCCTCGCGCCGCGCGGTCAGCAGTCCGTCCAGGGCCAGGGCGATGGAGCCGCCGATCGCCGCCTCCAGCTCGGCCTGCGCCTCGGGCTCCAGCCCCGCGTCGTCGGCCTCGATCACGCCCCGCAGGGCCAGCAGGCCGTCCAGGCTGGGCGGCATGATCCGGCCGTCGGCCATGAACGGCGCGCCCAGCGTCAGGTAGCGTTCCAGCTGCTCCACATTGACCCGCACCGCCACCGCGCCTTCGCTGCGCTTGGCCTGCACGCCCACGCTGATGTTGCCGCGCTGGAAGCGCCCCTGCGCGCCCTCCCGCGCCGTCCGCTCCAGGCTCTCGAACCCCGGCGGGCCCCGGAACCGCACCTCCAGGTTCCGGCCATTGACGCTCCGCGCCTCGACCGCCCAGGTCCAGCCCGCATGCGCGCCCTCGGCCCGCCCGAACCCCGTCATCCCCGAGATCGGCATTCAGCGTCCTCCGTTCGCGCGTTCGCGTTCGATGGCGCGCCAGCGTTCGACGTTCTTGGTGTGCGCCTCGTAGGTGGTGGCGAAGGCGTGGCCGCCCGTGCCGTCCGCCACGAAATAGAGCTCGTCGGTCTTCGGCGGGTTGAGCACCGCCGCCAGGGCGTCGCGGCCCGGGTTGGCGATCGGTCCCGGCGGCAGGCCCGCGACCTTGTACGAGTTCCACGGGCTGTCCGCCGCCAGTTCCGAGGCGCGGATGCCGCGGCCCAGCGGCCGGCCCTTGGTGAGACCGTAGATGATCGTCGGGTCGCTCTGCAGCAGCATGCCGGCGCGCAGGCGGTTGATGAAGATCGCCGCCACCCGCGGCCGCTCCGAGGCCACGCCCGTCTCCTTCTCGACGATCGAGGCCAGGGTCACCGCCTCCTGGGGCGAGCTGAGCGGCAGGCCCGGCTGGCGCGCGGCCCACAGCTCCGCCAGCAGCTTGTCATGCGCGTCGCGCATCCGCTGGATCACGGCCTCGCGGCTCTCGCCCCGCTGGACGTCGTAGGTGTCGGGCAGGATCGAGCCCTCGGGGGGCTCGGCGGCTGTCCCGGTCAGCACCGGCGAGGCGTTCACCGCGTCCAGCACCATGCCGCTGGTCCAGCCTTCGGGAATGGTGATCGCCCGGCGCACCACCTTGCCGGCGCGGATGTCGGCCAGCACCCGGGCCATCGACCGGCCCGAGGCGAACTCGTACTCACCCGCCTTCAGCTCGGACGCCGCGCCGCTCAGCCGGGCCGCCACCGCGAACAGGCCCGCCGAGGAGATCACCCCGGCCTTCTCCAGCGCCCGCCCGATCTGGCTGACGCCTGAGCCGCGCTCCAGCACCACCACGGTCGCCTCGCCCGTCGGCGCCTTGGGGCCGGGCCCCGCGTAGGTCCACACGCCGGCCAGCGCGAGCAGGATGGCCAGGCCCAGGGCGATCAGCGCGCCCCCGCCCGCGGCCCGCTTGCTGATCCGGCGTCGGCTCACGCGTATTTCTTGAAGATCACCGAGGCGTTGGTGCCGCCGAAGCCGAAGCTGTTCGACAGCGCCACATTGATCTCCATCGGCTTGGCCTTGTGGGGCACCAGGTCGATGGCCGTCTCGACGGAGGGGTTGTCCAGGTTGATGGTCGGCGGCGCCACCTGGTCGCGGATCGCCAGGCAGGTGAACGCCGCCTCGATGGCGCCGGCCGCGCCCAGCAGGTGGCCGGTGGCCGACTTCGTCGAGCTCATGGTGGCCTTGGCCGCCGCATTGCCCAGCAGCCGCTCGACGGCGCCCAGCTCGATCTCGTCGCCCAGCGGCGTCGAGGTGCCGTGGGCGTTGATGTAGTCGATGTCCGAGGGCTGGATGCCGGCGTCCTTGATGGCCGCCTTCATGGCCCGGAAGCCGCCGTCGCCATCCTCGGCCGGGGCCGTGATGTGGTAGGCGTCGCCCGCCAGGCCGTAGCCGATGACCTCGGCGTAGATCTTGGCTCCGCGCGCCTTGGCGTGCTCCAGCTCCTCCAGCACCACGATGCCGGCGCCCTCGCCCATGACGAAGCCGTCGCGGTCCTTGTCGTAGGGGCGGCTGGCCTTCTCGGGCTGCTCGTTGAAGCCGGTCGACATGGCCCGGCAGGCGATGAATCCGGCGATGCCCACCGGCACCACGCTGGCCTCGGCTCCGCCGGCGATCATCACGTCGGCGTCGCCGTATTTGATCAGGCGGCAGGCGTCGCCGATGGCGTGGGCGCCCGTGGCGCAGGCCGTCACCACCGCGTGGTTCGGGCCCTTGAATCCGTAGCGGATCGAGACCTGGCCCGAGACCAGGTTGATCAGCGCCGAGGGGATGAAGAACGGGCTGACGCGGCGCGGGCCCTTCTCGTGCAGCTCGATGGCCGTTTCGGCGATGGTGCCGAGGCCGCCGATGCCCGAGCCGATCATGACGCCGGTGCGCTCGCGGCCCTCGTCGTCCTCGGGCTGCCAGCCCGAATCCTTCACCGCCTCGTCGGCGGCGGCGATTCCGTAGAGGATGAAGTCGTCGACCCGGCGGCGGTCCTTCGCCGACAGGGTCTGGTCGGGGTCGAACGAGCCCTCGACGTCGGGCCCGCCGCCCCCGCGCCCGTCGACGCGCGGCACTTCGCAGGCCACCTTGCAGGCGTAGTCGGACACGTCGAAGGCCGTGATGTTCCCGGCCCCGGACTTGCCCTCCAGGAGCTTCTTCCAGCTCAGCTCCGTGCCCTGCCCCAGCGGGGTCAGGAGCCCAATGCCGGTGACGACGACTCGACGCATGGCGTTACCTCAGAAACGAAAACCGCCGCGCCATCGGGCTCGAACGACCCAGGGACGCGGCGGCTCTTGATCCAGTGCGTGAAGAAACGGCCTCAGCCGCCCAGACGCTCTTGAATAAACTTCACGGCGTCGCCGACCGTCTGGATGTGCTCCGCGGCGTCGTCGGGGATTTCGATATCGAACTCTTCTTCGAACGCCATCACCAGCTCGACGTTGTCGAGGCTGTCGGCGCCCAGGTCGTCGATGAAGGAAGCCTTCTCGGTGACCTTCTCGGGGTCGGCGTCGAGATGCTCGATGACAATCTTACGGACGCGTTCAAGGACGTCGGACATTTGAGTAGGTCCCTCAGGGCTTAGTCAGTGCTTGCATCGACGACGGTGAGGTTGAAGTCAACTGTCGCCTTGGTGATCGAATTCGGGGGCCGGGTAGCATGTTCCCCCCAGGCTTGGCGATAGTCAGATCATCGCCATGCCGCCGTTGACGTGCAGGGTCTGGCCCGTGACGTATCCGGCCTCGTCGGAGGCCAGATAGGCGCACGCGGCCGCCACGTCACCCCCCGAGCCAAGCTTTCCAGCCGGGATCGTTCCGAGGATGGCCGCCTTCTGCTGCTCGTTCAGGGCATCGGTCATCGGGCTCTCGATGAAGCCCGGCGCGACGCAGTTCACGGTGATTCCCCGAGTCGCCACCTCCTGGGCCAGCGCCTTGGAAAAGCCGATCATGCCGGCTTTCGATGCCGCGTAGTTCGCTTGGCCCGGATTGCCCATCACGCCCACGACGGAGGTGATGCCGATGATCCGGCCGAAGCGGCGCTTCATCATCCCACGCATCGCCGCGCGGCTGAGGCGGAAATAGCTCTCGAGATTGACCTTGAGGACTGTCTCCCAGTCCTCGTCCTTCATCCGCATGAGCAGCCCGTCCTTGGTGATGCCCGCGTTGGCCACCAGGATGTCGATCGGCGCGCCGGCCGCCCCCTCGGCGGCTTCGATCAGTCCGTCCACGGCGGCGGCGTCCGAAAGGTTCGCCGCCGCTACCGAAACGCGCTCGCCCAGCGTCGCCGCCAGCTCTTGCAGCACCGGTTCGCGGGTGCCGGAGAGCACGACGTGCGCGCCCTGGGCGTGCAGCGCCTTGGCGATGGCCCCGCCAATGCCGCCGGTGGCGCCGGTCACGAGAGCGGCCTTGCCAGTCAGGTCGAACATGATCCCTCTCACAGGCTCTTGGCGAAGGCTTCGAGGTCGGCCGGGCCGTTCAGCGGCGTGGCTTCGGCGGCGGGCGCGATGCGCTTGGCCATACCGGACAGCACCTTGCCGGCGCCGGCCTCGGCGAAGCGGGTGACACCGCCGGTTTCCGCCATCCAGACCATGCTCTCTCGCCAACGGACCCGGCCAGTGACCTGTTCGACCAGCATCCGGCGGATCGCCTCCGGGTCATTGGTCGGCGTCGCGATCACGTTGGCCACGAGCGGAGCGCGGGGGCTTTGGATCGTGGCGCTTGCCAGCGCCTCGGCCATCTCGTCCGCCGCAGGCTGCATCAGCGGACAATGGAAGGGGGCAGATACGTTCAGCGGGATCGCTCGCGCGCCCAGCTCCTTGGCCTTTTCGATGGCCTTGTCGACGGCAGCCTTGTCGCCCGAGATCACGACATTGCCTTGGTTGTTGTCGTTGGCCACGACGCAGACGCCGACCTCCGACCCCGCCTTCGCCGCCTCTTCGGCAAGGGCAAGATCGGCCTTCGGGCCGATCAGCGACGCCATGGCGCCCTGCCCGACCGGCACGGCCCGCTGCATGGCCTGCCCCCGCAGCTTCAGCAGCCGCGCGGTGTCCGACAGGCTGATCGCGCCCGCTGCGGCCAAGGCGGAATATTCGCCCAGGCTGTGACCGGCCACGAAGGCGGCCTTTTCGACGCCAACACCGAATTCCTTCTCCAAGGTGCGCATCACCGCCACGCTGACGGCCATCAGCGCGGGCTGGGCGTTCTCGGTGAGGGTGAGTTGGTCCTCGGGCCCGTCCTTCATCAGGGCCGACAGCTTCTGATTCAGCGCCTCGTCGACTTCCTGGAAGACTTCCCGTGCGGAAGCGAAGGCATCTGCCAGGTCCTGGCCCATGCCGACGGCCTGGCTGCCCTGTCCGGGGAAGAGAAACGCGAGGGTCATGACGATCCCGTTCCTGGTGATTCCGAGGCGCGAGGGTTAGGGGATAGAGCCGGCGCGTACAAGAAAGACGAGTTGGGGAGTGAACGCATGAAGGCCGTGATCCGACGCGACAAGCGCTTGGTCTGCGACGAGATCGCTGATCTGCAACCCGCCGCCGGCCAAATCCTGGTGAAGACGCTCGCGTGCGGGATCTGTGGGTCGGACCTCCACGCGCTGCATCACATGGAGCACATGATCGACCTGTCGCGGCGCGCCGGCGGCCTGGACAACGGCTTCGACCCAACGGCCGACACGGTCTTCGGCCACGAGTTCTGCGCCGAGATTCTCGACCACGGACCAGGGTCGCCCAAGACGCTCAAGGCGGGCGCCCGTGTGGTGAGCATACCTGTGACTATGCACGGCGCCGGCGTGGAAATGCTCGGCTTCTCCAACCGCCTCCCGGGCGGTTTCGCGGAGCAGATGCTGCTGACCGAGGCCATGGTGCTTGAGGTGCCGAACGGCTTGCCGACCGACAAGGCGGCGCTGACCGAGCCCTTCGCAGTGGGCGCGCACGCGCTCGCCAAGGCGCGCCTGGAGCCGAAATCGGTGTCGCTGGTGGTGGGGTGTGGCCCCGTCGGCCTCGCCGTCATCGGGGCGCTGAAGGCCGCGGGTCATGGTCCGGTCATCGCGGCCGACTTCTCGCCCCGCCGGCGCGCGGCCGCCGAGCGCCTCGGCGCCGACATCGTGGTGGATCCCGCGGTCGAGAACCCGCACGATCGGTGGGAGGCGCTCGGTGTTCCCCGCAGCCGCGCAGCGCAGTCGATGATGCAGATGATGGGCAACGCCATCGCCCGCCCGGTCGTGTTCGAATGCGTCGGCGCGCCGGGCGTGTTGCAGGCGCTGATCGAGGCGGCCCCCGCCGGGGCGCAGATCGTGGTTGCCGGCGTCTGCATGGAGACCGACCGGATCGAGCCCTCCATCGCCATCACCAAGGAGATCGAGCTCACCTTCGTGTTCGGCTACTCGCCCGAAGAGTTCGCCCTGACCCTTCGCCAGCTTGCCGAGGGCGTCATCGACGTGACCGGCCTGGTGACCGGAGAGGTCGGTCTGGAGGGCGTGGCCGGCGCCTTCACCGCGCTGGGCGACCCCGAGGCGCACGTGAAGATCCTGGTGCGCCCGGAAGCCTAGAACCCGGCCCCGCGCCTTTGTGACCGGCGATAACCATCGCCCCTTGCACCCCAGGAAACAGGGGTATTCAACTGTCCCGCTCTTTCAGGCTTCAAGGAACCTCGCCCATGCGCCTCGCCATCGCCGCCGCCACGCTCGCCGCGCTGTGCGCCACGCCCGCCCTCGCGGCCCTGAAGAACGGTGACAAGGCTCCCGATTTCACCGCCGACGGCTACCAGGCCGGCAAGCCGCTGCACTTCTCGTTGGCGGACGCGCGAAAGAAGGGGCCGGTGGTTCTGTACTTCTTCCCGGCCGCCGAGACGAAGGGCTGCAACATCGAGGCGAAGATGTTCGCGGACGCCTCCGAGCAGTTCAAAGCCGCCGGCGCGACGCTGATCGGCGTGACGGCCGGCAACCTGGACAAGCTGGCCAGCTTCTCGGCCGACACCGAGAAGTGCTCGGGCAAGTTCCCGGTCGCGGCCGATCCTGGCGCCAAGATCGCCAAGCAATACGATAGCGTCCTGGCCATGAAGCCGGACTGGTCGGACCGCACCTCGTACGTGATCGCTTCGAACGGCCAGATCGTGCACGCCTACACCAAGATGGACCCCACCGAGCACGTGTCCGAGACCCTGGCCGCTGTGAAGGCGCTCAAGGGCAAGAAGTAGCGTCGGACTGGGCCGAGCGCTGGGCCGAAAACCCTTGCCCGCGCTCGGCTTTTCGCCTATTTGCGCGCCTCTTCACGGAAGGCGGTCTCTTCGCGGAACCCCAATGGACCGGGAAACTCCCGGTCGCCGCGCCTGAGATCCATCGTCGCCAGCGGACTTCCGCCACTGGCCGCGCCGCCTCCCACAACGGAAGAAGGAAAGCATGGCGCTCTACGAGCACGTTGTCATTTCGCGGCAGGATATCTCGCCGCAGCAAGCCGAAGCCCTCAACGATCAGCTGAAGCACCTCATCGAGGAAGGCGGCGGCAACGTCGCGAAGATCGAATACTGGGGCCTTCGCAACCTCACCTATCGGATCAAGAAGAACCGCAAGGGCCACTATTCCCTGCTGGCGATCGACGCCCCGGCCGACATCGTCAAGGAAATGGAACGCCAGCTGTCGATCAACGAAGACGTGCTGCGCTACATGACCGTGCGCGTCGACGAGCTCGACCTGGAGCTCTCGCCGATCCTCGCCCGCCGCGATCGCGACCGCGAACGCCGCGACGACGTCCCGCAATTCTAAGAAAGGGAGGCTCATCACATGACTGACGAAACCTCCGCCGCCCCGGCTCCCGCCGCTGGCGCCGCCGCGGGTGGCCAACGCCGTCCGTTCTTCCGCCGCCGCAAGGTCTGCCCGTTCTCCGGCGCCAACGCCCCGAAGATCGACTACAAGGACGTGAAGCTGCTCCAGCGCTACGTGTCCGAGCGCGGCAAGATCGTGCCGTCGCGGATCACCGCGGTGTCGGCCAAGAAGCAACGCGAACTGGCCAAGGCCATCAAGCGCGCCCGCTTCCTGGCCCTGCTCCCCTACGTCGTGAAGTAAGGGAGAGGCACAGATGAAAGTCATTCTGCTCGAACGGCTGGAAGGCTGGGGCACCCTCGGCGACGTCGTGAACGTCAAAGACGGCTACGCCCGCAACTTCCTGCTGCCCCGCCAGAAGGCGCTCCGCGCCAACGCCGCGAACCTGAAGGTCTTCGAAGCGCAGCGCGCCGACATCGAAGCCCGCAACGCCAAGGCCAAGGCCGCGGCGGGTAACGCCGGTGAGAAGCTGGACGGCACGTCCTACGTCATGATCCGCCAAGCCGGCGAGAGCGGTCAGCTCTACGGTTCGGTCGCGGGTCGCGACGTGGCCGATGCGGTCAATGCCGAAGGCGGCAAGATCGAACGTTCGATGGTCGTGCTGGACAAGCCGATCAAGACGCTCGGCCTGCACGAAGTGAAGGTTCGCCTCCATTCGGAAGTGACCGTCACCGTGACGTTGAACATCGCCCGCAGCCAGGATGAGGCCGACCGCCAAGCCCGCGGCGAGGACGTGATCAACGCCCAGTTCGAAGAAGAGCGCGTGGCTGCCGAACAGGCCGCCGCCGATCTGCTCGAAGGCGGCGCGGGTCAAATGGCCCAGGAATTCACCGAGGCCTAGCCTTCGGCGTCGAGTGCTCGACGGATAACGGCGCGGAACTCCGGTTCCGCGCCGTTTTCTTATGTTCGTGTTGCAATTTTGTCATTTGCGTCAAAACCGTGACTACCTAGCTTCCCCTGAATGAAGGCCGACAGACCGGGATGATCCGGCGGCCTCCGGGGAGAACCATGAATCATCGCACCCTGCTTTTCGCAGCCGCTTCGGCCGCAAGCCTGCTGGCGACCGCAGCTGCGGCCCAGACCGCTGCCCCCAGCGCCGAAGTCGACGAATTGGTAGTGACCGGGACCCGCACCGAAGGGCGGACCCGTCTCGAGTCCCTCGCGCCCGTTGACGTGATCAGCGACGAGGCTTTGCAGCGCCAGGGCACGACCGAACTCGGCGCGGCCCTGGCCACCCTCGCTCCGGCCCTCGACTTCCCGCGCCCGGCCATCACCGACGGCACCGACTCGGTCCGACCGGCGACGCTGCGCGGACTCGCGCCCGACCAGACGCTGGTGCTGCTGAACGGCATGCGTCGCCACGCCTCCGCGCTGGTCAACGTCAACGGCTCGATTGGCCGCGGATCGGCCGCCGTCGACCTGAATTCCATCCCCACCGTCGCCATCGACCGGGTCGAAGTGCTGCGGGACGGCGCCTCTGCGCAATACGGTTCGGACGCCATCGCCGGCGTGATCAACATGCGCCTCCGTGAGGCTCGCCAGGGCGGCGGCGCGTCCTACACCTACGGCTACTACAACACCGACGTCGAAACGGCCCGCGTGCCCGACGGCTACAAGAAGAAGGACGGCGTCTCGAACACCGTCTCCGGCTGGGTCGGCCTGCCCCTGGGCGCTGAGGGCTTCCTGACGGTCTCCGGCGAGTACCGCCACCAGAACCCCACCAGCCGCGGCGACCTCGACCCGCGTGTCCTGCCTACGCCGAAGATCACCTCGCGCTACGGCGATCCGCAGTCCGAGAACATCACGGTCTACGCCAACGCCGGCCTGCCGGTGAACGACACCTGGAGCCTGTACAGCTTCGGCGGCTACCAGAACCGCAAGACCGACAGCGCGGCCAATCCCCGCCTGGCCAACAACCCCAACAACGTGCCCGCCATCTTCCCCGGCGGCTTCCTGCCCCGCATCACCACCGACATCGACGACTTCACGGTCGCCTTCGGGACCAAGGGCGAGGTGGCCGGCTTCAACGTCGATGCTGGCGTCGTCTACGGCTACAACAAGGTCCACTACGGCGTGATCGACTCGGTCAACGCCTCGCTGGGCGCGGCGTCGCCGACCAGCTTTGACGCAGGTACGATGCAGTACGACCAATGGGTCGCGGGCATCGACTTCACCCGGCCGCTCGAGTTCGGCATGGCCAAGCCCGCCACCCTGGCCTTCGGCGTCGAGTACCGGCACGAGGGCTATGAGATCGGCGCCGGCGACCTGGCCTCGTATACGTTCGGCGGCATCGCCGGCAAGGCGGCCGGGGCCCAAGGTTTCCCCGGCTTCCAGCCCGGGAACGAGGTCGACAAGAACCGGCACTCCTACGCCGCCTACATCGACCTGGACGTCCCGCTCACCGACGCGTTCGGCGTGGACGTCGCCGGACGCTTCGAGGACTATTCGGACTTCGGCTCTACGGTGAATGGCAAGATCTCGGCCCGCTACGAGTTCAATGACGCCTTCGCCCTGCGGGGGACCATTGCGAGCGGCTTCCGCGCCCCGGCCCTACAGCAACAGTACTTCACCGCCACCTCGACCAACTTCATCGTCATCAACGGCGTGAACACGCCTGTCGAAGTCGGCACCTTCCCGTCGGTCAGTCCCATCGCCACCGCGCTTGGCGGCAAGCCACTGGAAGCGGAGAAGTCGGTCAACTACTCGGTGGGCGCCGTCTTCCATCAGGGTCCGTTCGAGTTGACCATCGACGCGTACCGCATCGAAATCGACAACCGGATCGTCCTCTCCGAAAACATCCAGGGCTCCCCGACGGGTTCGGCGACGGCGCAGGCGATCTTCCGCCTGATCAACCCGCCGGGCAGCAGCGGCCTTGGCGCGGCGCGCTTCTTCATCAACGGCGTCGACACCACCACCAAGGGCGTCGATATCGTGGCCCGTTATCGGCTCGACACCGACACGGCGGGCCGGTTCGACATCACCGCGGCGGCGAACTTCAACTCCACCGACGTGACCAAGATCCCGACCACCTCGGTGCTCTCGGCCCTGCCGGTGCCGCCGATCCTGTTCGACCGCGGCAACCGTCTGACGTTCGAGGAAGGCACGCCCGACCAGAAGCACGTGCTGGCCGTGGACTGGTCGCTGGGGAACTTCGGCGCGACGGCCAAAGCCACCTACTATGGCGACGTGCTGATCCCGAACAACACGGCCACGCTGGACTACAAGGCCGGTGATCACACCCTGATCGACCTCGAGGCGCGGTATCAGTTCCCGCATGGCGTGAACCTCGCGCTGGGCGTCAACAACCTGTTCGACGAGTACCCGAACGCCACGCCGACCAACGTCAACACCAACGGCCCGATCGGCTTCCCGAGCTATTCTCCGTTTGGTTTCAACGGCCGGTTCCTCTACGGGCGCGTCGGCATCAGCTGGTAACTGTACGACCGTTTCTGACGTAGCGGCGCGGGATGATTCCCGCGCCGTTTTCGTATGGGACCTGAGCCATGGCCGAGCTTTTCCACAGGCCCGAAATCGTGTGTGGACAGGTCCACAAATGTGTCATGCGCGGCCCCTCGGTTGGCTATCCGTAAAGCCATGTCCCTCGTCCCGGCGCTCGATCTCCGCCCTGTGTCCAACGACGTCACGATCACGCGCGCGCCTTCCAATGTGGAGGCCGAACAGGCGCTGCTGGGCGCCCTGCTCTACGATAACGCCGCGTTCGAGCGGCTGAGCGACAACCTGCAGCCGCAGCACTTCTACGAGCCCTTCCACCAGCGCCTGTTCCAGGCGATCTCGACCAACATCCGCAAGGGTCAGCTGGCCGAACCGATCCTGCTGGCCGAACAGTTCAGCCGCGACCCGGCGTTCGAAGAGCTGGGCGGCGTGCGCTACCTCGCCGACTTGCTGGACCGCGCGCCGCCGGCCGCGAACGCGCCGGACTATGCCAACGCCATCTACGACCTGGCCCTGCGCCGCGACCTGATCCGCATCGGCGGCGACATCGCGGCCCAGGCGCAGCTAAGCGACGCCGAGCTGGACGCCCGCGATCAAATCGAAGCCGCCGAGCAGCAACTCTACCAGCTCGCCGAGAGCGGCGGCGTGTCCCAGGGCTTCGTGAACTTCGCCGACGCCTTGCGAGGCGCGGTCGCCATGGCCGCCGAGGCACACAGCCGCGACGGCGGCCTGGCCGGCCTCTCCACGGGCCTGATCGACATGGACCAGAAGATCGGTGGCATGCACCCCTCCGACCTGATGATCCTCGCCGCGCGCCCCTCGATGGGGAAGACCTCGCTGGCCTGCAACATCGCCTTTGACGTCGCCCGCAATTATGCGTGGGAGCCGCAGCCCGATGGGTCGAAGAAGACGGTCCGCGGCGGGGTGGTGGCGTTCTTCTCGCTCGAAATGTCCGCCGAGCAGCTCGCCATGCGCCTGCTGGCGGAAGCTTCGGGCGTCTCCGGGGACCGGCTCCGCAAAGGTGAGATCGACGCCATGGAGTTCGGGCGGATCCGCGACGCGGCGCTCGAGATCCAGGAAGCCCCCCTCTACATCGACCCCACAGGCGGCATCACCTTGGCTAAGCTGGTGGCCCGAGCACGCCGCCTGAAGCGCATGGTTGGCTTGGACCTCATCATCGTCGACTACCTGCAGCTCATCACCACGGGTGCTGGAGGACCCGACAACCGGGTGCAGGAAGTCTCCATGATCACCCAGGGCCTCAAGGCCTTGGCCAAGGAGCTGAACGTGCCGGTGATGGCGCTCTCGCAGCTGAGCCGCCAGGTGGAGAACCGCGAGGACAAGAAGCCCCAGCTGTCGGACCTGCGGGAATCCGGCTCGATCGAGCAGGACGCCGACATGGTCATGTTCGTGTACCGGGAGGAGTACTATCTGAGCCGCCTCGAGCCGCGGGAGAACACCCCGGAGCACTTCGACTGGCAGACAAAGATGGACGAAGTCAGGGGCCTGGCCGAGCTCATCATCGGAAAGCAACGCCACGGCCCCATCGGCACGGTGCGGCTGTCGTTCAACTCTGACACGACCAAGTTCGGAAATCTGGCTCGTGACAGCAGCCGTTACGACCCGCACTAAGGCGGCATGGATTCACCCGACCGCGCGCGACTGACGATCGATCTCGACGCGCTGGCCCACAATCGCGCTGTCCTCGCCGAGGAAGCGGCCGGCGCCGAGGTGGCCGCCGTGGTGAAGTCCGACGGCTATGGCCTGGGTGCGGGCCCGATCGCGCGCCGTCTCCACACCGAAGGGACGCGCAGCTTCTTTGTGGCGCGGATCGCCGAGGGCGAGGCGCTGCGCGCCGAGCTCGGCGCGCGCGACGCCGAGATCCTCGTGCTCGACGGCTTGTTGCCCGGCACGTCCGAACGCCTGGGCGCGGCGCGCCTCACGCCGGTGATCTCCACCCTCGCCCAGGCCCACGCCGCCCTGGCGTTGGCGGCGAACGGCGGCTATCGCGCCGCGCTGCAGGTCGACACCGGCATGAACCGCCAGGGCCTGACGCTCGAGGACACTCGCGCGCTGGTCGCGGCGCCGGGCGCGCTGCGCGGACTCGACGTGCCCTTGCTGGTCAGCCACCTGGGCTCCGCCACCGAGCCTGGCGAAGACCGCAACGCCCAACAACTCGCCGGCTTCCGTGAGGTGCGGGCGCTTTTCCCGGAGAGCCGGGCCAGCCTGGCCGCGTCGGCCGGCACGTTCCTCGGGCGGCCGTATCGCTACGACATGGTCCGAGCGGGCATCGGCCTGTTCGGCGGCGGGCCCGAGGAGCGTCCGGATCCGCGGCTCCGCGCCGTGGCGACCCTCACCGCGCCGGTGCTCGACATACGCGAACTGCGAGCCGGTGACCGCGTGGGCTACGGGTCTGCCTTCACCGCCGACCGACCGACGCGCGTGGCCGTGGCCGCGGCCGGCTATGCCGACGGCATCATCCGCGCGGCCATGGGCAAGGGCTACGCCTGGGCGGAGGACGCACGGCGTCCGCTGCTGGCAGTCAACATGGATCTGTCGGTGATCGACATCGGTGACGCTCCCATCACGGTCGGCGACGCCGTGGAATTCCTGGGCCCGAACGCGTTGCTCGACGATCTCGCCAGCGCCGCCGGCACGGTGGCGCACGAGGTGCTGGTGCGTCTCAGTCGACGCGCCGAGAGGATCTATCTCGGGGCGTAGGAGGCCGAGAGCGGCCCGCCCAGTTCCGCCGCCTTGGCGGTCAGCACGCCTCGCCCCACGCCCAACAACAGGATCGCGATCAGGATGACCGCGAAGGCGGTCAATCTCCGGTCTTCCGGCACGCCCATCATCACGGGCAGGCCGATGTAGAGGGCGTACAGGCTGTAGAGCGCGGCCAGGATGCCCACCGGAATGCCCAGGCTGGGATAGATCTCCGCGACGCCGCCGATCCACATGGCGGTGGCGGCATAGACCACGAGGTTTAGGGCTGCGCGCCGGTCTCGCAGCCCGCCGAACGCCGGGACGACCCGCTCCACGAAGGCGGCCAGCGCCCAAACCGCGGCCAGTGTCACGACATAGCCCGTCAGCGCGCCGAGAATCAGGCCGACCACGCTCATATGGACGCCGACGTTGGCGATGTTGAAGCCGAACGTCAGGACGCCCACGATGCTGCAGATCGCCGGAAGGGCCGCCAGCGGCAAGGCGTAGCGCAGGACCAGGGGTCTTGGCTCGGCCGGTGCGTCGGCGATCCGGCTCCAGGCTCGGCCGGGCGTCAGCAACAGTCCCACGGCGCGCGGGATGCCGCCCGCGGCGCCCGACCCATCCATTCCCGGCCCTCGCGACACCATCCGGCGGACCTAGCCCGCCTTGGCGAGTCCTTCCAGCCGCCCCGCGTCGACCGAGCCGACGGCCGCCTTCAGTTCGTCCATGGTGACACCGTCGCCTTCGGCCTGGACCATGAAGCGCTCACCGACCAGGACGCTGTATTCGCCGTGCTTCGAGGCGCGGTCGTAGCTTTCCTGGGTCATCCGGCCGCCGACCATGCCGACCTTCTCGTAGCTAGTCCCGCTCTCCTTCGAGGACTTCACGTTGAAGGCGCTGGCCATGCCGGCCAGCGCGCCCGCGGCGCCGAGATCCGTCACCTCCAACCGCATCGACGCGCCGTCCTTCGTGTATTCCGCATCCGCCTGCGAGCCCTGGTAGCCGCCAGCGCCGCCGCTCGAGGAGCTGACCTCACCGCGGGTGTAGCCGGCGACGCTGGCGGGCAGGAACGCCTTCAGCGCGTCGGGATCGGTGGCGGTGGCCGTACCGGCTTCGGCCTGCTTGGCAGCGGCCTCCATGCGCTTGGATGCGGCTTCCAGCTTGGCGAGGTCCATCTCGCCGCCGCCCGGAACCTTCACCGTGCCGCCGACGTGGCCGGCGTTGGCCAGGCCCGCCGCGCCGCCCGTCAGGCCGGCGATGGAGCCGGCCGCGACGCTGATCACGAAGCTGACGATGATGGCCACCACCAGCACGACGACGAAGTACGGAAGCCCCTTGTCCTGCGGCGTCTTCATCAGCTTCGGCAGGCCGACGTAGAGCAGATAGAGGCTGTAGAGCCCGCCCAGCACGCCGATGATCGCCAGGGCGGGGACAAGGCTGAACACGCCGGCTACCCACGACGCCGTCGGGAAGTAGGCCGCGATTTTGAGGGCCTGCAGCCGATCCTTTTCGCCGCCGAAGTTCGGGGCCAGCGCCTCGATGATCAGCGCGATGACGTACACCATGCCCAGGCTCAGGGCATACTGGACGATGGCCTGCGTCACCGCGAACGGGATCGACGGCTTGTAGCTGAATCCGAAGGCGCCGATGCCGATCGTCAGCGAGCCGATCAGCATGCAGATCACCGGGATCGCCGCCAGCGGCATCACATAGCCAGTGTAGAGCGCGCCGACCGTCGGCCGCTCCCCGTCGATCACATCCCAGGTCGAAGCAGGCTTCAGCAGGATGCTCTTCACCCGTTCGACCAGGCCCGCGCCTGCGGACCCCGGCTCAACCACGCTCATCGTCTCTCTCCAGCCCTTGTCCAGGTCGTCCCCCGACGACACCTAAGCCTATCCCAGCGCGGTGGGACGGCAAGCCACCGCACAGACCCGCCGCCGCGGGTCGGTTAGACTCTGTCGCACTCGAATCAGGAGACCCCATGGCCCGTGACGGCGCCGTCTATGCCTGTACGTCCTGCGGCGCCGTCCAGACGCGGTGGGCGGGCCAGTGCCCCGCGTGCGGCTCCTGGAACACCCTCGTCGAGGAACTGACCAGCCGACCGCCCGGCGCCTTGAAGCCGACCAAGGCGACGAAGACCCGCCATCTCGCCTTCGAAGGCCTCCAGGGATCGACCCCGGCCCCGCCGCGAATCGTCACCGGCGTCGGCGAATGGGACCGGGTCTGCGGCGGCGGCGTCGTGCCGGGTTCGGCGATCCTAGTGGGTGGCGACCCCGGCGTCGGCAAGTCCACCCTGTTGCTGCAGGTGGCGGCCGAGGCTGCGCGCCGAGGCCAGCGCTGCGCCTACATCTCGGGCGAAGAGGCGATCGAGCAGGTTCGGGGCCGCGCCCAGCGAATGGGCCTGGCCGACGCGCCGGTCCAACTCGCCGCCGAGACCAGCCTGCGGGCCATCCTCGACGGCCTGAAGGCCGAACCCTTCGACCTGGTGGTCATCGATTCCATCCAGACCATGTGGAGCGACAATCACGAGGCGGCCCCAGGCTCGGTCACCCAGGTGAGGGCGGCGGCGGGTGAGCTCGTCCGCCTGGCCAAGAAGCGCGGCGTCTCCGTGATCCTCGTGGGCCACGTCACCAAGGAAGGCGCGATTGCCGGTCCGCGCGTCGTCGAGCACATGGTGGACGCGGTCTTCGCCTTCGAGGGGGAGCGCGGCTATCCGTTCCGCATCCTGCGCGGCGCCAAGAACCGCTTCGGGGCCACCGACGAGATCGGCGTCTTCGAAATGGGCGATGCGGGCCTGAACGAGGTGAAGAACCCGTCGGCCCTGTTCCTCAACACCTCGGGCGAGCGCGCGGCCGGCGCCGCCGTGTTCGCCGGCATCGAGGGTTCGCGTCCGGTGCTTGTGGAGATTCAGGCCCTTGTGGCGCCGTCCGCCTACGGCACGCCGCGGCGCGCGGTGGTGGGCTGGGATTCTGGCCGCCTCGCGATGATCCTGGCCGTGCTCGAGGCCCGCTGCGGCCTCGGGTTCGGCGACAAGGACGTCTATCTCAACGTCGCCGGGGGGCTCCGGATTTCGGAGCCTGCCGCTGACCTCGCCGCCGCCGCCGCCCTCGCCTCCTCCGCCTTCGATGTGGCCCTGCCGCAGGACTGCGTGGTCTTCGGCGAGATCAGCCTGTCAGGAGAAGTCCGTCAGGTCAGCCGGATGGACGGCCGGATGAAAGAGGCCGCGAAACTGGGCTTCCGCCGTGCGCTCGGCCCCGCCGACGTGGACAAGCCGGCTCTAGCCTACACGGGCGCCAACCGGCTGGCCGACGCCATCCAGCGGATCCACGATGCCGACTGGGACACCCGCAAGTGACGCAGTTCGACTTCCTGGTCCTGGGCCTGCTCGCGATCTCGGCCTTCGTAGGTTTCGCGCGTGGCGCCGTGCGCGAGATCTTCGCCCTGGTGGCCCTCGTCGTGGCCGCCGGCCTGGCGATCTTCGGACTGCCGGTGTTCGCTCCGATCTTCCGCGGCTTCGTGCGGCCGGACTGGCTGGGGACGGTCAGCGCCCTGGTCGTCGTGTTCGCGGTCGCCTTCATCGCCCTGCGTCTGATCGGCGCAGGTATCGCGCGCTCGGTGCAGAGCACCCAGATGCTGGGCCTCCTCGACCGCTCGCTGGGCCTGCTGATCGGGCTCGGCCGCGGCCTTATCGTCCTGGGCGCGCTCTATCTCATGTTCAACGCCGCCACGCCTGAAGACCTCCGCCCCAAGTGGATCACGGGAGCGCGCACCTGGCCGGTCGCCGGCAACATGGGCAGGTTGTTGGAGAGCCTCGCGCCACAAGGCCTGGATGTAGCCGGGCGCCTGAAGCCCGCTTTTGATCGCGCCGTGGGCGAAGGGTCAGGTGACAGATCGGCGACAGAGAGGTACGAGGCGCGCGAACCCACCGACACCGACCGTTCGGAGCGATCCCGATGAGCCAGTCGCACGAGCGTTGGTCCCCCCCGGCGCGCGACCCAGACGATGATTCCCCGCGGCTGGAGTGCGGGGTGTTCGGGGTGTTCGACGTGCCGGAAGCCTCAGGGATCACCGCGCTTGGCCTGCACGCCCTGCAGCACCGCGGCCAGGAGGCCTGCGGCATCGCCTCGTTCGACGGCCAGCGCTACCACACCGAACGCCACATGGGGTACGTGGGCGACGCGTTCGGCGGGGGGGACCTCAACAAGCGCCTGCCCGGGCACGTCGCCATCGGCCACACCCGCTATTCGACGGCCGGCGGCAGCTTCATCCGCAACGTCCAGCCGATGTTCGCCGATCTGGAAGCCGGCGGCATCGCCCTGGCGCACAACGGCAACCTCACCAATTTCCTGACCCTGCGCGAGCAGCTGGTGCAGGAAGGCGCCATCTTCCAGTCGACGTCCGATTCCGAGGCGATCCTCCATCTGATCGCCCGTTCACGCCGGCCGCGCTTCCTCGAGCGGTTCACCGAGGCGCTGCAGCAGATCGAGGGCGGCTATGCCCTGGTCGCCATGACCAACAAGAAGCTGGTCGGCGTGCGCGATCCGCTGGGCATCCGCCCGCTCGTCCTGGGC
Source organism: Phenylobacterium sp. FG114 (assembly GCF_057809855.1). NCBI lineage: Bacteria > Pseudomonadati > Pseudomonadota > Alphaproteobacteria > Caulobacterales > Caulobacteraceae > Phenylobacterium > Phenylobacterium sp. FG114. The sequence goes on along the minus strand of NZ_JBMDKU010000004.1, from coordinate 63,928 downwards.
GATCTCAACGGCAAGGCGGTGCTGGCGTCCGAGACCTGCGCCCTCGACATGATCGGCGCGAAATTCGTCCGCGACGTCGAGCACGGCGAGATGGTCGTCATCGACGACAAGGGCATCCGCAGCTTCCGGCCGTTCCCCGCGCAACAGGCCCGCCCCTGCATCTTCGAATACGTCTACTTCGCCCGCCCGGACTCGGTCGTGAACGGCCGCTCGGTCTACGAGGTGCGCAAGCGCATGGGCCGCCGCCTGGCGCAGGAGTCGCCGGCCGACATCGACGTGGTCGTGCCCGTGCCGGACTCGGGCGTGCCCGCCGCGCTCGGCTTCGCCCAGGAAGCCGGCGTCCCCTTCGAGATGGGCATCATCCGCAACCACTACGTCGGACGCACCTTCATCCAGCCCACCCAGGGCGAGCGTGAGCTGGGCGTCCGGATGAAGCTGGCGCCGAACCGCGCGGTCCTGGCGGGCAAGAAGGTGCTGCTGGTCGACGACAGCATCGTGCGCGGCACCAACTCGATCCGCGTCGTGAAGATGGTGCGCGAGGCGGGCGCGGCCGAGGTGCACCTGCGGTCCGCCTCCCCGCCGATCCAGTGGCCGGACTACTACGGCATCGACATGCCGGACCGCGAGAAGCTGCTGGCGGCCAACCATTCGGTCGAGGAGATCGCCAAGATCCTGAACGTCGACTCGATGGGCTATCTGTCGGTCGACGGGCTGTACTGGGCCATGGAAGCGGTCCGCGACCCGCAGAACCCGCAGTACACGGACCACTACTTCACGGGCGAATACCCCACGCGCCTGCTGGATCGCGAGATCGCGCTGGGGCGCAACGAGCTCGTCGAGCGTCAGCTCTCGTTCCTGGTCGACGCGTGAGCCAGGGCTGGCGGGCCCGCTTCAAGCCCGACTGGTACCTCGTTCTGATCCTGCTGATGGCCGCCGCGGCCGCGGTCTTCCCGGCTCGCGGCGATGGGGCGCTCTGGTTGGGCTGGGTCACCAAGGCGGCGATCGCCATGGTCTTCTTCCTGCACGGCGCACGGCTGTCGCGGGAGGCGGTGATCGGCGGCCTGGCGCACTGGCGTCTCCACCTCCTGGTGCTGGCCTGTACGTTCGCGCTCTTTCCATTGCTGACGGTGGGCGTGACAGCCCTGCCCGCCTGGATCACGCCGCCTGAACTGGCGGGCGGAATCGTCTTCCTGGGCTGCCTACCATCGACGATCCAGAGCTCGATCGCCTTCGTCGCCGTGGCGCGGGGCAACGTACCGGCGGCGGTGGCCTCGGCGTCGGCGTCGAATCTGCTGGGCGTGTTCCTGACGCCGCTGCTGGTGGGCGTCCTGCTGCAAGCCCAGGGCGGCGTCAGCGCGTCGTCGTTCTGGGCAATCGTGCTGCAGCTGCTGGTCCCGTTCATCGCGGGCCAGGTCCTGCGGCCTTGGATCGGGGAATGGGTGAAGGCCCGCAATCCGATCCTGTCCAAGCTCGACCGAGGCTCGATCCTGCTGGTGGTCTATACGGCGTTCTCCGGCGCGGTGGTCGAAGGGGTCTGGAGCAAGCTGAGCGGGCTGGACCTCGTCCGGCTGCTGCTGATCTGCCTCGTCCTCCTGGGCGCTGTTCTGGTGCTCACGGCGTTCGCGGCGCGGACGCTGGGGTTCTCGAAAGAGGATGAGATCGCCATCGTCTTCTGCGGCTCGAAGAAGTCGCTGGCCAGCGGCGCGCCCATGGCGGCAGCCATCTTCCCGCCGGCCGCGGCGGGCGTGGCGCTGATCCCCTTGATGATCTTCCACCAGGTCCAACTGATGGCCTGCGCCGCGATCGCGCAGCGCTACGCCCAGCGGCCTGACACAGAGGCGCAAAGCGGTTAGGAAGCCGCCCTCATGACCGATCTGCCCCTCAAAGACCGTATCGCCCTCGTCACGGGCGCCAGCCGCGGCATCGGCAAGGCCGCCGCCCTCGCACTGGCGGACGCCGGGGCCCACGTGGTCGCCGTGGCGCGTACCCAGGGCGCGCTGGAGGCCCTGGACGACGAGATCCGCACCCGCACCGGCCAGTCGGCCACGCTCGTGCCCATGGACATGGGCGAAGGCGACGGCATCGATCAGCTGGGCCTGGCGATCCACCAGCGGTTCGGCCGGTTGGACGTGCTGGTGCACGCCGCGGCTCTGTTGGGGTCGCTGACGCCGGTGTCGCACATCGAGCCGAAGCATTGGGACCGGGTCGTCTCGGTGAACCTCACGGGGACCTGGCGGCTGATGCGCAGCATGGAGGGCCTGCTGCGGGCCTCGGATCGGCCGCGTGCGATCTTCCTCACCACGGGGCGCGTCGCCCGACCCAAAGCCTTCTGGGGGCTCTATGGCGCCACGAAGGCGGGCATGGAGCATCTGGTGCGGACCTGGGCCGACGAACTTGAGCAGACCGCCATCCGCGCCGTGCTGGTCGATCCCGGCGCCATGCGGACCCGGATGCGGGCCGAGGCCATGCCCGGCGAAGACCCGGCCCACCTGCCGGCCCCCGCCGAGATCGGCCCCCTGATCGTCGAGCTGGCCCAGACCGACCGGGGCCTGCCGACCGCTAACGTGGTCTTTTCGGACTGGAAGGCCGCGACGCCCGCTTCGGCTTGACGCCCGGCCGGCTCAGCTTGGCTGCCCGCCCGCGGGGGTTGCCCGCCTTGGCCTTCTTGGCCTTCGCCGCGGGCTTGGGCTTGGCGTCAGCGCCGGCCTTCGCCTTCTCCGCCGCCATGCGACGGGCCTTAGCCACCATGCCGGTCTTGGCCGAGGTCGGCGCGGTCTTGGACGGACCCGGCCCGCTCTTCTCCTCGCCCTCGGCGTAGGGGTTCTTGTTCGACCGGACGCTGAGCCGGATCGGCACGCCCGGCAGGTCGAAGCTCTCGCGGATCGAGTTGATCAGATAGCGCTTGTAGTGGTCGGGCAGCTGGTCGGCGCGGCTGGCGAACAGCACGAACGTCGGCGGCCGGGCCTTGGTCTGCGCAACGTACTTGGGTTTCACGCGACGTCCGCCGACGGCGGGCGGCGGGTGGCGCTCGACGGCCATCTTCAGCCAGTCGTTGAGGTCCCGGGTTTTGACCTTGGTCGTCCAGTCGCCGTGCGCCTTGAGGACCGCCGGCATCAGCCGGTCGAGGCCGCGGCCGGTCTCTGCGGACAGGGCCACCATGGGCGAACCGCGCACCTGAGGCAGCAGACGGGTCACTTCCTCCTGGAACTCGGCGAGCTTGGCCTGGCCGTCCTCGATCAGGTCCCACTTGGCCAGTACGAAGACCAGCGCCCGGCCCTCGCGCTCGACCAGGTCGGCGATCTGCAGGTCCTGGATCTCGAAGGGATGGGTGGCGTCCATCACCAGGATCACCACCTCGGCGAACGTGATGGCGCGGATGGAATCGTGGGTGGAGAGCTTCTCCAGCTTCTCCTGCACCCTCGCCTTGCGGCGCAGGCCGGCGGTGTCGACGAGGCGGATGGCGCGGCCGTCCCAGTCCCAGTCGACGGGAATGGCGTCGCGGGTGATGCCGGCCTCGGGACCGGTCAGCAGGCGGTCCTCCCCGATGACGGCGTTGACCAGCGTCGACTTGCCGGCGTTAGGACGACCGACGATGGCGATGTTGATCGGCTTGCCGGCCGCCTCGGCGTCGTCGTCCTCGTCGTCCTCGTCCGGCGCCAGGGCGGCGACGGCGGCGTAGAGATCGGCCATGCCCTCGCCGTGCTCGGCGGAGATGGGGATCGGCTCGCCCAGGCCCAGGCCGAACGCCTCGAGCACGCCGCTCTCCGAGGCCTTGCTCTCGGACTTGTTGGCGGCCAGCACCACGGGCTTGTTCTTGCGGCGCAGGACGTCGGCGAAGATTTCGTCAGCGGGCGTCACGCCTTCACGCGCGTCGATGACGAACAGCGCGACGTCGGCCTCGTCGACGGCGAGCTCGGTCTGGGCCCGCATCCGCGCCTCGAGGCTCTCGTCGGTGACGTCCTCGAAGCCGGCGGTGTCGATCAGCTCCAGATCGAGGTCCCCTAGGCGGCCCGTGCCGAACCGGCGGTCGCGGGTGACCCCCGGCTGGTCGTCGACAATGGCCAGTTTCTTGCCGGCCAGCCGGTTGAACAGCGTGGACTTGCCGACATTCGGCCGCCCGACGATCGCGAGTTTAAGCGTCATTCGGGCAGTCTATAGCGTCCTGATCAGCGAATCGCGATCAGGTCGGCCTCCTGGGTCACCACATACACGGTATCGCCCATGGCGATCGGCTCGAGGGTCGAGGTCCCCTTCAGCTCCAGACGCTTCTCGATTTCCCCGGTTCGGGCGTTCAGCGCGACAAGCTGGCCGGTCTGGCCGACCACGAGCAACTTGTCATTGGAGAGCAGAGGACCCGACCAGACCGGCCGCGTCTGGCGCTGGCCGCCAATGCCGAGGATGCCCCCCTTCTTCTTGGCCTTGAAGCCTTCGTTGAGGTTACGCATCCAGTAGATCTGGCCGTTCTCGCGGCTGGCGCAGATCACGTCGCCGGTCTTGGAGACGACGTAGACTACGTCGCCAGCGGGGAGCGGCGCCGAGATGCCCACCACCGGCAGGCTCCAGCGGGCCTGGCCCGTGCGCAGGTCGGTGGCGGCGAAAACGCCCGAATGGCTGACCGCGAAGACGTCGCCCTGATAGATGACGGGGCGACCGGGGATGTCGCGGATCTCGCTGAGCGCGCTGGTGCGGCTCGCGCGCGAGAGCGCCTCGTTCCACAGGTCGTTGCCGTTGGAGGCCCGCAGCGCGACCAGTTCGCCCGAACCAAAGGCCGCGACCACACTGTCGCCCGAGATGGCCGGGCTGGAGGCCGACAGGATGCGCGCCGATTCCGACAGCGCCTGATACGTCCAGGACGGCGCACCGGTGGCGGCGTCGAAGGTCATCAGCGTGTTGTCGAGCGAGATGGCGAAGACGCGGCCCGCCGAAACGGTGGGGGCGCCGTGGATCGACTCCGGCGTCTTGGTCCGCCAGCCGATGGCGCCGGTTTTGGCGTCCATCTGAAGGACTTCGCGATAGCCTGACGAGACGTAGAGCTTGCCGTCCGCGTAGGCCATGCCCCCGCCGAACGCGAGCTTGTCGCGTTTGTTGTCGCCGGGATTGGTTCCCGTGCGCCAGATCTGCGCTCCGGACTGTGCGTCGACCGCGACGACGCGGCCGTCCGCATCCATGACGAACACCTTGCCGTCCGCCGCCACGGGGGGAGCGGTGACATAGCGGCCGCGCTTCTGGCCCTGGCCGAAGCTCTTGCGCCAGGCCACCGAGAGGTTCGCGCCCGCGCTCACATTACCCATCGACTGCTCGGGCGTGCCGCCGGGCAGCGGCCAAGCGGCGACCGTCTCGACCGTCGGCAGGGAGAAGCCCACACCCTTCAGAGCCTCGGCGGGCGCCAGGATCTGATCGGGCGGGATGATCGAAATGCGCTGGCCTTCGCCCGCGAGCTCGGCCGGGCCCTTATCCTTCTTTCCGAAGGGATTCAGGTTGCTGACCGTCGAGCATCCGCTCGCGCCCAACGCCGCGATCAGGACGGCGGTGAGGATCGTCTGGCGGCGGATCATTGCTGAGCGGGACCTTGGGGTTGCTGCGGGGCGGCGGCCCCCGGCGGCGGGCCGATCATCGCATTCGGATCGACCATCGGCATCGGCGGCAGGGCCTTGGCGGCCTTTACCACTTCCGGCACGGCCTTGGCCGACCCGGAATCGATCAGGCCGATGGCGGCCTGGGCGCGGGCCTGGGCGCCCTGCTGGGCGTCAAGGGACTGGGAGATCAGGACGAAGTCACCGCGTGCGCCGGCCAGGTCACCGGCGTTGAGCTTCGCGAAGGCCAGCGCCTCGCGGGCCTGCACCCGGAACGGGCGACCTTCTTCCATCAGCGGCTTCAAGCGCCCCTCCAGATCCTTCAGAGGAGCGGTGTCGAGGAGCGCGAAGGCGGATTTGAGGCGGGCGGCGTCGCCGATTACCGGATCGGGGGACGCCTCGGCGGCCTCGTCGTAGAGCTTGGAGGCATCGGCAGGCTTGTTCGCCTCCTGGGCGATGGCGCCCAGGTGCATCAGGGACAGGGCCTTGTAGGCTTTTGCGTCCGACTTGGAGACCTCGGTCCAGAGCTGGCTGGCCTTGGCCCGGTCGTTGGCGACGAAGGCGTCCATGGCGGCGGCGTACTTCTCGGACGCGCTCGCGGTTTGCTTGCTGCGATAGGCGTCATAGGCCCAGTACGCCAGGAAGGCGACAAGCACGGCGGCGGCGATCCCCAGCATCCACGGCAGCGCCTTTTGGGCGAACTGCTTGTAGCGGTCGGAGCGAAGCTGCTCTTCGACCTCTTCGAATAGATCCGTCACGTCTTGGGGGCTCCGGCGCGGGGTGTCGCTTAACGAGGGGCGGAACCTATAGCGGCCCGCCCTGCGCCTCAAGTGTGGGCTATGCCCGAGCGGAATGAGGGAGGAGGTCCTCCCTACCCCGCCTTGGCGAAGTAGATTTCGGCGGGGCCGGGAAAGCGGCGCTGGCGGACGTCGTCGGCGTAGGCGGCGACGGACTTGGTGATCTCCTTGCGGAGGTCGCCATAGCGACGGACGAACTTCGGGGTCCAGTCGAACAGGCCCAGCATGTCGTCGGTGACCAGGATCTGGCCATCGCAGCCGGCGGAGGCGCCGATGCCGATGGTGGGGACCTCGATGGCCTGGGTGATCTCTCGGGCGAGGCCCTCGGCGACGCCTTCGACCACGACGCAGAACGCGCCGGCCTCGGCCGTGGCGCGCGCCTCGTCCAGGATGCGGCGGCGCTCGTGATCGGCCTTGCCCTTGGCCTTGAAGCCACCGTCCACCATCACCGCCTGGGGCCGCAGACCCACGTGGCCGACGACGGGGATCCCGCGCTTGACGAGGTATTCGACGTTTTCGACCACGGCCGGCCCGGCCTCGACCTTCACGGCGCTGCAGCCGGTCTCCTTCATCACGCGGGCGGCGTTGGCATAGGCCACCTCGGGCGCGCCTTCGTACGAGCCGAACGGCAGGTCCACGACCACCATGGCCTTGCGCGAGCCACGCATGACCGCCTGGCCGTGCAGGATCATCATGTCGAGGGTGACGCCGACGGTGTTCGGCAGGCCGTGAACCACCATGCCCACGCTGTCGCCCACCAGCAGCAGATCGCAGTGATCGTCGAGGATCTCGGCGACCGGAGCCGTGTAGGCGGTCAGGCAGACAATGGGGACGCCGCCCTTGCGCGCGGCGATATCCGGCGCGGTCAGGCGTCGGACCGTCTCCTGGCGATGACTGGACAAACTAGAGCTCCTCGAACACCCGCACCACGGCGAAGCCCATGGTCAGGACCGCGACGCCGACGGCGATCCAAAGTCCATAGCCTCCGGAGAGCGCCGACACCATGTCGGTGGTGGGCGTCACGCGCGCAAGGCCCTGGCCCAGGACGCGGGCCGATTGCTCGGCGGATTCCACGCGCTGGAACAGGTTGGACATCAGGAGCTGGCTGGCGCCGATGACGCCGCCGGCCAGGCCCGCGGCCCCCAGCAGCCAGCGGCGGGTGGTCCACCCGCGGTTCAGCCGGCCCTCGATCCGTACGGTGAAAGCCGCCGCGTCCGGCAGCTCGGGCGCGTCGGCGAAGAGGCGTTCAAGCCGTCGTTCGAAATCGATCTCAGCCATTGCCACGCCTCCCCTCAAGAACCGCACCATCAGTCGTCGCTCCATTGGGCGCCAGTCGCGCTCGGAGCTTCTCCAGACCACGTTTGACATGGGACTTGACCGTTCCAAGCGGCAGATTCAAGGCGTCCGCCGCCTCGCCGTGCGAGAGGCCCGCGCCGTAGCACATGGACACGCACAGCCGTTCGGCCGCCGACAGGCCGCGCAGGGCCTCGTCCAGGTCGATCCGGTGGTCCGCATCGCCGGCGCTGGCGTCGGCTTCCTCGGCGCCGCCCTCGGCCGCCAGCGCGCTGAGGCGCTTCTCGCGTTGCAGGCGGCGCAGGTACTGCCGCGCCGCGATCTTCTTCACCCAGCCCGCGAAGGTCCCCTCCCCCCGGAACTCGGCGATCCGCTCAAACGCCGCCAGGAACGCGTCCTGGGCCACGTCGTCGGACTCGGCCGCCTGGGCGCCCATCCGGCGCAGCAGGTAGCGTACGCTGGAGCCATGACGACGCACCAGCTCTCCGAAGGCGCGCCGCTCGCCGGCCGCGGCGTACGAGCAGAGCTCGACGTCGTGGAAGCTTGCGAAGCTCGATGTTGTGGCGCCCGACATGGGCATCGTCCCCCAGGTGCCCTCAGGGCTGCTTCTTGTTCAGGAGGCCGAGGGCGATGAACGCCAGGCCGATGAAGGTGGGGAAGCTGGCCAGGCCCAGGCACGGGAACAGGGCGTCCGGCTCCTCGAAGCTGATCACCAGGCCCAGGGCGGCGAAGCCCACGCCCACGCCCAGCCAGATGATGCCGGTGCGAAGGTCGCGCTGGGGCGAAGGCGGCAGGCCCGGGTTGCGGACGTTGCTCGACATGGCGTCGACCACTTCCGGCGGCAGGGGCTGGCCCTTCTCGATGGCGACACGGAGCGTCTCGGCCATCTTCTGGCGTTCCTGGCTCTTGAAATACCGCGGGGCGATGAAGATCGCCGCGATCATCGCGAAGAACGCGAGGGGGATGAGAACCTCATCCATTCTGTTTTCTCCTCTCCAAGTCATGGACGGGAATGGCCCGCCTCTGACCCTTAAGAGACCCGGCGCCCCGTCCGCAGATGCAACAGCGAGGATGAAACCTTATCCATGATTCCGCCGCGGCATCGGGATGCGGCCGTCCAGCAGCATCACCGCGGCGACGGCCAGGGTCGCGCAGGCTCCTAGCGGGGCCAGGCCGTGGGCCAGGGCGGGCAAGGCGGGCTGCAGCCCGGGCCATGCGAGCCAGAGGGCGAAGCCGCCGGCCACCGCCACCGCCGCCGCCAGGGCCACATCGCCCACGAAACGTCGGCGCGCCAGTTCCTCCATCACCGCCGTCGAGAAGACAGGATCGCGCACGGGCGGCTCGTCCTCGACGAACAGCGCCTTCAGCCGATCGTCAGCTTCGGTCATCCGAACCTCCCAACGCTTCGAGGAGCCGCGCGCGGCCCCGCGTGACATGCGACTTCACCGTGCCCAGCGGCAGGCCGAGCGCATCGGCGGCCTCCGCGTGGCTGAAATCCGCCGCCAGGCACAACGCGACACAGGCGCGCTGGTCCGACGGAAGCTCGGCCATGGCGGCCTCGAGCGTCAGCCGCTCGTCAGCCATGGCCCCGCTTGATGGCGGTTTTTCGGCCTCGTAGGCTGCCTCTCGCGCGCGGCTGCGGCCGGCCGAGCGCAACGCCGTAAGGTGCTTGTTGTACCCGATCCCGCAGAGCCAGGCGCGCACGCTGGCGCCGGCCTCCAGCTTGTCGATCCGCTCCCAGGCGGAGAGGAAGGTCTCCTGCGCCAGGTCGTCGGCCTGGGTCCAGTTCCCGCAGGTGCGCCGCAGAAAGGCGCGCAGGGCCTGCTGGTGGCGCTCCACCAGCCGCGCGAAGGCGCCGGTCGAGCCGGCCTGGGCCGCTTCGACCAGAACCTCGTCAAGGTTCTCCGGGCTCATCGGCTCCGGAAGGCCGTGGAGAAGATCGCCACCACCAGATGCCCCGCCGCCACGCAGGTCATGATGATCGCGACGAGGCGGAAGGGCCAGTCGATGCCCGGAAGGTCGGCGTATTCCGACGCCAGCCAGAAGCCGGCGGCGACGCAGCCGGTGATGACGGCCGTGCGCCAGGCCCAGTACGGCCCGTGGCGCCAGTAGCGGCGATAGTAGCGGCGGGGATAGCGGCCGTAGCGGTCGTAGGGCGCGTACGCCGAATCCGCGTCGTCCTCGTCCTCGTCGCGCGCCAGCGCCTTGATCAGCTCTGGCGGCGGATCCTTGCCGGCGTCGGTGTAGCTGCGGAGGATCTGCAGGCGATCCTGGCTCTTCCTGTAGGCCAGCCAGCGGTCGAACGACATGGCGATGAAGAAGCCGATCGGGAAGACCAGCCACCAGAAGCTGTAGAAGAAGTGTTCCATCGCAAAGGGGCTCCCGCGAGCGCCCCGAAGCCGTCTCCGGCGCGCTCCTTGCCCCTAGTCGCCTCCGCGGGCCTCATCGGATGCAGCCCCCAGCTCAATTGCTCAGCTGAGCGTAGGTCTCGGGCTTGAAGCCGACGTAGAGCTTGTCGCCGTGCGCGAGCACCGGGCGCTTGATCATGGACGGCTGGGCCAGCATGAGCGCTATGGCCTTGCCCTCGTCAATCCCGGCCTTGTCAGCGTCGGGCAGCTTCTTGAAGGTGGTCCCGGCGCGGTTGAGCAGCACCTCCCAGCCGACCTGGCGCACCCAGCCCTCCAGGGTGGCGCGGTCGAGGCCGGCCTTCTTATAGTCGTGGAAGTGGTAGGCGACGCCGGCGCCATCGAGGAAGGTCCAGGCCTTCTTCATCGTGTCGCAGTTGCGGATGCCGTAGAGCGTCGTCGCCATCGAGGTCCTCCAGATGTCCAAGATCGAGCTGCCGAAAGAGACCCGCGACGCCCTGGCCAAGGCGCTCAGCCGCTATCTCAAGGACGAGCTGGACCTGGAAGTGACCGGATTCGACGCGGTGTTCCTCACCGACTTCGTCACCGAGCACCTCGGGCCCTACTTCTACAATCAGGGGCTGGCGGACGCCCAGGCCCTGCTGGGCAAGAAGCTGGACGAGATGGGCGAAGCCATCTGGCAGCTGGAGAAGCCGGTGAAGCTCAGCCGCTGAGGGGCACGCGGCCGACCACGTCGAAGCGCCCCTCCCCGTGGACGGCGTGGATCAGGACGAACTCGTCGACGGTCCAGCGAACGGGTTCGACGGGCGTTTCGGGTAGCTCGACCTTGTCGTAGATCAGGGTCATGTGCGGCTCGAAGGCCGGCTCGCGGCGCGGCGCCATCTCGACACGGCGCAGGGCGCGGTGGATGTCGGAGTAGAGCCCGCCCACGCCGATGACGCCCTCGTCGCCCCAGAGCACGATCGGACGGGGCGGCTCGGCGCGGGTCCAAGTTCCCAGGCGGTTGAACTCGACCATGAAGCGGCGGGTCGCGACTTCGGCCACAGCGTCCATGACCTTGTCGAACACGGGCGTTGGCGGGCGCTTGAACTCGCCGATGCCGAACAGCGAGACATGGAGGCGCGCGTGCGGGATCGGCTTCGCGGAGAGGCGCCGGCGCAGCGGATGGGCGTCGAGGCGGGCCAGCGCCTCCGCGGCCGCTTCGGGCGGGGGCTGGAGCGCCAGGTAGACGACGTGCTTGCCACGGATCATGGCGTTCCATGCCGCGCGATTTGAGCGATGCCAAGGCGGCTTGGGCGGAACCGGGCTTCAAGGCGCGGGTTTCCCGCGCTCAGGAGCCGACATGAGCCTCACGCACCGGATCATCGAACGCATCTTCCACGGCGACAACGGCCTGGCCCCGCGCGACTGGGCCGGAGCCGCGTCCGCCCACGGCCACCAGTCGCCGCCCATCGAGCGGACCGCCATGGCGCCGCCGTCCGACCTGGCCGCCGTGTTGTCGGCGCGGGCCGAGCGGGAGGGCCTGGGCGACGAATGGCGACGGTCGCTGGACGGTCTGCTGACCCTGCTGCACCTCGATGCGACGGACGAGGAGCGTCGGGCGCTGGCGGCGGACCTCAACCTCGACGCGGGCGAACCCGGCGCGCCGGGATACGACGCGGCGCTCTACGAGGCCCTGATGCAGCGGCTGGCCGAGAACGGCGCGATGGCGCCCGAGAACTTCTACAAATAGCCGGGCGAACGCCTATCTTAGCGGGGTCCATTTCCGAAGGAGCGCGCCCATGACCGCCAAGACCGAAACCGCCATCCTGGCCGGAGGCTGCTTCTGGGGCGTGCAGGACCTGCTGCGCCGCTATCCGGGCGTGCTGGCCACCCGCGTCGGCTATTCCGGCGGCGACGTGCCCAACGCCACCTACCGCAACCACGGCACCCACGCCGAGGCGATCGAGATCGTCTTTGACCCGGCGGTGATCTCGTACCGCCAGATCCTGGAGTTCTTCTTCCAGATCCACGACCCGACGACGGTGAACCGCCAGGGCAACGACATCGGGACCAGCTACCGCTCGGCGATCTTCTACCTCAGCGACGAGCAGAAGCGCGTGGCGCTGGACACGATCGCCGACGTCGACGCTTCGGGCCTGTGGCCGGGCAAGGTGGTGACCGAGGTGACCGCCGCCGGCCCGTTCTGGGAAGCCGAACCCGAGCACCAGGACTACCTGGAGCGAATTCCGAACGGCTACACCTGCCACTTCATCCGGCCGAACTGGAAACTGCCGGTCCGCGCGACGGCATAGGCCTCAGCGCAGCTCTATGGTGTCCGCCTCCTGAGTGAGGCGGTCGCACGTGGCGAAGTCGCGGCGGCGAAAGGCGGCCGCCGCGGTCTTACGCAGCAGCGTGTGGGCGGCGTTGGGCTGGCGGGCGCGCAGCTTGCCAGCCCATAGCTCGGCCTGTTCAGGCGAGATCTGAAGGTCGTCCGCGCGGGCCTGGATCAGGGTCGCGGCCTCCGGCAAGGCCGGCCATTCCATCAGGAAGGCCAGGGCGCGTCGCAGATCCAGGTCGCGAGCGGCGTGCTCGAAGGCGCGGTGTTCGGCTTCGACATCCTCGAAGTCCGGCAGGCGCCGCGCGAAGGCCCGGAGCCGCTCGGCCGAGAGCGTGCGCTCGAAGGAGGACCAGCGGGCCGCCTGCGCCGCCTCGCCCTGCCCTGCCGCGTCGAGGTAGTCGATCCAGGCGCTCTCCCAGTCGAAATCGGGCTCGGCGGTTTTGGTGGCCGCCTGGAGCAGACGGCCGGCCTCATCGACCCGCCCGGCGGCCAGCAGGCGGCGGGCGGCCTCGGCGGCGATGGCCGGCGTGCGCGCGGCCTGGGCCGTCAGGGTGGTCAGGAAAGCGTCGACATCTCCCGCGGCGTCGGCCACCTGGCGCAGGACCGCCGCCCAGCCGGGCGTTCCGCCCTGCCGCTCCCGCAGCCGGGCCAGCAGCATCTCCAGGGCGGGCTTCGGCGCCGAGGCCAGCGCGGCGGGAAGCCAAGCGGTCCAGGCGGCGGGATTGTCGGCGATGGCGTCGACGAGACCATCGATCGCCCGCGAGTCGTGGCGTTCCGCCAGAAGCCGGCCGACGTCCGCCGCGGCCCGCTCGAAGACGGCCGCGACGCCGCCGTCCTTGTCGCGCACCCGGGTCCCCAGACGACGCGCCAGCTGCATGAACGGCCACATCCGGGCCAGGGCGGCGACGGGATCCAGTTCGGCCAGCCGCTCGGCGATCAGGATGCGCAGCGCCTCGAGGTCGGCGACGAAGCTCGGCCGCTTGCGCCAGGAGACCTTGGATCGGCTACCCTCCAGGGTGGTCAGCCGTTTGTCGAGCTCCAGGGCCAGGTGCTCGGATCCCTGCGCCGCGGCCAGCTCCATCCGCAGGCGCCGCTTGAGATCGGGCCGCGTCTCGGCCGCGTCGGCCACGATGGCGGCGAGCCGCTCGGCGCCGAGCCGTGCGAGGTTCTCGGCGTTCACCTTCTTGAGACTGGCGACGGTGGGCGTCTTCATGGGGCCGTTCATCTGGCCCCGTTCAAGGGCGGCGCAAGACCCCGCGTCTAACGGCCGCCCTGCCCGTCGTCCACGCGGATGACCGTGCCGGTGACGGTCTCGGACGCCGGGCCGACCAAGTAGAGCAGCGTCGAGTCGAGCTGGGCCGGGTCGCCCAGGCGCTTCCGGGGAAAGTGCTCCGTCATGTCGCCGACGCGACTCAGCATGCCGTCCATCATTTCCGAGGCGAAGGCCCCGGGCGCGATGGCGTTCACGTTGATGTTGTAACGCGCCCACTCGACCGCCAGCACCTCGGCGGAACGGGCGACGGCCGCCTTGCTGACCGAGTAGAGCGCGGCCCCACCGCCCCCGTAGCTGAAGGCGGCGACCGAAGCGATGTTGACGATGCGGCCGGGTCGCTCGGCGGCGATCAGCCGGCGGGCGACCTCACAGGCCAGGACGAACGGCGCGCGGACATTGATGTCGAGCACCCGGTCTATCAGCTCCAGTGACATCTTGTGGGCGCGCTGGGCGTCGGGGATGCCGGCGTTATTGACCAGGATAGTCACGAGGCCGAGTTCCGCCTCGGCCTTGGCGACCGCCGCGACGAGTTGGTCGGCGTCGGTTGCATCCATCGCGATCGGCAGCGCGGTCCCGCCGGCGGCGCGGATCTCGCCAGCCAGGGCCTCCAGCTTGTCAAGGCGGCGCGCCGCGATGGCCACCTTGGCCCCTTGGCTCGCCAACACCTTGGCGAAGCGGTAGCCGAGGCCGGACGAGGCGCCGGTGACCAGGGCCACCTGGCCGGTCAGATCGGTGGAGATGTTGGGCAGCGGAAACGACATGACGGACTCCTCGTGCGTCGACTGAGCGCGGAGCGAAGGTCCGCGCCTTGACCTGAGGGGAGTCCAGGGGGCCCAGCGGCGGGGTCGCTAAAGAGCGCTGCGAATCTCGCGGGCCCCGGGCGCACCGTTCCGGCGGAGGAGTCGGCGCAGCGCCGAGGGCTCGGCGTAGCCGACGCGGGCCGCAATCTGATCGAACGAAAGACGGGTCGTTTCCAGGAGCTCGATGGCGCGTTCCACCCGCAGACGCTGCAGGAAGCGGACCGGCGAAAGGCCGGTGATGCGTTCGAGCCGCCGGGCGAAAGTGCGGGGCGCGAGGCCCGCCGCGGACGCCATGGCCGCGACCGAGATGTTTTCGTCCAGCCGCTCGGCCAGCCACCGCTCGGTCCGCGAGATCCGCTCGTCCGCCCCGCTAAGGAACGAGATCGCCATGTAGCGCGCCTGCGAGGCGCGCGCCTCGAGCAGCATGTAGCGGGCGCACCGCTCCGCCAGCGCCGCGTCGCCGTGCCGGGCGATCACCGAGAGCATGAGGTCCATCTGCGCCATCGCCGCACCCGCCGTGGTCACGCGGCCATCCGTGATCACCATGGCGTCGCTCTCGAGGTTGACGGCCGGAAACATGCGCCGGAACAGCGGCGTCAGCCACCACGACGTCGTGGCGCGCCGCCCGTCCAGGAGACCGGCCGAGGCGGTCAGGAAAACGGCCGAGCAGGAACTCGCGATCTCGGCTCCGTTCCGATAGGCGTCGACGATCTGCTGGCGGGCGGTCGAAACGTCCTTCCTCGCCAGACCTTCCGTCATGGCGCGCTCGTCCGCCAGCGACAGGCCCGGCACGACCACGACGTCCGCGGGTCCCGCGTCTCGGCTTTCGAGGGTGGAACCGAACATGACGCGGGCGGCGCGGGCGCCCGATCCCGATAGGCGCACCGCAAAGGCCGGCGAGCGCTTCGCCGTCGCGCGTACGCGGTTTGCCGTTTCGAGCAGCTCGCAGCTGATCGCGACGCTGGAAGGCGAGGCCCCCTTCAAGACCATGACCTCGATCGTCACCATGTCTGAAATCACCCGATCAATGTCGTTTCTGACACTTCGCCGCTTAGCGCGTCCGGGGCAACTTGGCCATGGATGTTGGAGGGTCCGGATGACCGACAACCTTTTGCAGGACGACGCACTGACCGACTTCGTGGCCGAGGAGATCACCCTGCTGGACGTGACCAAGCGGGTATACGTGAGCGGCCATGGTCCGGCGGTCATCGTGATGGCCGAGATGCCGGGGATCAGTCCGCACGTGGCCCGTTTCGCGCGCTGGGTGCGGGACGCGGGCTTCACCGTCTTCATGCCCTCGCTGTTCGGTTGCGACGGCGCCGTGCCAGACGCGGACACCGCCGCGGGGGTCTTTCGCCATGCCTGCGTGAGCGCGGAGTTCCGCGCCTTCGGCGCCGGCGGCTCCAGTCCCGTGACCCAGTGGCTGCGAGCGCAGGCGCGCCATGCTCACGAAGCTTGCGGAGGGCCCGGGGTCGGCGCCATCGGCATGTGCTTCACCGGCAATTTCGCGCTGACCATGATGCTCGAGCCGGCGGTCCTCGCACCTGTTCTCTCCCAGCCGTCGCTGCCGCTCGATGAGCCGGGAGGCCTGGAGATCTCGCCGGACGATCTCGCCGCCGTGAACGCACGTCTCGAGCGGGAGGATCTCACCGTTCTGGCCTATCGGTTCGCGGGCGACGCCTTCTGTCGCGCCGAACGCTTCGCGGCCTATCGGCGGGTGCTGGGCGATCGCTTCGTGGCCAAGGTGCTCCCGGACGAAGCGGCGAACCCTGGACCAAGGCCGCCCTTCTTCCAGAAGTTCGTCGGCACGCCTCACAGCGTGGTCACGGTCGACCTTGTCGACGAGGCCGGTCAGCCGACCCGTCTGGCGCGCGACGAAATCCTGGCCTTCTTCCGCGAGCGCCTTCGACCCGGGCCGTCGGCGACGCGGGAGCAAAACCAATGATCCGGGCGGGCGTGCTGGCCGCCCTCGCCGCGATCATCACGCTGCCCAGCAGCGCCCGGACGGGCGACCTGGCGCCGGAACTCGGCCACGACTATGCGCGAGCCCACGAGGCCATCGATGTGCGAGGCCGCCGCCTCAACCTGTTCTGTATGGGCTCGGGGCCTCGAACGGTTCTGTTCGACGCCGGTGGCAGCGACTGGTCGGACGTGTGGGCGTTGGTGCAGCCGGCCATAGCCACCCAGGCGCGCGCCTGCGCATACGACCGGGCGGGCCTCGGTCACAGCGATCCGGCGCCCCTGCCCCGGACGCCCGTCGAGATCGCCCAGGACCTGCACGCCCTCGTCGCCGCGGCGAAGCTCCAGACGCCCCTGGTGGTGGTCGGGCACTCCTTAGGTGGCTTCAATGTGAAGCTCTACGCGGCCATCTATCCAGACGAGGTGGCCGGGCTCGTGTTGGTCGATCCCTCCGAAGAGCGCACTCCTGAGCGGGCCCGCGCGATGCTTCGCAAGCGCTTCGGCGCCTCGATCGCGGCGCGGTCCGAACTCGCGGACCTGACGCTCTTCGCCTGGCTGACCGAGCGCTACACCCGCTGCGCGGCCGCTGCCGCGGAAGCGCCGCTGGAGGCGGCCTCGCCGATGTACCGCCGCTGCACCGACCCGGTGCGGAGGCCCCTCGGCCCCGAGATTGCGGCAGCTCGGGCCCAGATCCAGGTGACCGCCGCATACCAGCAGGCGCAAGCCTCGGAGATCCTCAACAGTGTCTACGCCGGCGAACGCGCCGACGCGGTCTACCGCGATCTCTTTCGGCCGGGAGCCCTAGGCCGCAAGCCCATGATCGTTCTGACCCACGGCCTCTATGACCCGCGCGACCCGCTCGATGCAGCCGGACAGGCCGCGGGGGTCGCGCTGCACGAGGAGACGGCGCGTCTCTCGCGGTCCGGCAAGCATCGCGTCGTTCCAGCGACGACCCATTACATTCAGCTCGACGCTCCGGACGCGGTGACGCGCGCCATCACGGAAGTGCTCGGCGCTCTGCCGCCGCCTTGACCCGCCAATTCGCCGAGAGAGCTTCCATGCGCCAGTGGACCATCGACGCCTTCACGTCCCGACCCTTCCGGGGCAACGCCGCCTGCGTGGTCGAACCCATGGACGCCTGGCCGTCGGACGACTGGATGCAGCGGCTCGCCACCGAGAATGCCGCCGGCGCAACCGCCTTCCTTCGCAGGACCCAGGTTCCGGACCGCTTCGGCCTGCGCTGGTTCACTGCGGCGACCGAGGTCCCGCTTTGCGGTCACGCGACGTTGGCGGCGGCGCATGCGCTGGTCCGCGAGATCGGGTCGGCTGCCGGGGCGTTCACGTTCGACACCGCCTCGGGACCGCTCATGGCCGAGGCTCAGTCCGACGGTTACGAACTCTCGCTGCCCCTACCCCCGTTTCGGCGCATCCCGACGCCGTCCGGCCTGGCTCGCGCGCTGGGCGCCCAGCCCGCTGAGGTGTGGGAAGCTCCGTATCTGGTCGCCCTCTTCGATGACCCCGAGGTGATCCCGCGCCTTCGCCCCGACCTGCCAGGGCTGATGGAGATCTCGATGGCGCGTGGCGGACAGGGCAATGTCGGCGTGGCGGCGCTCGCTGCGCCTTCGAGCGGCTTTCATGTCATCGACCGGTTCTTCGCCCCCGGATACGGAATCCCTGAGGACGCCGCGACGGGCTCCTTCCATGCGATCCTGACCCCTCTGCTCGCGCCTCGGCTGGGACCGGGTCAGATCCGCTTCCATCAGGTCTCCCCCGGCCGCGGCGCGGAGTTGCGCGGCCGGCTGGCCGCGGATCGGGTCAGGGTCGGCGGTGCGGCCGTCACCGTGGCCGAAAGTCGTCTGCGGGTGGCCCTGTGATGAATCGCACCGGACCTCCGACCGTCCAGCTGGAGCGCCACGGCGCCGTCTTCCACATCGTGCTCGCGAGACCCGACAAGGGGAACGCCATCGACCTCGACACCGCGCGGGCGCTCCGCGCCGCCGTCGCGTCCTGCGCCACAGCGCCCGCCGTCAGGGCCGTGCTCCTCCGCTCGGAGGGCGCTGCGTTCTGTGTCGGCGGCGATCTGGTCGAGTTTGACGCCAAGGGCTCGCTCCGTCCTGAACATCTGGCGGCGCTCGCAGCCGAGTTCCACGCGGCCCAGGAGGGTCTGATGACCATGGCCGCGCCGGTGGTGGTGGCGGTGCAAGGACCGGCGGCGGGCGCCGGCGTGGGTCTCGCGCTGTGCGGGGATATCGTGCTGGCGGCCGAGCCGGCGCACTTCACCCTCGCCTACACCTCGGTGGGCCTGTCGGCCGATGGCGGTTCGACCTATCTGCTGCCGCGCCTGATCGGGCTGCGCCGCACCCAAGACCTGATGTTCACCAACCGACGCCTCGCCGCAGCGGAGGCGCTGGAATGGGGCCTCATCACCGGGGTCGCGCCCGCTGCCGAGCTTCGCCTCCGCGCGGAAGACATGGCCCAGCGGCTGGCCGATGGTCCAGGCCAGGCCCACAAGGCGATCAAACACCTTCTGGCCACTACCTATGAGCGGACCTTCCGGGCGCAGACCGACCTGGAAGGCCGTGAGATCGCGCGGCTGTCCGGTGGACGCGACGCCGCCGAGGGCATCGCCGCCTTCCGGGCCACGCGCCGACCCACCTTCGAGGAATAAGACCCTCCGACCGAAGTCAGGCCGTCAAAACTCGTCCCAGCCGTCAGAGGCGCCGGCGCCCACCACCATGAGGCGACGAGGCGCTGCGGCCGGCGCGCGGACCGGGTCGGGCGCCGCTGTCCGCCCGACCGGACGGCGCTCGGTCACGACACCGGCGTCGAACTGGCCGACGAGGTCTTGCAGATCGGCCGCTTCGCGACGGAGCTGCCCCGCGGCGGCCGTGGCCTCCTCCACCATGGCGGCGTTCTGCTGGGTGACCTGGTCCATCTGGTTCACGGCCGTGTTCACCTCGCCGAGCCCGGTCGCCTGTTCCTGGGCCGACAGGGCGATCTCCGCGATGAGGCGGTCGATTTCGGCGACCTTGTTCACGATGGCGCCCAGCGCCTCGCCGGTCTGACCGACCAATTGGACGCCTCGTTCGACCTGCCGGGAACTGGCGTTGATCAGGGCCTTGATCTCCCGTGCCGCCTCGGCCGAGCGTTGGGCCAGCGCGCGCACCTCGGAAGCAACCACGGCGAAGCCGCGGCCCGCCTCACCCGCTCGCGCGGCCTCGACGCCGGCGTTGAGCGCCAGCAGGTTGGTCTGGAAGGCGATCTCATCGATCACGCCGATGATCTGGGTGATCTGGCGCGAACTGGCCTCGATCTCAGACATCGCCTGAATGCCTTCGCGCATCACTTCGCCTGAGCTGGTGGCGTCCTGGCGCGCCGCAGACGCCGCACCGTTGGCGGCGCGGGCGCCCTCGGCGCTGCGCCGGACCGCAGCGGTGATCTGGTCAAGCGCCGCAGCGGTCTCCTCCAGGCTGGCGGCCTGCTGCTCGGTGCGCCGCGAAAGGTCGTCGGACGCGCGAGAGATCTCGTCCGCGCCGGAACTGACCGCGTGAGTCACGCCCGCGATGCCGGCCATGGCCGTGCGCAGCGCCCCGGCGGTGGTGTTGTAGTCACGACGCAAGGCTTCGAACGTCGGGTCGAAGACCGTATCGATCGTGTGGGTGAGGTTGTTCGAGGCAAGCTGCGACAGCCCCTCGCCGATCTCGTTGACCGCCTGCACGCGCGGCGTCACGTCGGTGGCGAACTTGACGACTTTGGTGACGCGGCCCTTCAGATCAAAGACCGGATTGTAAGAGGCCTGGATCCAGACCTCGCGGCCACCCTTGCCGATCCGTCGGAATTCCGCGGCGACGAATTCGCCGGCGTTCAGGCGAGCCCAGAAAGCGGCGTACTCGGGGGCCTGGGCCTCCTCGGGCCGAACGAACATACGGTGATACTTGCCGACGATCTCATCGAGCGCATAGCCGAGCGTGGTCAGGAAATTCTCATTGGCGCCGAGGATGCGGCCGTCGATGTCGAACTCGATGATCGCCTGCGCGCGGGACAGGGCTTCGATCCGCGCCTGGGCGTCGAGGGCGCGCAGCTTCTGGGCGGTGATATCGGAAGCCACCTTGACCACCTTCGCCACCCGCCCCTGTCGGTCGCGCACGGGGTTGTAGGAGGCCTGGATCCAGACCTCGCGACCGCCCTTGCCGAGGCGGCGGTACTCGCGCGTGTCGAAATCGCCGCGGCCCAGCTTGGCCCAGAACTCGGCGTAGGCGGGGCTGGCCACCTCCTCCGGATCGACGAACAGGCTGTGGTGACGGCCCTTGATCTCGGCGAGCTGGTAGCCGAGCACCTGGCAGAAGTTGGCGTTGGCCGTGAGGATGGTCCCATCCGGCGCGAACTCGATCATCGCCAGCGAGCGATTGAGAGCGTCAAGCGCCGGGCCCGCATCGGCGGAGGCCCTGGAAAAGGCGATCATGGGGAGGTCGTTCCTGCTGCGTTTGTGCGAGGAGGACTTCCGTCGGACAGGCCTAATTGAGCCTTAAGAATCGCTGGCCGTGCGACAACCTGCGCCGCTGTTGCACGAACATCGCTACCCGAAATGGGGCGCGAAAGGCCCCTAGCCTTCCAGGGCCTTGATCATCTCCACCCGCAGCGCGTGCCGGCCGCCATCGAACGGGGCGGCCAGGAAGGCGTCGACGATATCGAGGGCAAGGCCTTCGCCCACCACGCGGGCTCCGAGGGCCAGCATGTTGGCGTCGTTGTGCTGCCGGATCATGCGGGCCGAGAAGGTGTCGGAGCAGACGCCACAGCGGACACCTTTCACCTTGTTGGCCGCCATCATGATCCCCTGGCCGGTGCCGCAAAGGACGATCCCGAACCGGCAGTCGCCCGAGGCGACGCGCCGGGCCGCCTCCGCGCCACGCTCGGGATAGTGCGTGCTCTCGGGCGTGGTGGGGCCGATGTCGACCACCTCCCAGCCTTGCGCTGCGACGTGGGCGGCCGCGGCCAGTCGCAGGGAGATGGCGGCGTGGTCGCTGGAGAGGACGATGCGCTTCACGCTCCCTACTCCCACTCGATTATCTACCCGCACGGTAAGTTTTTGAAATTGTTCTAGAAGCGAATTCACGCAGATTTGAGAAACCGCCAGACATACCGTCAGAATCTTTTGCTGGCGGATTGATGATGTAGATCCACATCATCAATCGACGTCTATCGGAATACGGCACGTTTCTACCGTCGCACCGAACGATCGCCCTCTTTTACGCTGCGGTTGAGCAGCCTGGCCATATGCAGCGCGTCCTCTTCGGACATGTTGTGCTGCGGGGTCATGGCGATCACGGCGATTTCGCCGGTCCAGATATCGACCACCCTGAACCGCTCGGTCTCGGGGCGGACGACGAAGCGGTCGACGCGCTTGCGGCCGGCCTCCATGGCGTCCCACACGCGGCGGTTCGTGGGATCGCGGCGCCAGGCGAAGAACGCCTGCAGTTCGTGGGTGTCGATGCTCGTCCGGCTGAGCTTCGCCACCCATTCGGTGGCGGCGGCGCGGCGATCGCGCTCGAGTTCGTCTTCAGTGCTCATCGCAGCGCCGTTCTCAGTCCAATGCCGCCGCGGCGGCCCAGCCGTGCGGAAGCTAGGCCCGAGCATGGACCGCTGCCAAGGCAGGCGGTGGGGTCGCTTCACCGAAAGCTGGGGACGATCTGCTTTTCGACGCCCGCCGCCCTGGTGACGGTTCGACACGAGCTATTTCCGAGCGCGACTTTGACACAGACGCGGAGTGCATGAACAACATATAACAAGTTCAGGTTGTTCGATTGGCCGCCATGGATGTGTTGCGTGACCAGGATGCCGCTGCGCAGCGAGCGACGCTTTCCCGTGTCCTGAAGATCTTCCGGAAGCGATCTGGGCTGAAATCCGCTGAAGTCGCGAAGCTCATGAATAAGGGCCTGCGCACCTATCAGCGGTGGGAGTCCGGCCACTACGGAGTCCAGCACGACCCCATCTTCCGCTTCGCCGAGATCGTCCAGGCGGACCCCTGGGGCATCATCTTCGCGGTGGAGTTCGGCTCGGTCGACTTCGCCCTCGACGCGTCGCGCAACAACGCCGCCTCCTTCCTCCTGGTGGCGCTGCGCCGCGCCTACCGCAAGTCGCCCCAGCCGTTTCGCGGCCTGGATCCGCGCTCCCTGGTGCTGACCTATACGCGCGGCTTCGACCTGCTGGACCGGCGGTTCGAGAAGTACGACTCGGACCTCGAGCAGTGGATGTTCGACGAGAGCCTGGGGGCGCACGACGACGAGGACGACGGCTAGGCCAGGCGCGGCTTCGTCCGCGGCGGGTCGGCGATGATCCCCAGGCTCCGCGCCCGGATCACCGCCTGCAGGCGTGTCCGGACGCCGAGCTTCTGGCAGGCGCGGAAGACGTGCCGCTCGACGATACGATGCGAGACCCCGAGGATCACCGCGATATCGCGTGAACTCTTGCCCTGCTGAACCCAATAGAGGCACTCGATCTGACGCGGAGAGAGCGAAACCGGCCGCTCTTGATCCTGCTCGGAAAGCTCCGATGCCTGGTGCTCGTGAACTGAACGCATGACGCCAACCCTTGATGTCCGCGCCGCCCTATGGCGCGGCTTGCGACTCCCTCGAATTATTTGCGCCGCCGCGCGGTTCCGCGCCGGAATACCTGACCACCATTAAAGTCGTGCGCCGCGCCAGACCCGGCGCCAAACGCGCCAAATTCTGGCGCGACCGCCAGTTGGGTCGGATTTGGGCAGGGAGAGGTTACGCCCTCGCGCGCCGCGGCCGTCGCGACCAGCCTCCTGCGGGAAAGGAGGCGTCATGCCGCTCTCGCCCGACCTGGTCCTTGCCCTCGCCGCCCAGTGCGCGCCAGGGGTCGCGCCGTCGACCCTCCTGGCGGTGGCTCGGGCCGAGAGCGCCCTCGATCCCTTCGCCATTGGGGTCAACGGGCCGAAGGCGCGCCGGCCATCCGCCCGTTCGGCGGCCGAAGCGGTCGCCACGGCCCGCCCTCTTCTTCAGGCCGGCCACGACCTCGACCTCGGGCTCGCGCAAATCAACGTCCGCAACCTGCCGCGGCTCGGCCTGACGCTGGAGGCGGCGTTCGACCCGTGCCGCAACCTGGCCGCTGGCGCCCGTGTGCTGCGTGAGGGCTATGCCCGCGGCGCCGCGCGGCACGGGCCGGGTCAGGCCGCTCTGCGGGTCGCTCTCAGCTACTACAACACCGGCCGCGCCGAGCGGGGGTTCGCCAACGGCTACGTCGCCCGGGTCACCGCCCAGGCGGGACTTCAGCCGGAACGCATCCATCGCCAGCCCCTCCCCGTCGCCGCAGCGGCCCCGGCCCCTGGACCGTCGGACGCCTTCGGCCGCGCCGGTGGCGCGCGCCTGACCGCCAGCTTCGTCTTCACCTCGTCAGGAGCCACGCCGTGACCTCATCGCGCCGCCCCCTGCGCCTGGCCGTCCTGGCCCTCGCCGCAGCCTCGACCGCCAGCCCCGCCTTCGCCCAGACCGTGGGCGGGGACCTGGGCGGCTTCATTCAGAACATCATCGACCTGCTCAACAGCGGCATCGTCCGGGGACTGGCGGTTCTGGCGGTGATCATCACCGGCATCGTCTGGATGTTCGGCCAGATCGACCTGCGCCGCGCCGGCACCGTGGTCATCGGCATCATCGTGATCTTTGGCGCGTCGACCATCGTCGACCTGATCACCGGCGGCGGCGGCGGAGCGGGCTGACATGCGCGCCAACCCCGAACGGCTTGAAGACGACGTCCTGTTCCTGGCCTGCACCCGTCCAGCGCTGGTGCTCGGCGTCCCGATTGAGGCGATGGGCGTCAACCTGATCGTCTCGTGCATCGCCTTCCTGGCGAGCGGCTCGCTCCTCTACCTGCTCATCGCCCCGGTGCTGCACGTCGTCTTCCAGGCGATCTGCAAGGCCGATCCGAACGCCTTCCGCGTGCTCTACCTGTGGCTCGAGACCCGGGGACGGGCCCGCAACAGCGGCCTGTGGGGCGGCAGCTCCGCCAGCCCGCTGCCCCTCGTGCGCGACGCCGTCCGGCGACGTCGCCATGTCTGACCTGGCCCACCATGCCGCGCCGCCGCGCGCGCGGCGCCGCGAGCTCGACCCCACGCGCACCCTCCCCTATGCGCGTCATGTGAACGAGCGCGTCGTCGCCCTCGACACCGGCGCCTTGATGCTCTGCTTCCGCCTCGACGGCGCGAGCTTCGAAACGGCCGACGTCCGCGACCTCAACGACCGGCATGCCAAGCTCAACGGAGCCTGGCGCAACCTGGCCTCCGACCGCCTGGCCGTATGGCACCACCTGGTCCGGCGGCCCGCCGATCCCCCGGCCGGCGGCGCTTTCCGCTCGGTCTTCGCGCGCGAGCTCGACGCCGCCTATCGCGAGCGCCTCGGCCGCGAGCGGATGTACGTCAACGACCTCTACCTGACGCTCGTGCTGCACCCCGGCCGGGACGCCGCCGACCGAACCCAGGCCTGGGTCGGCCGGCTCCTCAAGGCGAACCAGGTCGATCTCGCGACCGAGGACGCCACGCGGCGGCTCGAGGACGCTGGCCGGGACCTCGTCCAGCACCTGGCGCGCTACGGCGCGCGGCCGCTGTCGACCTATGAGCGGGACGGGCTCGTCTTTTCCGCGCCGCTGGAGATGCTGCGTCTGGTCATGACCGGCGAACCCGCGCGCGTGCCGCTGGTCCGCGGGCATCTGGGGGCGGCGATCTACACCGCGCGCGCGATCTTCGGGCGCGAAGCGCTCGAGATCCGGGACGTGGCCTCCGCCCACTTCGCCGGCCTGCTGGGGATCAAGGAGTACCCCGCCTCCACGCGGCCCGGCCTTTGGGACGGCGTGCTCTCCGCGCCCTTCTCGCTGGTCGTCTCGCAGTCGTTCAGCTTCCTCTCGAAGACCTCCGCCCAGGCGATCCTGACGCGCAAGCAGAACCAGATGCTGTCGGCGCAGGATCGCGCCGCCTCGCAGGTAGACGGGCTGGACGCTGCGCTCGACGCGCTGACCTCCAACCGCTTCGTCATGGGCGACCACCAGGCCTCCGTCCTCGTGCGCGGCGACTCGCCTCGCGCGCTAGCCGACCACCTCTCCCGCGCCCGCGCCATGCTCGCTGATAGCGGCCTGGTCGTGGCCCGCGAAGACCTGGGGCTCGAAGCCGCCTTCTGGGCGCAGTTCCCGGGCAACTTCCAGATGCGCCTGCGACCCGCCGCGATCACCAGCCGCAACTTCGCGGGCTTCGCGCCTTTCCACACCCATCCGACGGGTCGCAGGGAAGGCAATCACTGGGGCCCGGCGGTGACGACGCTGCGCACATCCGCAGGATCGCCCTACGCCTTCAGCTTCCACGTGGGCGACCTCGGCCACACCTTCATCTGCGGGCCCTCCGGCTCGGGCAAGACCGTCGTCCAGAACTTCATGCTGGCCCAGCTCGAACGGTTTGGCGCCCAGCAGGTGTTCATCGACAAGGATCGGGGCGCCGAGATCTTCGTGCGCGCCTGCGGCGGGACCTATCTCACCCTGAAGCCCGGCGAGGTCACCGGCTTCGCTCCTCTCAAGGCGCTTTCCGACACGCCGCCCGACCGCGCCTTCCTGGGCGCGCTGGTGCGCCAGCTCGTGCGGCCGGCGGACCGGGCGCTCACGGCGCAGGAAGACGCGGCGATCGACGCCGGCGTGGCCGGCCTGCTCCCCCTGCCCCCCGCGCAACGCTCGATTTCGGCGCTCCGCGCCCTGCTCGGCCAGAGGGACGCCGGCGGCATCGGCGCCCGCCTCGACCGCTGGCGGCGCGGCCAGGCCCTCGGCTGGGCGCTGGACGGGGACGCCGACGCGCTCAGCCTCCACGCCCGATTCTGCGGCTTCGACATGACCCACCTGCTGGATACGCCGGAGGTCCGCACGCCGATCCTGATGTACCTCTTCCATCGGCTGCAGGGCCTGGTGGACGGGCGGCGCCTCGTCATCGACGTCGACGAATTCTGGAAAGCCCTGGGGGACGAGGCCTTCCGCGCCCTGGCGCAGGATGGGCTCAAGACGTTCCGCAAGCAAAACGCCTTCCTGGTGTTGGGCACCCAATCGCCGGCCGACGTCCTCGCCTCACCGATCGCCCACACGATCGTCGAACAGTGCGCCACCCAGATCTTCCTGCCGAACCCCCACGCCCATGCCCGCGACTATGTCGACGGCTTCGGCCTCACGGAGCGGGAGTTCGCGCTGGTGCGCGACGAGCTCGATCCGGCGCAGCATCGGTTCCTCGTCAAGCAGGGCCTGGATTCCGTCGTCGCCGAGCTCGACCTCAACGGCCTCGACGACGCCCTGGCCGTGCTCTCGGGCCGCGCCGACACCGTCGCCCTCCTGGACCGCATCCGCGCCGAGCACGGCGACGCGCCCGACGCCTGGTCCGCTCCCTTCCACGCCGCCCGGAGGCTGTTGCCATGAAGACGATCGTTCCCGCCGCCCTCGCTGCCTGGCTGGCCCTCGCCGCCACACCGGCCGCCGCCCAGCTGACCGTCCACGATCCGGTCAGCTATGCGAGCCTGCTGCGGCAGGCGACGACCGCGCTCGATCAGCTCAACGAACTGCGCTCCCAGGTCGCCGAGGCGAAGAAGCTCTACGATGGCTTCAACACGGGGTCGGGCGCCGGCGCGCTCGCCGGCCTCCTCAAGGCCCCCGAACTGCGCGCCTTCGTGCCCGACGCGGACAAGTACCTCTCGGCGGCGCGCGGCGACTTCGGAGCCCTCGGCGACATCGGCCGCAAGGCCGCCGAACTCCGCGCCCAGACCCGCCTCTACTCGGCGGCGCCGGATGACCTCCTCGGTCAGGACCTCGAACGCTCCGGCGACCGCGCCGCCCGCGACCTCGCCCTGGGCCAAGCGACGATGAAGGCCGGCGCCGACCGCCTCCGCGGCTTGCAAGACCTGTTGGACGCCCTCGACAATGCTCCGAACGCGCGCGCCGTGATGGACCTTCAGGCCCGCCTCTCGGTTGAGCAGGTGATGAGCCTCAACGATCAGATGCGGCTGCAGGGACTCGCCATGACCCAGGACGCTGAAACCCGGCTTCAGGCACAGCGGGATCGTGAACGTGCAGAGGCGGAAGCGGACGCTCGCCTCACGCTGTTTCGGCGGTCATTTCAATGATCCGTAGATTGGCGTGGCTGGCGTTGCTGCTCGCTGGCTGCCAGCCAGAGCCCCGTGCCGCCAGCTATTTTGAAGCCCACCCGGAAGAGGCGGCCAATATCGTCGAAGAGTGCCGCAGCGGAGCTCACCGGGGCCGCGAATGCGAAGCCGCCCAGACCGGGCTCGCCGCCGTCCAGGCCAACCGACGCCTCGAGCAATTCAAGAAGAGCTTCGAGTGATGGACGGCGACTTCCGCGTGTTCGGACCAGCCTATCTCCTCATCGACGGGAAGCTCGACCAGTTTCTCAACGAGGGCGCCGACAGAGTGGGAGCTGCGGTTTCGGGGCCGCTGCACGCCGCCCTTGTGCTCTACGTCCTTCTCTACGGGTTCGCCATACTGCGCGGAGCCATCGCCGAGCCCGTAATGGATTTCGCGATACGGTCCCTGAAGCTCGCCCTGATCGTCATGCTAGCGACCACTTCCGCCTACGGCGAGTGGGTGACGCAACCGCTCTTCCATGCCCTGCCAGATGCGCTCGCGCGCGCCATCGCCGGGACGCCTTCCGGCGACCCCGGCGCCGCATTTGACCAGTTCTTTGGACGAGCCGCCTACCTCGGACAGAAGGTCGCGAAACAAGCGACGCCGATGAACTGGATCCCGCTGCTCGTGAGTGGGGCCGTCTTCGTGATTGGCGCGCTCGCGGCGGCTCTCGGGTTCGGGATCGCTGTCCTGGCGAAGGTCGCATTGGCGCTGCTGGTCGCGCTGGGTCCCGCCTTCATTGCTTGCGCACTGTTCGAAGCTAGCCGCCGGTACTTCTTCGGCTGGCTCGGCCAGGCGGTGAACTATCTGGTGCTGTTCGCCCTGATCATCGCCATATTCCAACTCGTCCTGGCGGTTGTCGGCGACCAATGGGGCCGGATTGACGGCCAGGATCCGGTCGTTGGCGCGCTCATGTTCATCGCTCTCTGCCTGCTCGGCGCGATCTTCTTCCTGCAGACGCCAACCATCGCCGCGGGCATCGCCGGCGGCGCCAGCGCCGGGCTGGCCGATTTCGGCAACGCCGTCGCCATGGGCCTGCGCGGCGGCGGCTCCTCCTACCGCGCGTCCAGTGGCGGCGGCCGCGCGCAGACACCTCGGGCCGGAGGTTCTATCCAGCCAACCGGAGCGCGGGCCTGATGTGGGTCGGCTGACACTTCGCGGCGCATGCTGCGACGCTCACGCAGAGAGCAACGAGCGGATTTCGCACTGCGGCCGAGCCCGGGCCGGCTCATCCCGCTACTTCAGCGCCTCATCGATCTGCGGTTTCATGTCGGGCGTAAGCTGCGCCGGACGGGCTGGCAGCGCGGCCTGACCGCGTTCGCCATGCGCTTCGATGTCGGCGATCAGCAGCTTCATCTCGGTGATTTCACGAACCTGCCCCGAGATGATCTCATCGGCCAACCGCCTTACGCGCGGATCGGAGAGCTTCGCCTTCTCGGCATTGTTGATGGCGATGGAATGGTGGGGGATCATCGCCTGCATGAAGGCGACGTCGCCAATCAGCGCCTGGCTACGGTTGAGGGCGAAAAGACCGAGGGCCATCACCGAGGCCGCCAGCAGCACGCCAACCTTCGCGGTTCGGCCGGGATACATGGACCACATATAGGCCAGCATGATCACGGCCATCACCGCCCCCATCATCAGGGCGGCGATCAGGCGAGTGAGGCTGAAGGTGGCGTGATCCAGCGAGTAGATGAGGTGGTACATCAGAAAGAACATCACCACGGTCGAGGTGGCGATCATCGCGGCGAACCGCGCCCAACTCATCTTCATCATCGGCTTTTGCTGATCCATTCCAGCGGCTCCTTCGCTTAATCTTTCCCACCGGCCTGGTGGCTTGCGCCGAGACGTTCAATTCGGTGCGGGAGGTGCAGGATCCCACCCCGCCGCCGATGGCGCGACGAGCCCCCGCCTTGCGCCGGGCGCAAAACGGGGCCGTGGGTCAGACGAAGATGTAGTCCGTGCCGGAATAGGTGACGGCGGGATTGTTGACGAAGCCGCCGCCCTCGACGTCGCTGAACATGAAATCGTCCTGCGACATCTGCGAAACCGTCAGGCCTTGCAGGAGGATCGAGGCGTCCGTGCCCCAGGTCACCAGCACACCTCCCGCCGTATCGGTCACCTGCACCTGGTCGGGCATGATGCCGCCCTCGAAGGCGATGTGGTCGAACGCGCCGGGCCCTGCGTCGAAGCCGCCGGTCACCACGTCCTTGCCGCTGGTGGGCGTGACGATGAAGGCGTCGGCCCCATCGCCCCCGTTCAGGGTGTCGTCGCCCGCGCCGCCGTCGACCATGTCGTGACCGCCGCCGGCGAACAGCCGGTCGTCGTCATCCTCGCCCATGACGTTGTCCGCCATGGCGCCGCCAAAGAGCTGGTCGGCGCCCGCGCCGCCGCGGAGGTCGTCCGTTCCGTCCCCACCGTCCAGGGTGTCGGCGCCGGCGTCGCCGGCCAGGTGATCGTCACCCGCGCCGCCAAACAGCCGGTCGTCGCCCCCGAGACCGAAGTAGACGTCACGATCCGCCGTCGCCTGCATCGTGTCGGCCGTCTCAGCGCCCTTCTGCACATGGAAGTCGTCGAAGCTGTAGGTTTCGGCGGCGGTATCGCCAGCCGCCGCCGGGGCGCTCAGGTGGCCGCCCTCTTCCTTGGCGAAGCTCGTGGCGGCGACATGGTCCGCGGTCGCGGTCGTCGGTTGGATCAGGTATCGATCGTCCGCGAACATCAGGTCGTTCTGCGCCAGATCCGACTTGCGGACGCCGAGGAGCAGCACCGAGCCTCGGTCGTCGTCCCAGCTGATCCGCACACCGGCCCAAGTCTCGGTGAACGTCAGGTCTTCCGGCCTGAGCCCACCCATGAAGGCGATGTGGTCGAACATGGCGCGTCCGGCCTTGAAGTCGCTGACCACGTCGTGGCCGCTGTCCGGATCCACGACGAATGCATCCGCCCCCCGGCCGCCCGTGAGCAGGTCATCGCCTTCGCCACCCTCCAGGTCGCCGTGCCCGGGCCCCTCGTTCAGGACATCGCGCCCAGCCCCGCCGTGGAGCGCATCGTCCATGTCGCCGCCGATGAGCAGGTCGAAGCCGTCGCCCCCGTCGAGATGATCGGCGCCGCCTCCGCCGTTGAGGAGGTCCGCGCCCTTGCCGCCCAACAGGTCGTCGCCCATGGCGCCGCCGATCAGCAGGTCGGCGCCACCGCGACCGAACTGCGCACTCATCGGCATGCTGCTGGAATGCAGGTCGCCGTTCGGGCGACCGATGTAGAGATCGTAGTCCCCGAAGGTTTCGTGGACCGTGTCCGATCCGTGCAGACTGTCATTGCTCGCCATGTCAGCTTCCAACCGTTGTAAGGTTTGTGAGGCTGAACCGGCCGCCATCAGAGTTCGGACCCAGCCTTCGTGCCGCCGATAACAATGACGGTACGGACTCCGTTCCGGACATCGAAGCTGCAGATTAGAATTCGATAGCTCGAAGGGGTTTGGTTACTTCGAGGACACAACAAATGACAGTTCCCATGGTTGCCATCATGGGAGACTTTCCGGAGCGACTACTCCGCGTCAGGCCGCCGAGCGCACGGCCGATATGAGACGACCTCGGCGAGGCTGGCCGGAGCACTGGCCTTGGCGGTTGGCCGGCGACCTAGCGGCTAGAGCTTCACCGCGCGCAATCTCAAGGCATTCGCGATGACGCTGAAGGACGACAGCGCCATGGCGGCGGCCGCGATCTGCGGGGACAACAGCCAGCCGAACACCGGGTAGAGCACCCCGGCGGCGATCGGCACGCCGGCCACATTGTAGATGAACGCGAAGACCAGGTTCTGGCGGATGTTGCCCATCACCGCGCGCGAGAGCCGCCGCGCCCGCAGAAGGCCGGTGAGGTCGCCCTTCAGCAGGGTCACGCCGGCGCTCTCGATCGCCACGTCGGCGCCGGCCCCCATCGCGATCCCCACCTCCGCGACCGCCAGGGCCGGCGCATCGTTGACCCCGTCCCCGGCCATGCCGACGGCGCGGCCCTCGGACCGCAGCCTCTGGACCACCTTGGCCTTGTCCTCGGGGAGGACCTCGGCTTCGACCTCTTCGATCCCGAGTCGGGCGGCCACCGCCTGCGCCGTCGAACGATTGTCCCCCGTCATCATCACCAGGCGAACGCCGGCGGCTTTCAGCTCGCGGACGGCCTCAGGCGTGGACGCCTTAATCGGATCGGCGATGCCAACGACTCCCGCCAGGCGGCCATCGACGGTAGCGAAGATCGTGGTCGTGCCGTCCCGGCGGAGCGCCTCCGCCTCCGGCTCCAGAGCGGACACGTCCACGCCCTGCTCGGCCATGAGCCTGGCGCCGCCGAGCGCGATGCGGCGGCCGTCGACCGACCCGAGCACGCCCTTGCCGACGGGCGAGTCGAAGTCGGTCGCCTCGCTCAGTTCGAGGTTTCGCTCCTTCGCCGCCCGCAGGATCGCGTCGGCAAGCGGATGTTCGCTGCCGCGCTCGAGGCTCGCGGCCAGCCGGAGCAGTTCGTCCTCCTCCACGCCCGCGACAGGCTTGATCGCGGTGACCGCCGGACGGCCCTCGGTGAGGGTTCCCGTCTTGTCGACCACCAGCGTGTCGATCTTCTCGAAGCGCTCCAGCGCCTCGGCATTTTTGATGAGGACGCCAGCCTGCGCGCCGCGGCCGACGCCGACCATGATCGACATCGGCGTGGCGAGACCGAGCGCACAGGGACAGGCGATGATCAGCACCGAGACCGCGGCCACGAGGGCGTAGGCGAAGCGGGGCTCCGGACCGACCAGCGCCCAGGCGGCGAAGGCCACCAGGGCGACCGCGATTACCGCGGGCACGAACCAGGCCGCTACCTGGTCTGCCATGCGCTGGATCGGGGCGCGACTGCGCTGGGCCTCCGCCACCATCTGCACGATGCGCGACAGCAGGGTGTCCGCCCCCACCTTCTGGGCGGTCATGACGAACGAGCCGGTCTTGTTGATGGAGCCGGCGACGACCTTGGCGCCGGGTTCCTTGGTCACGGGCATGGATTCGCCGGTCACCAGGCTCTCGTCGATGGAGACCCGACCTTCCAGCACCTCGCCATCCACCGGGATCTTCTCGCCAGGACGGACCCGCAGCCGGTCACCGACCTGGATGAGGTCGAGCGTGACCTCCTCGTCCGAGCCGTCCGGCCGCACGCGCCGGGCCGTCTTGGGCGCTAGGTTCAGCAGGGCCTTGATCGCGCCGGACGTCTGCTCGCGGGCGCGCAGCTCCAGGACCTGGCCCAGCAGCACCAGCACGGTGATGACCGCCGCCGCCTCGAAATAGACCGGCACCGCGCCCGAGGCGGTGCGGAAGGCGGGCGGGAAGATCTGCGGCGCGAGCACCGCCGCCATGCTGTAGAGCCAGGCCACGCCCACGCCCATGGCGATCAGGGTGAACATGTTGAGGCTGCGGGCCCTCACCGAGGCCCAGCCGCGCACGAAGAAAGGCCCGCCGGCCCAAAGCACCACGGGCGTGGCGAGCGCCATCTGAACCCAGTTCGACGCCTGCTGGCTCATCAGCATCGAAAGCCCGGTCAGGTGGCCGCCCATCTCCATGATGAACACCGGCGCCGAGAGCACGAGGCCCACCCAGAACCGGCGGGTCATGTCCTTCAGCTCAGGGCTTGGCCCCTCGTCGGCGGTGACCGACGCGGGCTCCAGCGCCATCCCGCAGATGGGGCAGAAGCCCGGCCCGACCTGCCGGACCTGGGGATGCATGGGGCAGGTGTAGATCGCCCCTTCCGGCGCCGGCGGCGCTGGCGGCCTGTCGGCGGCCGCGAAGTACCGGGTCGGATCGGCCTCGAACTTCGCCTTGCACCCGGCCGAGCAGAAGAAGACCTCCTGGCCCTCGTGCTTCAGATGGTGTGGCGAGGTCGCGGGATCGACCTTCATGCTACAAACCGGATCGATCACCTGCCGGCTCGCCGCGGCGGCGCCGTGGGCGTGGTGGTGATCGTGTTGATGCGGGTGCGTGTCGCTCATGCCATGGCGCTCCGGCGCATCAGGTGTCTCGAAGGCGTCGGTCCGTCCGGCACGGTCCGCCGGATCTCCAAGCGCTTCCAGATTCGAACGGCCCGCGAAACGCCCGTCGCGTCCCGGCCACGTCGGCCGATGGAAAGTCGGCGCGAGCGCGCGTCACGACGGGCGTTCCAAAGCTCAGCCGCCGGAAAGCCTATTGTAGCGTCGGCGTGATGGTCTCCGCGGCTTCGCGGCAGGCCTGTTCGCAACGCCGGCAGCTCTCCGCGCAGATGCGGCAGTGCTCGTGCATCTTCGCGGTCTGGCCGCGGACCGAGGGATGGGTGCTGATCATTTCCTGGGCGTGCATCGGCAGGCTCCATGCGTTGAGGTTGGGGGGACCGCCGGTAAACCGACAGCGCACCACACCGTTCCTCATCCCGATGGAATGATCTGCGATTTCCTAAGGTTACAGCCGCAGGAAGGTTTGAGCCGGCGAAGGGTTCACCCACAGCCGCAGCCGCCCCGCGCCGCGGGCGCGGCGGCCAGGCCGCGGGCGCTGACCGGGTAGCCGGCGTCGGTGATCGCCTGCGCCACGGCCTCACCCGTGGCGCGGGTCTCAACCGCCACGCGCTTGGCGGCGAGATCAACCTTCACGTCGGCCGAGGAATCCAACGCCTTAACGGCTCGGGTGACGGCCTGGACGCAGTGGCCGCAGGTCATCCCATCCACATCGAACTGAAGCATCGCAACTCCTCTCGTCTTCGTTCGACATGGGAGATGGGGCTTCCCACCATGGGAGGGTCAAGAGCGAGCGTGTGAAATTCCTGAAGCTGCGCGGCGGCCGCTGGGACGGGGGCGAGGTTACCTCCTCCCGGCCGGTCAGACGCCGATGCAGGGTGGGCCTCGAGGAGCCCCATGCCCACACGTCTCGTCGATCCTGCATTCCGCGTCATCCCGGTCCTCGCGCTGATCCTGGCCGCAGGCGTCCCGGCCTGCGCGAGCTTGAAGGGCTCGGACGTGCCGGCCTGCCAAGGTCCACGGCGACCCGCCAACCCCCACGGCTCGGTGCTGGCGGAGGCCCCTGCCCCGCAGGCTCCCGCGGCGGCTCCGGCCGGCGCCTGCGGAGCCTCCATCCGGTGACCGGCGTGCCCTCCAGCGACCTGAAAGCGTACTTCGCCGAGGCCCGCACCTGGGACCACGATCGCCTGGCCGCGGCGCAGCGCTCTCGCCGCCTGGCCTGGGGCGTCGCCGCCCTGGCCGGAGTCCTCGCCTGCGCGGCGGTGGCGTCCATCGCCGTCCTCACCCCGCTCAAGACCATCGAACCCTATGTGGTCCGCGTCGACCGCGCGACCGGCGGCGTCGAGGTGCTGCGCGGGCTCTCCGCCCCCGGCCCCGTGGCCTACGAGGAGGCGGTCACCAAGGCCTTCCTGGCCACTTACGTGCGCGCCCGCGAAGGCTGGCTGCCGCAGGCGGCGGAAGCCAACTTCCGCCAGGTCTCGATCATGTCGACCCCGGACGAGCAGCAGCGCTGGGCGGCCGCCTTCCGCCCGAACAATCCAGGCAGTCCGCAGGTGGCCTTCGGCCCGGAGGCGGACGTCCAGGTCGCCGTCCGCGCCGTCAGCTTCGTCGCCGACGGCGTCGCCAACGTCCGCTTCCATCGCAGCCTCCGGCGGCGTGGCCAGACCGACGAGTCCGACTGGATCGCGACGATCGCGTTCGCCTACACCAAGGCGCCGATGGGCGAGAGCGACCGGCTCCGCAACCCGCTCGGCTTCCAGGTCTCCAGCTACCGCGCTGACCCGGAGACCGCGCCATGATCCGAACGCTTCTGGCCCTGCTCCTGGCCGCCGCCTGCGCCACGTCGGCTGCGGCGGTGGAAACCCCGCGCCCCGGCTCCGCCGATCCGCGGATCAAGACGATCGACTACGATCCTCAGCAGGTCGTGCGTATCGTCGGCGTCTTCCGCACCGCGACGCAGATCCGGTTCGCCCCGGACGAGACCATCCTCCACGTGGCCCTGGGCGACACCTCCAGCTGGGAAGTCGCGCCGGAGACCAGCATCCTCTTCGCCAAGCCGGTGGCGCCGCGCGCGCCCACCAACCTCATCGTCACCACCCGCGCCGATACCGGCGAGACGCGGCATTACACCTTCGAACTCACCTCACGGGCCGGATCGGCCGCCCGCGGCGCGCCCGACACCTTCTTCGTCGTGCAGTTCCGCTATCCGGAGACGGAAAAGCGTCTGCTCGCCAAGGCCTTGTCGGCGGAAGCTCAAGCCCTGGAAGCGCGGGTGCTGCAGCTGAAGCTCGAGCGCGGCGTGCTGGAAGGTCCGCGCAACCTCGCCTACGAAGTCCAGGGGTCCGCCGACATCGCACCGTCCGAGGTCACGGACAACGGCCGCTTCACCGTCCTGCGCTTCCCCGGCGCCCAGGCCATGCCCGCCGTCTACGCGGTCTCCCCTGACGGCGCCGAGGCGCTGGTCCCGTTCGATGTGCGCGGCGAATTCCTCGTCGTCCACGAGACCGCCGCGCAACTGCGCCTGCGCCGCGGCGGCGCGGTGCTGTGCATCTTCAATCTCGCCTACCGCCCGGCCGGCCGCCCCACTGGCACGGCCACTGCCGCGCCGGACGTGGATCGGACCGTGCGCCAGGAGCCGAGGCCGTGAGCGACCTTCCGCGCCATGACGCCCCGGCGGCCGAGACGCCTGAGCCGCCGCTCGACCGCACGATCTCCCCGGTCGCGGGGCGGCTGGGATCCGGCGGCCGCGGCAAGGCCGTCGCCTTCGCCGGCCTGCTCGCCGGCTGCGCCGCGGTGGCGCTGGCCACCTGGCGCTCCGAACAGCCGCCGCCCGCGAAGCCGCGGAACATCCCGGCGCGGCAGGTGGTAGCCTACGAGCCGGCGAAGCCGCCGCCGACGCTGGCCGCGCCCGGCCCCGACGCGCCGCGCCTGGACGGCGGGGTGGGCGACGTGCCCGCCCTGGCGCCGCTCGAGGCGGATCGACCGAACACGGCGCCGCCGGGCGGGCCCAGCCCGATCGCCACCGCCCGGCGCTCGCCCCTGATGGCCTATTCCCGGGGCGGCGGCCTCGGGGCCGAGCGCGCCCTGGCGCCGCTCGTCCCCGCCCTGCTGCCGGACCCCGCGCCGAGCGAGCTCGATGCGCTGCGCCGGGGTTCGGCCCTTGCCCGGGCGACCGCGCGGCCGGTCGGCGACCGCAACTTCCTGATCCTCGCCGGCGCCACCATCCCCTGCACCTTGCAGACGGCGCTCGACACCACGGCCGCCGGCTACGTCACCTGCCTGATCGGTCGCGACGTCTATTCGGACAACGGCGCGGTGGTCCTGCTGGAGAAGGGCACGCGGGTGCTCGGCGAGTACCGCACCGGGCTGCGCCAGGGCCAGGACCGCATCTTCGTGCTCTGGACCCGCGCCGTCACGCCAAACGGCGTCGCCATCGCACTGGCGTCGCCGGCCAGCGACGCGCTTGGGCGGGCCGGGTTCGGGGGCCGGGTCGACCGCCATTTCTGGGACCGCTTCGGCGCCGCCCTCCTGCTCAGCATCGTCGGCGACGCCACGGCGGAGCTCATCGATCGCGGCACGGACGGCGCGACCGTCCGCCTGCCGTCCGACGCGGCGGCGATGGCCGTGCAGCAGGGCGCCGGCATTGCGCCCACCCTGCGCCTCGCCCAGGGCGCCGAGGTGGCGATCCAGGTCGCGCAGGACTTCGACTTCTCCGGCGTCTACGCCCTGAAGGACCGGCGATGACCTACGACGCCGCGGTCCTCACCCACTACCTTGCGCCCCTGCGCCGATACCTGGACGCGCCGGAGGTGACGGAGGTGGTGGTCAACCGGCCAGGGGAGTTCGCGGTTGAGGACCGGCGCGGGTGGCTTTGGGTTCCGGCGCCGGAGCTCACCGACGAGGTCGTGGGGCGCATCGCGGTGGGGGCCGCGGCCGCCACGCGTCAGGACGTGACCGCCGAGCGGCCGATCAGTTCGACGGTCCTGCCGACCGGGGAGCGCTGCCAGGTGGTGCTCCCGCCCGCGGCCGAGCATGTGTCGCTCACCTTCCGCAAACCGTCGGACCTCAACTTCTCGGTGGACGACCTGGAGA
Source organism: Phenylobacterium sp. FG114 (assembly GCF_057809855.1). NCBI lineage: Bacteria > Pseudomonadati > Pseudomonadota > Alphaproteobacteria > Caulobacterales > Caulobacteraceae > Phenylobacterium > Phenylobacterium sp. FG114. The sequence goes on along the minus strand of NZ_JBMDKU010000004.1, from coordinate 26,295 downwards.
CTTTAGGTTTTTTCGATCGCGTCACGCCGGTCGGCGCGGCCCCGCGACGCGACGACGAGGCCCTGGCCGCGCTTCGGGCCCGGGGCGACTGGCCGGGCTTCTTCCAGGCGGCGGTGAGCGGGCGCCGCAACATCCTCATCTCCGGCGCGACCGGCTCGGGCAAGACCACGCTGGCGAAGGCGCTGATCCGGCTGATCCCGGCCGACGAGCGCCTGATCACCATCGAGGACGCCCGCGAACTCGTGGCGCCCCATCGCAACGCCGTTCACCTGCTCTACGCCAAGGACGGGCAAGGCCTGGCCCAGGTCGGGCCCAAGGCCCTGCTCGAAAGCGCGCTTCGCATGCGGCCCGACCGCATCCTGCTGCAGGAACTCCGCGACGCCGCCGCCTTCTTCTACCTGCGCAACGTCAACACCGGCCACCCCGGCTCCATCACCACGATCCACGCCAATTCCGCGGCGCTGGCGTTCGAGCAACTCATCCTGCTGGTGAAGGAGAGCGAGGCCGGCCGCGAGCTGCCCCGCGCCGACATCCGGGACCTGCTGCGCGGCCTGGTCGACATCGTGGTCCAGGTGGAGCGCAAGGACGGCCGTTTCCGGCTCGCCGAGGTCTGGCATGAACCGTTTCGCGTCCACGCCCTGGCCGCTTAGGGCCGCGCTGGCCGGCTTTGCCGGCCTGGCCGCCCTGGCGGCGCTTCTGGTCCTGGCCGGGACCATCGCGCTCGCGGGTCTCGGGCGGCTCTCCGGCCCGGTCGATCCGGCCGCGGCGCCGGCCTGGTTCTGGTATTTCCGCCAGGATCCGGAGGTGCGGCGCTGGGCCAAGGTGGGGCTGCTCTCTGCGGGCGGCATAGGCCTCGTCGCCGCCCTGGGGGTCGCCAGCCAGATCCGCCGGCCGCTGCACGGCGCGGCGCGGTGGGCGAGCGAGGCCGAGCTGCGGGCCTCCGGCCTGCGCAGCCGCACCGGGATCGTGCTGGGACGCAAGGACGGCCGGCAGCTGGTGTTCGGCGGCCAGGAGCATGTGATGCTCTACGCGCCCACGCGCACCGGCAAGGGCGTCGGCGTGGTCATCCCGAACCTGCTGACCTGGCCGGACTCCACGGTGGTCCTCGACGTGAAGCGGGAGAACTGGGAAGCCACCGCCGGGTTCCGCGCCGCCCATGGGCAGGCCGTCTACCTCTTCGACCCCCTCGATTCCGAGGGCCGCACGGCGCGCTACAACCCATTCGGCCACATCGACCGCGCCGATCCCGTGGTCGTTCTGGACGAGCTGCAGCGGATCGCCGCCATGCTCTTCCCGCACCCGCCGCACACCGATCCGTTCTGGACCGACTCCGCCCGGACCGGGTTCATCGCCATCGGGGCCTACCTGGCCGAGACGCCCGAACGCCCGTTCACCTTCGGCGCGCTCTACGCTGAACTGACGGCGGGCGATCCGCGGGTGCGGCTGCCGGCGCTGATCGCGCGGCGCGCCGAGGCAGGCCGGCCGCTCTCCGCCGGCTGCGCCCAAGCGATCCGCGACTTCTGCGGCGCGTCCGAAAATACCTTTGCCTCCGTGCGCCAGACGCTGACCTCGCGCCTGAACCTGTGGCTGAACCCCCGGGTCTGCGCCGCCACGGACGCGAGCGACTTCGACCTCCGCACGCTTCGCTCAAGACGGGTCTCGATCTACCTCGCGGCCTCGCCCGACAACCTGATCCGCGTCGCGCCCTTGTATGCGCTCCTGTTCCAGCAGCTCGTGGACGCGACCTGCCGCGAGCGGCCCGATCCGAAGCGCCACCCGCACCAGGTCTTGCTGCTGCTCGACGAATTCGCCAGGCTTGGCCACGCCGAGGTGCTGGCCAAGAGCTTCGCCTACGTGGCCGGCTACGGCCTGCGCCTGCTTCCGGTCCTGCAGAGCCCCGCGCAGCTGCGCGCCGAATACGGCGCCGATGTCACCGATGAGATCCTCACCAACTGCGCCGTGGAGATCGCCTTCGCCCCGAAGGAGCTGCGCCTGGCCAACGAGCTTTCCGAGCGGCTCGGCTACACGACAGTGCGCAGTCCCTCCCGCAGCCGGCCCACCGGCCTCTCGCGTGGTCACCGGAGCGTCAGTGAGTCGGAACAGCGCCGGGCCCTGCTCCTGCCGCAGGAACTGACTCAGATGCCGGACGACGCGCTCGTGGTCCTGAAGGCCGGGATCCCGCCAGGCCGTGGACGCAAGATCCGATATTACCGCGAAGCCGCGTTCCGCGAGCGCGTGCAGCCGCCCCCGGAGATCCCGCCGCGGCCGATCCCGGCTCCGCCGCCCGCGCCTGCGGAAGACCCAACGGTGTCGTCGCCAACCGACCCGCTGACGCTCGAAGCGATCGCGCCGGTCCTGGCGGCGGAGGGCCTGGAATCCCTGCCGCCGCACGGCGCCACTCCCGCCGAGGTCGAGGCCTGGGTGGAGCGCTTCATCGACGCCTCGGCGCAACGCACCGATCGGGAGGCCCGCGATGCCTGACGCCCTGAATATCGTCGACCCGGCGCCCGCCGCCGCCTCGCGGCGCCCCGGCGATGTGCCGGAGGCGGTGCGCCGCCGCTACCTCACCGAAGCACGGGATGGACCGGGGCTTGGCTTCTACCATGACGCCCGCGATCCCTCGGCAGCGTTCCGGGACCATGGCGGCCGCCTCGCCACCGACCGCAGCGACCCCCACGTCGTTCGCGACCTGGTGGCGATCGCGCAGCATCGGGGCTGGACGACGATCACCGTGCGCGGACAGACGGCGTTTCGCCGGGAGGTCTACCTCCTCGCGCACGCCGCGGGCCTGGAGGTTCGCGGCTACCGCCCGACCGAGCGCGACCGCCAGCAGGCCGAACGCCGGCGCGAGACCAAGGCCCCTGACCTCGCGCCCTCCGCCGCGGACCGCCTGCGCATCGTCGAGGCCGTGGTCCGCAACCGTGTCGTCGAGCCCGGCGAGCAGAACCGCATTCTCGGCGCCGCGCGGGCGCGGCTCGCCCAGTGGCTGGAGCGGGGCGCGTCCTTCGCCGCGCCCGAGCGGGGCCGGCCCCGCGACCTTTCGCGCTAGGAGCGCGATAGGCTTGCGGGCGCCGCGTGGCGGACCTCCACGCCCGGAAGCGTGAGGCCTGGCCCTGGGTAGATCGCGCTCACTAGCTTGGCGGCACATGGCATACCCATGTTAGCCTGTTCCCACGGGCATAGCGGGGGCTGGCGATGGCGACTTTCGTATTGGTCACGGGGGCGTGGCACGGCAGTTGGTGCTGGAAGCGGGTGCGCGATGCGCTCACGGCGGCGGGACACACCGTCTTCACGCCGACGCTGACGGGCCTGTGCGAGCGGAGCCACCTCTTGTCTCCGGACGTCGACCTTCACACGCACATCGACGATATCGCCAACCTGATCCGTTGGGAGGAGCTGACAGACGTCGTCCTGGTGGGTCACTCCTATGGGGGCTGCGTGATCAGCGGGGTCGCGGACCGAATGAGCGAGAATATCGCGGCGCTGGTCTACCTGGACGCTTTCGTCCTGGAGAACGGCCAGTGCCTGCACGACACCCTGCCGGCGGAACATCGCCAGGGCCAGTTGGACGCGGCGGCGGCGCTCGGAGACGGCTGGCGCGTGCCGCCGATCCCGGCGGAGGTGTTCAACGTCAATGCCGCCGACCGGTCCTGGGTCGACGACCAGTGCACCGATCAGCCGCTCGCCAGTTTCCAGCAGAAGCTGCATTTGGACGCCGGCGCCCCCGCCGTCGGATCGATTCACTACATCTTCGCGGCGGACTGGGAAGGGACACCGTTCACCGGCTTCTACGAGCGCGCCAAGGCGCGGGGCTGGTCGACGCGGGAGATCGCCTGCGGCCATGACGTCATGCTGGACCGGCCGGACGAACTCACAGGGATGCTCTTGCAGGCCGCGGCCTGCTGAGCGCCCCACAAGCCTTCTCGCGCCACCCGCAGTCCGGAAGGTCCTCGGATCGCTTAAGGGCCAAGCTCAATCGACGAACGACGGCTCGGCGCCAAGAAGGGACATTGAGATCGGTGCGGGGAGTGGACGTTCAGCTGCCCTCCTTACCTAAGCCCGAATTCGACCCCTACGGGTGCCTACGGCAGCACGAAGGCGCGTGGCAGTTGGAGTTGGGAGGTTCTGACGCGCTAGCTGACGTTGATCCCAAAGGAAACGTGGGCCTCTTTCGTGTAGTAGGAAAGCGGCCCCTTTGGCATCGCATCGTGGCTATACTGGCCCATGGCGGCGTGAACGGCCTTCCGGTTGAAAGGTATGTGGATCACCCGGGCCGTCTTGTCGTTGATGCGCGTCTTGAGCGCGTCAGGCCACAAGTCTGCCAAGGCCTTTGGGTTCAGGATGACCGGGCTATTCGGATACACAGCGATGATGGGAATTTCGCATGTATCAACGGCGTAGGTGATTTCGTAAGGCACAAAGTCAGTGTCATTCTTGGTGATCGAAGTCACAAACAAGAGCATGTTTCTGGACTTCTTCAGGCGCTCTCTGAGGCTAGCGTAAATCGTAGCCTTCTGGCTGGTGTCTCGAACCGCTGACACCTTCTCATGGCTATTGACCATTCTAAACTCAATGGCGTCATTCTCATGCCACGCCTTCATCATGTTGTAATACTTGATGTCTGAGGCAGTCGGGTCAGTCGTACCGGCAGCGTGAAACGCGATGTACGTGCCGTTGCGGTAGTGGGTCATCAGACTTTCTTCCAGTCGCGGGCAATCTCGCGAAGGTCCAGCTCTTCGAAACAACTGTCGTGCAGGGTCACCGTGACCCGCTTGGGAAGGCGGGCTGTGCTGTTGGTGGCGAAGTCAACCAGCGCCAGGACCAGCAGTCGCAGCAGGTGTTGGGGTGCCAACTTGATGCCCGACTGCCCGTTGCCGAACAGAGGCATGGCCAGGGGTTTCCCGCCGCCGTGGTCGTGGACAGCCTTCAACCCGCCCTTCAGCGCATCCCACAGCGTGGGCACGTCGGAGGCGGCCTTGTAAGTGGCGTGATCGGTCCTCGCCATAGCCATAAGGAAGGCGCTGAACTGACCGTTGGGCACCTTGGCTGTGGTTCCTATTTGATAGGCCTTGCTAGGCTCCACAGGGCGTGCCGTGGGCACTGGCTGCACGCCCGTCGCGGCTAGGGCAGGATCAACGGCGGCACGGAAGGCGGCGGCACTGCTGTTGTAGTTCCGAGCGATGAATTGGCCATGCAGCGTGCTAGGCTCGACGGGAGCGCCAAGTTCGCCATCAAAAAACTCATTCACGCCGATCAGTAGGTTGGCCTTCTCGGCAAAAAGGTCGGCATAGCGCAGCGTGATCTTGGTGTCGGTGTTGGGAACCTTGAACGTCACGTGCCGAGGTTCGCGCACCGTCCAGAGGAAGACGGCCATGAACAAGAGCGCCATGATGACGAGGTAGGCGACGCCGTGAGACTCAAGAGACGCCTTGGCGACGGTCAGCGCGGCTGTCGTCATTTCGGTCAGCGTCCACACGCCGCCTACAGCCGCAAAGCCGTTCCGGGCGGCGGTCCACTTCCGCCGATCCCATCCGACTGTCAGAGATTTTGCCAACTGATTCGCCACGATTCCGCCAGCTTGGCTGTAGGTGACCGGCTCAGCAACATGGAGTTGCACCGGTCCACAGGCGTCCCAAGGATCGCGGCTCCTCGCCTTAATCGGTGTCCGGGTTCTGCCGCACGCTCATCGTTCGGATTTGGATTTAGCTAAGCCTCTTCGGCTCGCCCGACGTCCGCTAGCCACTTGGTCCTGCAGTTCTCGATGTCGGCCTTGCAGCAACGACCCTGGCGTGTGACGGAATAGACCGTTCGGCGCCGGGAGCGGTCAATGGGATCTGGCCGAAGAGCAGACGTGCGAAAGCTCTGCCGTGCTCCGACCGCTACAGGATCCATCGTCGGCGCCACGGGCGTTGTTCCTCATGTCAGCAAGCAGACGGGAGCGCTGGTCTGCAGCATTTAGCTGGAGCGGCCTTGACCTTGCAATCGTGCGGGCAGAACGTTTGCAACCTGGGCGCGGCCTGAAACCCGCCTAGTGCGGGGGCGCACATGTCGGACACCAAGGGACGGCGGTTTCTCGTCAGGGCTGGCGCGGGCTTCGGCACCGCCGGATTCGGCGCGGCACCCGGCGTAAGCACCCGAAAGCTGTTCGATACGACGCCGGACACCGCGCTCGGGGCCGACGCCCAGCCCCGCGCTTGGCACGGGGTCGATTTCGGGGATCTGCCCGAGGCCAATGCATGGGACACCGCCCACGCCATGCTGCGCCCCGAAAGCGCGCTGTTCGGCGCCGGCGGCGTCGATTTCGTCGAGCCAGACCTCTACCAACCGATCGACCGGCGGCCGACGGCGGAGCGAGAGCCCTTCGCCGCCACGAGCGCCCCCTGCGCGCTCGATCCGCAGGACGCTCGCCTCCCCCGCGGCGCTGGGTTCGCCTGGCACCTCGGGCCCGGCCACAGCGGCTTGGCCAAGGCGCGAGAGCAGGCCGCGACCGGCCAAGGGGCAAACGTCGTCATCGCTCACCTGGACACAGGGTTCGACCCCGACCACCTCCTGAAGCCCGCCAAGCTGGACCTCGACCGGCAGCGCAACTTCACCGGCGAAGGCCCGCTGAAGGACGCGCGTGACGTCACCCCCGATCACATGCTGACCAACCGGGGCCACGGCCCGGCAACGCTCGCCCTGCTGGCGGGCGGCTCGACCCAGGGCCTGCAGGCGGCCGAGAATCCCCACGGCATCACGCTCGGCGGCGCGCCGGGCGCGACCGTCGTGCCGATCCGCGTTGCGGACAGTGTCGTGCACTTCTGGACCAGTGCCATCGCTGAGGGGATCGCCTACGCCGCCGAAATCCGCGCGGACGTCCTGTCGCTGAGCATGGGGGGCGTCGCCTCTCTGGCCTGGGCGGAGGCAGTCAACAAGGCCTATGAGGCCGGCGTCGTGCTGGTCGCAGCCGCCGGCAACAACTTCGCCCAGCTCCCGACCCGCAACATCGTATACCCGGCGCGCTTCCGGCGCGTGATCGCCGCCACCGGCATCATGGCCAACCACCGGCCCTATCAGAACCAGCCCGCCAACATCATGCAGGGCAATTATGGGCCGCCCAGCAAGATGGACACGGCGCTGGCCGCCTACACACCTAACGTCCCCTGGGCCAAGCTGAGCTGCCGCGACGTCGCGGGCCTTAACGGTTCGGGCACGTCGTCGGCGACCCCGCAGATCGCCGCCGCCGCCGCGCTCTGGATCGCGGCCCACCGGCCAGCCCTCGCCGACCTCCGCGGCTGGCAGAAGGTCGAGGCGGTGCGCGAAGCGTTGTTCGCGACGGCGGAAGAGCCCCGCGCCAGCATGCGTCGTGAGGAGATCCGGCAGATGCTGGGGCGCGGCGCCCTACAGGCCGACGCTGCCCTTGACCACGGTGTGAACGTCGGCGCCCTGCGGCAGACCCCCGACGACAGCGCCACCTTCGCCTTCCTGCGCCTGCTCACCGGGCTGGGGATATCGGGTCAGGAATCGCAGGCGGCGATGATGCGCCTCGAGATGACCCAGCTCGCGCAGTCGTCGCGCCTCATCGAGGAGGCCCTCGACGATCCCGACGCCGAGTCCGAGGCCATCAGCGACGCCGATCGCCGCCGGTTCATGGACGCGGTAATCGCCGACTCGCGGACGTCGCGCACCCTGCGGCGGCACCTCGAAGGTCGTGCGACGGGCCGCCGTGGCCGCGGCGTTTCGGAGACGCCGCCACCGTCCCCCGGGCAGCCCACCGCGCCGGCCGGCCCGGTGGAGCGCCGGATCGTCGCACCGCCGCCCGAGGAGCGGCGGCTGCGCATCTTCGCCGCGGACCCCAGCCTCGCGGCCTCCATGGACACCGCGCGCCTGAGCGAGGTGACGGTCTCGGTTCCGTGGGAGGGCGCGCGACCCGGCGAGCCGGCGCTGCAGCCAGGTCCGGTGGGCGAGTACCTGGAGGTCGTCGACGTGGATCCGGCCAGCGGCGCCGGCTACGCGCCCGTCGACCTCAACGATCCGCACCTGCTGGCCACCGACGGTCACCGGCCGTCCGAGAGCAACCCGCAGTTCCACCAGCAGATGGTCTACGCGGTGGCCATGACGACGATCCGCCACTTCGAGCATGCCATGGGCCGCGCGGCGCTCTGGGCGCCCGACCGGCGACGGTGGACCGGCAAGGACGGCAAGACGGAGTACGAGAACCGCCCCGTCCGCCGGCTGCGGATCTATCCCCACGCCCTGCGGGAGGCCAACGCCTATTACAGCCCCGCGAAGAAGGCGCTGCTGTTCGGTTACTTCCCGGCCGCCCCGAATTCGGCCGGCTCCACCGTGCCGGGCTCCACCGTCTTCACCTGCCTCTCGCACGACATCATCGCGCACGAGACCACTCACGCCCTGCTCGACGGGCTCCACCGGCGATATGCCGAAGCCACCAACCCCGACATGCCGGCCTTCCACGAAGCCTTCGCGGACATCGTCGCCATCTTCCAGCACTTCAGCCTACCGGGTCTCCTGGAGCAGGAGCTGCAGCGCACCCAGGGCGACCTCCAGCGAGGCGACCGCCTGGCGCAGCTCGCGCAGCAGTTCGGACAGGGAATCGGCCGCTCGGCGGCGCTCCGGACCTTCATCGGCGACGACAAGGCGGTTGACTACCGGACGGTGACCAAGCCGCACGACCGGGGCGCCATCCTCGTCTCGGCGGTGTTCGCCGCCTTCCTGGCGATCTACCGCAGCCGCGCCGCCGACCTCCTGCGGATCGCAGCGGACGGATCGACGCTGCTGCGTCCGGGCGGGGTTCACCCCGACCTCCTGGCGCGGTTCGCCGACGAGGCGCGCAAATCGGCGACCCACGTGCTGCGCATGTGCATCCGGGCGCTGGATTACTGCCCGCCCGTCGACCTCACGTTCGGCGACTACCTGCGGGCGCTGATCACCGCCGACGCAGACCTAGTCCCTGCGGACCGCTACGGCTATCGCGTCGCCTTCCTCGAGGCCTTCCGCCGACGCAGCATCTATCCCGACGGCCTGCGCACCATCTCGGTGGAGTCCCTGCGCTGGCAGGCGCCCGCGATCCCGCTCACCGACCTCGGCGACATCATCGCCAAGCTGGACCTGAGCTGGGACCTTCAGGCGGACCGCATGCGCGCCGCGGGGCTTCGCGAAACAAACGGCGTCCTGTTCCACGATTGGCTCGAGACGCGGCTCACCCCCGACCTGGCCGCCCAGCTCGGCCTGCGGATGAACCTACATCGCGGCGGCGACGACGCCGGGCACGGCCGCTGCACCTGCAAGCGCCCCGATCCCGCGACGCCGGCCCGGACCGTCTTCGAGGTGCATTCGGTGCGTCCCGCCCGGCGTGTGGCGCCGGACGGCTCGTTCCGCACCGATCTGGTCGTCCAGCTCACCCAGCGCCGCTGCGAATGCCTCGACCCGGACCGCCATCCGGGCGCGGACGGTACGCTCAGCGCGCAGGGAACCTGGATCCGCGGCGGCAGCACGCTACTCATCGACACCCGGCGCGGGCAGGAGAAGGTGCTCTACTGCATCTCCAAGCGGATCGACGCCCCGGCGCGCCTGGAGCGTCAGCGGGGATACCTCAACCGCTCGGCCGCCTCGTTGCGGGCGCTCTACTTCGGGGCGGACGAGAACGAGCCCTTCGCCGCCCTGCACAGGGGGCCCTGAGATGCCGCGCAAGCCGAAGGCTCCCACCGTCACCGTCCGGATGTATCGCCACGGGCTCGGCGACTGCCTCCTCGTGACCATGACGCCCGCGGGCGGCAAGGCGCTGCGGATGATGATCGACTGCGGCGTCTATCTGACCACCACCGGCGGCAAGGCCAAGATGCGGAGTGTGGTGACTGACATCATCGCTGAGACCGGCGGCTATGTGGACATCCTCGTGCTGACCCACGAGCACGGCGACCACATCTCCGGCCTCAACCAGGCCGCGGACCTGTTCTGGACGCCGCCGAAGGCCGACGATGCCGAGCTCCCGGCCGCGGGACGCCTGCGCGTGGGCCAAGTCTGGATGGGCTGGACCGAGGATCTCGACGATCCGGTCGCGAGCCGGATCGAGACAGAGAAGCGGGAGGCGTTCGAGGCTATCGAGAGCGCCCAGCGCCTGGCCGAGGGCGTGGCCGCGCTGGACGAGGACGGCGGACAGGCGAAGACGTTCGCCCGGGGGCTCGGCGGCGTGATCGATTTCTTCAGGATCGGCGACGACGGCGGCTTCGCCGCGGCGGGCAGGTCGACCCGCGACGCGATGACCTCAGCCCGGAGCCTCGGCGAGAAGCCGGTCCGGTTCGTCCGCCCGACCGACAAGCCGTTCGAGCTGGCGCCGGGCATCCGGGTGTACTGCTTCGGCCCGCCCATGGACGCCACGTCTCTCTTCACGATGATGGACGAAGACGAAGTCTACCACGCCGCCGCGGTGAGTTTCGAAGCGGCCGCCTACGCGGGCGCCCTGGCCGCACGGATGCCCGGCATCGACCCCACGATGGCCGATGATCCCGGCCAACCGTTCGATACGCCGCACCGGGTCGCGCTCGATTTCGACATGCGCTCCGACGTCCGGCCGCAAGGCCCAGGCGGCGAGATCGATGAGTTCTTCGAGCGCCGCTACTGGGGGGCCAGCGCCGACCCCGGGCAGCCCGACCAGCAGTGGCGACGGATCGACGCCGACTGGCTCGCGCCGGCCGGCGCGCTGGCGCTCAAGCTCGACAACGCCACCAACAACACCAGCCTGGTCCTGGCGATCGAGCTGGTGGAGTCCGGAAAGGTCCTGCTCTTCCCCGGCGACGCGCAGGTCGGCTCCTGGCTGTCGTGGATGGACCTGACGTGGACCCTGCCCGACGGCCGCACGGTCACCGGACCAGAACTGCTGCGGCGGACGGCCTTCCTGAAGGTCGGCCATCACGGCAGCCACAACGCCACCCTGAAGGACAAGGGCCTGGAGACCATGAACGCCGAAGGGTTTGTGGCCTTCATCCCCGTGAACCAGGAGATGGCGCGCAAGGTGGGCTGGGGCGAGATGCCGCTCGCCGCGATCCTGGCGGCGCTCACGCGGCAGACCAAGGGCTGCTGGATCCGCACCGACGAGGACTACAAGCCCGGCGACAACGCGGAAGCCCAAGCCTTCGCTACGCGCCTCAAGCAGACCGACCTGTACTATGAGATCGAGGTCTCGGGCACCCCGGCGGACGGCGAGACCCTATGAACTACTTTCTCACTCCGAACCCGGAGGGCGAACGTCCCGAACGCCCAAAGCGCGTCTACATGCGCCTCGATCAGGTCGACGGTGACCGCGCGCTCTTCGAGGCGGTGTCCGCCGACTTCATGGATGCGCGATGGCGGTCCGAAGGCGACGGGACATTCAGGCAGTGGGTAGGCCTCGCCGAGATGGCGCCGATCTATGTCGTCGACATGCCCTTCGGCGCTGCCGCAGCCTTTTGGTGGTGGTGTAGGCGCCCGTGGCTGTCGCAAGTGGACGCCGAGGGAGCGTCGCCCTGGATGATGGCCGTAGTGGAGCCCGGCAGCCAATCCGAACTCTACCCAAACCTTTTCCAGGCGCCGCTCAGCATCGACGTCGTGCATCTCGAGCCCGCCAACGAGGCCGTCGAGGTGGCTCTGAACCAGCTCTTCGACCTGGAGCCGCTGGAGCGAACCGAACAGGAGATCCAAAACCGCCTCGACTTGGTCACCGGACTGATCGACTGGGTCGGTGTCTACGACGTGGGCCAGGGCAGCGCGAATGGGGCCTGCGACAGCTCGACCCAGCCGCTGATCTACTTCGATCTCGGCGGCGGCGTGCTAGGTAACAGGGCTACCTGGCCCACCGCGATGTCGGACTTCTGCTACGGCGCCGACCCGCCGGTCGTCCTGTCGCACTGGGACTGGGACCACTGGTCGTCTGGATCGCGCCTCGCCGGCGCCCTGGCGCTCGACTGGATCGTCCCGGTCCAAAAGATGGGATCCGTTCATGCGACCTTCGCGGCCACACTCCATGCGGCGGGCCACCTCTTCGTCTGGCCCGGCACGACATCCCAACTGGTCTCCGGCCAGCTGACGGTCAGCAAGTGCCTGGGGCGCGGCGTGGGACGCAACCACACCGGCCTGGCGATGGAGATCGAGGGCCCCAACAACCAGGCGCCGATCCTCCTGCCCGGTGACGCCCGCTACTCCGCGGTGCCCGGTGCCCTCTCGCGCGACTACACGTCCCTGGTCGCGCCGCATCACGGGGCCGACATGAAGAACCGGCAGGTTCCCGCCCACTACCCAAACGCCGGCGCGCGGGTGGCCTATTCGTTCGGGGCGGGCAACACCTTCAGCCATCCGCGCCCCGTCACGGAAGCAGACCACCAGCGTGCGAACTGGGATCACCTCTCTCAGAGGGCGGCAACCCCCATCGATCGCAACACGGCGAACCGCCAGCCGAACGGCTTGGGACACGTGGGCCTCTCGTGGCAGCTGAACCCGGTTCTTCCACTCCACGCGTGTGGCTCCGCCGCCTGCACGGTCAACCTGCAACAGGTCTGATGGCGCGCGGCGCGGTCTTAGGCCTGCTCGGGCGCGCTCTCGGCGGGCACGCCGTCCACCACCACGCTGAAGTGGCCTTCCGCGACGATCATCATCACCGGCGGGTACCCTTCCACTGCCATCTCGTCGGATAGATGGCTATAAAGGCTCAGGTCCTCGCCGCTCGGCAGGGCGGAGGACCCCTTCGGGTGCGAATGCCACTCGCCCACATATCGCAGCATGTCCAAGGTGCGCGCCTGCACGCCCTGCGCCGCTTCCGCGACCCCGAAGGCGCCTCGGACATACCCCGTGACCTCCTCGGTGCTGTCTGGGGGCGACCCCAGGGTCATCGCCAGGTACACCCGCCGTCGGGTGGTGTCGAAGTCACCAAGCAGCACGCCGCCAGTCTCCGCCGGGAGATGCGCTTCCCGCAGCGTGTAGAGGCGCTCGATCAGATCCTCAGCGATGTGCACGGTCCATCCCGCGCTGGGCATGGTCAGCATCGGCCGCAGGTCGAGGTCCACGCGGCGGACCTCGAACGTGGCCTCGTCCAGGCGCCACACGGCCGCCAACGCTGCGTCACCGTCGATCAGGCTTCGAATGACCCCGGCCGCGATCCCGGCGTGGACGGCCACCACCGCCTGCGGAAGCTGCGCCGAGACCTCCCGGCAGCCGCGCGCGTAGCGCGTCGTCAACGGCAGAGCGTAGTGGTCGGCCAGCCGAGGATCCTCGGCGACCGCGCGGTAGTAGCTGAGCTCCAGGTGGTCGAGCCGCACCTCGCGCGCCGCGTCCTCGGCCAGGATGACGAGGTCGCGCCCGTTGGGACTGAGGAAGGCGCTGATGCGGCGGGCGGCGCCCTCGGCATCGACCGCCAGGTAGCGCGAGACCGGCACGGAGGCGGCGAAGTCCAGGACGACGTGGGCGGCGGCCAGGGCTTCGGCGTAGGCGACGGCCGCCTCCCCATCCGGATCGGAAGCGTCCACGAGGATGGGCTTGGGTGTATTGGCACCTGGGAAGCGCCGTTGGGCCATCACCTGGAGGGCGTTGGCCTTCGGGGCGCCCACGAGGTGGTAGTCCCATGCGGCGTGGCGGGCGAGATTGTGCGGCAGCAGCCGATCGTTGTCTGCGACCGCATCCAGCGCCTCGCCCATGCGCAGCAGATTGGCGAGCACCTGGGAGCCCAGCGCGCCGGCGCCCACGGCAACTAGCGTCTTGCCCGACGTAGCGGCATAGCCATTCGCGGCCGCCGCGCTCTGCGCGGACAGCTCGAAGATCGGGTTCATGACCGCGAGCTCGACGGTCTCCTCGCCTTTGGGACCCCGGCGGCTCATGGGGAGAACCCGCCCGCCGCCGCCCTCGGTGCTCCACAGGTCTCGCGCAATCGCCGCCTGACGGACGTCGTCGCCGAGGCCGAATGCCCAGAGATCATGGCGCTCGACCGGGCCGTCGGGGGTCCGCGAAATCGGGGCCTGCACGAGAAGGACGCCGACCGCGTCGAGGTGCTCCTTCTTGTCGAGCCAGGTGCCGATGGCTTCGTCGAGTGCAGCGTCGAAGTCGAAGCCTTCGGTCGCGAAGGTCGTCCGTAGCTCCGCGAGGGTCCGCGGGGTGTGACGAATGCCCGACTGGATACGCGGTGGCAGGACGATGCCGGCGGCCACGATCTTGGCGCCCAGCCCCTGCGGCGGGGTATAGCCCAACCGGTAGGTGAGAGTTTCGACAGGCCCTCCGACCGGTTGGCCATAGACTGTGCGCCGGGGATCGGCCTGGAAGTCGGCGGGCAGGATCAGCACGGCCGGCGATCCCGCGAGGAATGGCTCCAACACCTGGTCGTCGCGGTGCAGGGCGCCCCGGGCAGTGTCGATCAGCCAGGTGCGCAGAAGCCGAACATAGCCGCCATCGCTCCAGCGGCGCTTGGCGTCTTGCCACGGCGCTTCGCTGAGACACAGGGCGGCCGGCTCGCCTTCCGGCACCAGGAACTCATGTGGTAGCGGCTGCGGGAAGTCCGGCCGCAGGGCGCGTACGGACGGCCACGCCCGGTCGTCGGTCGGGAATCCCAGGGCGACATGCTCGCGGCTCCGGATGTCCACCACAGGACGCTGGCCGACATCGACCTGGACCTCGGCGATGACCCAACTGTACCCCTCGGCCTGGCGGCACTCGACGAGACCGCAGCCCATGTCGTCCCTCGCGGCGCGTAACGCCGCGAGGGACTTGGCCCTGGCCGAAGCGAGCGCATCCGGGGCTGCCGGCGCCCCGAACCGCTCGGTGGCATCGTCCACCTACTTGCGCCCGGCGCGCGGCGCCGCGGCGCCGAGCAGCCCGGAAGAGCCCGCCGCGACAGCCGACACGATCCGCGCCTTAGTGGAGTCGATCTGGATCACCAGCGGCTTTGGCGCAGCGATCTTCGGGTGCTGCATGGTGACCTGGAACTCGCCGTTCAGGCCGTTGAACCCCACGACCCGCCGGTAATAGTTCGCCGCCTGGCGGTGCGGCGGCTGGATGTCGTCGCCGGCGATGGGAATGGGGCAACTCGGCGAGATGATGATCCCGCCCCGCTGGCCGTACTCCTCGTACAGGCGCTTCACCTCGGGCACCGGAACCGTCTCGTTCTCGCCCTTCACCGGTCCGAGGGATAGGTAGGAGCAGTGGTGCGGCAGGTGGAAGATGTCCCACTCCAGCCGCTCGGTCCGCCGGTGATACTCCGTGATGTTCACGATCTCGGTGAGCACCTCGTGGTCGGCGTCCGCGCCGAGCATCAGCTTGGTCAGGACGCCGTTCACCTCGAACGTCGCCTGCACGAAGATGCCGTCGGTGTTGCGGTCCATCAGCGAACCGTCGTTGAGCCGGCTGGCGAACGGCGAATGGGCGAAGAACTCCACCCCATGGACGGTCCGGCTGAAGCGCGGAACGACCGTGCCGGCGTCCACGAAGAGGTGCCTGCGGCTGTCGGGGACGATGTTGTTCAGCTTCAGCCAATCACGCACGACGTCCGGCCGGGAGAACACCCGGATGCCCTTGCCCTGCTTCAGGCGATGCCGGGCCTCCTGGCGCCAGATGCGCCCCTCGTCGACGAGCCCGTCCTCGAGGATCACCGCCGCCGGGACCCAGAGTTCGCCGATGCGGATGCGATCGTCGCTCTGGTAGCAGGCGGCATGTTCGAGCCAGAAGAGCTCGCTGGACCGGCAGATGTGGTCCTTGTCCAGGTGCGTGATGCAGAAGACGTCGACGTCCTTGCGGCGCGCCTTGGCGAGATCATCACGGATGGCCTTCTCGAGATCGATCCGCAGATCGTCGGGCTTGTCCGTCTTGGTGTTCGCGTAGTCGAAGATGATCTTCTCGCCGCCGGCGAGGTCGATCAGCGTGCAGTCGGCGTTTCCGATCGGGAAACAGGTCAGCTTGGCGCTCATGGCGTTCCGTCTACTCTGGGTTGAGACGAGCCATTTCCCGCCAGTATGGCGGATTGTGCGCGTGGCGCACGCCAGCTAATGCTGCTTCACCGACTCGTCAGGGTTGGGATTCGGGTGAGAGGGCGGCGCTTTCCGGAGCCCTGGTAAGTTTCTGAAGAAGCTGTCCTCTCCCCACCTTGCGGTTGCAGCCGCCGACGTTCCTCCTCACCGATGGTGACGGTCGACTCCAAGAACGCGGAGCGGCCCCTCGCACGAATATCTGGATTTGGCAGGATCTAAGCCCCGGCCCAGGCGCAAGCCAGACCATGATTCTGGGCTACGCGAATAGCCGCATTAGGGACTTCTTTACCAAACTCCAAACTACGTTGATTCGTACAACACGTCGATTGCTTGTCAACATGTTGTGGTGCGAACCACTAGGAACCCAATATGGCGGCTTCCTGCGGATGGTGGTATAGCGGTCGCGCTCGCCGAGTTCTCCCTGGATCGGCCTGGCGATCTGACCTTCGCGACCGAACGACGGGTGACTTCCAGCCGTTTGCAAGTCGTAGACGCGACGAAGCAACCGGTCCGGCACCTCGGTCCTGATGCAGACCTTCCGAACTACGCCAATGAGTCAGACAGGGCCCTCGGGTTCGACTCCGCTAGGGACTCGCACCGCGCCCTAATGCTGACCTTCCGAATGTCTATGATGAGTCACCTCCAGCCACTTCGTCATCGCGACTTTTCGCGAGCGGCGCGCTCCCTATCCGCCCGCGCTTGCGCGTTAGCGCTCCGCAGAGCCCGCGCCAGAGCCAGGCGCTCGGTGTCCGGCGGCGCCATGCTGCGGACGAAGGCTTCGACGGCATGGCCGAGTTCACGGTCGTCCGCGTGTTCGGACGTCTGCAGGAGCTTCGCCTGCGCCAGGTACAGCCGACGCACCTTCGCCTGCCGCTCGGCAATGCGGCGGTCCCAGTCCGCGGCGTCGACACGCCCGCCGAACGCCGCCCGCGCCGCGTCGCGGATCTTGTCCGCCACCACCCGGGGCATCCCGCCCTTCCCGCTCTCGTGGCGCTCTCGCAGTCGCCGCAATGGTCCGCGCTCCGCCTTGCGGGTGACGCCGCGCGCCCGGCGCGGTGTGGCCTCCGCTGCGATGCCGCGCTCCCGCAGGCATCTTGCAAACACCTGGCGCCACGCCTCGAGGTCGGCCTTCTTCGGACCCAGGCGCACGCCGTCCGAACCCAGGGCGTTCACGGTCAGGTGGACATGCGGATGGGGTGTGTCGGTGTGCAGCGCCAGAACGTACTCGAAGCGATCCGCGAAGGTTTCGCGCGCGAAGGCGCGCGCGGCGTCGCGCAGCCGGATCGCGTCCGTGCCAGCCGGCATCGACAGGATCATCGCGACGCTGAGCGGAGAGTCGGTCCGCCGGCGGCTGTCCAGCAACGCCTCCGCCGACCAGGCGCGCGCCAGCTCCAGCACCTCCGCGCGGCCTTCGATCGGCATGCCGTCGCGATCCTCGGCGGCAAGCTGCCCGTTCCGCGTGATGTAGGAGAGGTGGGCCGCCAGGTGGGCCGGATCGCGGGCGCGGCCCGTCACCTTCACCATCACCTCGGGCGTCCGCGCGGCGATCCTGCGAAGGCGCGCCCGCGCGCCGTCATCCGCCCTACCGCGGAGGACGGTCTCAGGACGGCGAGGCCGGAGGCGCACGGGCGGGCGCCACACATCCTCGAAGCCCGCGATGGTCCGGAACTCGCTCATCGCTCAACCGCCCAATAGGCCAAGTTGCCGGCGAACGCTTCCTGCAGTCCGTAAAGGTGAGCGCCGAGTTCTTGGCGGAGATCCTCAACGGCGGTGAGCTCCGTATCGAGCACCCGGCCCTCCATCACGGCCGTGTTCAGCGCGCGAGCGATCTGATTGACGTTCACGCCGATGCGGCGGAGCTCGCGCACGGCGCCAATCAGCGCAAGTTCGTCGGGCCGCGCGAAGGACGGCCGGCCAGTTGCATGGCGTCGCACCAGGGCGGCGACCCAGGCAGCGCGCGGCATCGCCATGGCTATTGCTTGCCGCTCCACATGGCCGGCTTCTACCGGCGCCAAACGCACCATCAGGCGCAGAGCATCGCGGCGTGGGGCCCGGGCGGCGCCATCTTCAGAAGGCGCCCCCGCGGCGTCCCGAACGAGGCGATGTAGCAGGGCAGAGCGGCCGCCGGCGGGAGCGGCAGCGGCGTCGAACCCGCGGGCCAGGTGGTCCGCGACACGGACGCTGAGCACGACCGACACCCAGGCCTCCTGTCTACAATGCTGCCGGCAAGCCTATCCTGCCTTCGACCTCTGCCTCGCAGATTGGCCCCTCCCCTCGGTCGTCGCGAGGGCGTAGGTCCGCCCCCGCGACGACCACCCGCCACGCCTACGGCGCGCCCCACCCGGGCCAGATCGCGGCCTCATCGCGGGCCGGGATAGGCGCGCTGGCGATTGCGGTAGGCGGTCCGTTCGAGCTCGCCCGGCGGTGCGCTCATCGAGACCCATGAGCCGCCGCGCACGGCCCGGGCGGCGTAATGCAGCACACCGCCGTCGCACTCCAAGCCGGGACAGCGCGGCGTCTGTCCCCACCAGATCGCGTCCGGTCCGAAGGTTCGGATCATGGTCGGGAGATTGGCGCGCAGCTTGATCCCGCAATGGCTGCAGGTGGCCTTCACCTCCCATCGCCGGACGTGCATCTCGGCGAGCGTCAGCGCGGTCAGGGGGCTGGGCGGCGCCACGAGGACGTCCGGCGTCTTGGTGCTCATCGGGTCAGGCGAGGAGATCGTCGACCGCGCGTCGGCCGTTCCGCGCCTTGCGACTGAGCGGCCAGCCCAGGATCAGCCGCCCGCGCCACGCCGCGACGACCCGGGCGCCGAAGTAGGTCTCCTGCCCCGGCAGGCAGGCGCCGACGCGGATGGGGGCGTCCAGGTCCTCCAGGATCGAAGGCTGATGTTCCGGCGTCACCTGTTCCGCCATCGCTCTGATCCGGGCGAGGTCGCGGTCGCTGAGATGACGGCGCCGCGCGGATGGTCGTGGGTCCGGCGGCTGCAGGATAGCCAGCGTCCCCGAGCGCGAGGCGCACCCGGCCTCGCCGCAGACCAGCCGGTCGGCGATGGCGCCGACCGTCAGGCCAGGCGGCGCGCCGGAGAGCTCGGGGGCCAGCCACAGCCGGCTGTGGCCGCAGCGGGCGCAGCCGGCCGCCAGCGCACAGCCGCTGGCGACCACGTCGCCCAGCGTGCGTGTGCGGCTCGCAGCCGTGACCCAGAAGCCCCTGGCGGACGGCTCTGCCGACGTGAGCTGCTCGTCCGGCCCGGGGTCGCTGAGGCGTTTGGCGTGGCCCACCTCACGCCTCCCGAGGATCGTTCGGCGACCCGTCCTGGGGGTCCGGGCGCCGGGTCGCCGATGTGCGGAGCACGACGCGTCCATCCGGCTCGACGCGGCCGAGCACCGGCAGGACACGGCTGGTCTCCGGCGCCGGCGGGCTGTTGTCGTTGTCGAATTCCATGGGGATTGAACAAAAGCAGAACGCGACGGCCTTGGCGAGTCCGAACTGCCGCCCCGGACTCGCCGAACCCCGGTCGGACCGGATGGCTCCCGGAGCGGGAGCCAGCCGGCCGGCGGCGGTCAGTTCATGGTCTTGCTGCGGGACCAGACCAGGCTGTAGCCCTCCTCGGCGTCGACCAGGTTGGCGTAGATCGGGGCCGGGAAGCTGGGGTCGTCGAGCTTGACCGAGAGGTAGTCGCGGTTCTCGCGCGAGGTCTTCTTCCAGGCCGCCCCGAATTCGGTCCCGCCGGAGAAGATGCGGTAGTCGGGGGCGTTGTCGCTCTCCTTGTCGACGGGCCGAAGCTGGGCCTGCTTGACGTTGAGGCTGAGGGTCTTGATCGAGCCCGCGTAGGACCCGTCGCCGGTCTTGGTGAAGGTGCCGATGGTCGCCATGGGAAGTCTCCTGTTCCGATCGGACCGCGCCTGCCGCGGCCTCGATGGCGAAGGCGAGTCGAGGTCCCAGGACCCTGGCGCAGCCCGCAGGGCCCGCAGCGCAGCGCAGGACGTGGTCCGGGGGCTTTCTTGCCTCGCGAGGAATGAGCGCAGCTCAGGGGAAGAAAGCCGCCGGGCCGGGTTGCGGCAGGGGACGGACCTTGACCCCTGTCGGCCATGAGAGGCCTGCGCAGGCCGAGCCGACCGCCGGGAGACGCCTGGCGCCCGAGCAACCCACCGCACCGCGACGGCTCCGGGGGCGGCCAAGCCCCCTCCCCCGTCCAGCTCCGCGGCGCGACCGCGACTTGCGCGACACCGCCGACCTCGCGCCCTTCGCAGAGCCACCGATCTCAAGGACCTGGAATGTCCCTCCCGCGCGAACCGCAGCCGCACGGCTCCATCGGCTCAAGCTCGGCGGGACCGGCCGCCCGGCAACGGCTGCGCCGTCCTCCGCTGACGCTGCGGGCCAAGGCTGCCTGCCGTCCTCAGGTCCCGGCTCCGAGAGCGCCATCGGAGCCGCGGCTGGCGCGGCCCGCATACCAGAGGAGCCCACCATGACCACCATCGGCACCTTCACGAAGTCCGCGGACGGCAGCTTCCATGGCACGATCCGCACCCTCGCCCTCAGCCTGAAGGCCGTGGAGATCCGCCCCGTCGCGCGCAGCGGCGACAGCGGCCCCGATCACCGAGTCTACGCCGCAGGCGCCGACCTCGGCGCTGCCTGGACCGTCACGAAACCGGACAAGCCCGAGTGCCTCTCCGTCCGCCTCGACGACCCGAGCTTCCCCGCCCCGGTCAACGCCCTCCTGGCGCAGGCTGGCGACCGCTACGAGCTCCGCTGGACCCGCCGTCCTCGAGCCTGATGAGCACTGGCGACCTCGGATGCCGAGGTCGCCATCCTTGCGTCAGAGGAGTTCGGCTCCGGATTTTTCTATGGAATTGAAGATCTCCGCGAAGAGCTCCTTTGGATCTCGGCCGAGCGCGCGGGAGATGCGGACGAACTCGACGAGATCCAGTCGCCTCTGCGACCCTTCGATTAGTGAGATGTGGCTTTGGTCTCGACCAATTCGCTCTGCAAGTTGAACTTGCGTGAGACCAGCTGTCTCGCGCGCTAGGCGGATACCCTCGACGATCACCTGATTTGCGCCAGTGAAGATCGTCTTCGGCATGAAGGCCCGTCCGCAGGAGGGCCTTCCAAGTAGATGACGATATTACATATGACGATTTTCCATATTCCGCTTACGCTCCGCTCAGAGTGGAGCGTGGGATGTTGGGTCCTCAAGGAACAAGAAGGCCTCAAAGCTTAGACGGTGGCGAGGCGGTCGGCGACGTCGCCGGCCTCTACCGCACCTATGCCAGCTGGGTCGTAGCCTTCCTGGCCCGCCGCTTCGGCCGCGAGATCGCCGAGGACCTGGCGCAGGAGACCTTCCTCCGCCTCGCCCAGCACCCGATGGAATGGCGCAGCCCCAAGGCGCTGCTGGCCCGGGTCGCCCTCAACGTCGCGCAGGACCACCTCCGTCGCGACGGCGCGCAGAAGCGGCCGCGCCTCGTCGGGACCGACCAGGTCCCGGAAGGCGTCAGCCCGCCGGACCAGCACGAGACGCTCCTCCATCGCGAGGTGGTGGCGAAGCTCCCCCGCAACCTGCGCGACGTATATGTCTTGAGCCGCTTCGGTGGGATGACTTATGCTGAGATCGCCGTCCATCTTGGGATCTCGGTCAAGGCCGTCGAAAAGCGGATGACCCAGGCGCTCAAGCTCTGCATGGCGCGATACCGGGCCTAGGGCGACGCATGAGCGATCCACGTTCCCCACGGACGCGCGCACAGGAAGAGGCGGCCGAATGGCTCGCCCGCCTGGGCAGCCAGCCCATCTCGACCAGGACCGTGCGGGAATTCCGCGACTGGCGCGACGATCCCGCCAACGACGCCGCCTACGAGGAGGCCGAGGCCTTCTGGGACGCCTCCGGCGCCCAGGCCGCCGATCCCGAGATCATGCGGATGACGCAGGCGGCGCTGGACCGCGGCGCGCGTCGCTCGAGCTGGCGCGCCTGGCTTAGAGGCCCGCGGCTCGCCGGCGCCCTCACCCTGGCCGGCGTGGCCGCCGCCGGCGCGACGGTCGTCGGCGTCCAGCAGCTCACCCCCGCCTACGCCACCGAGGCCATCGAGCAGAAGGTGGTGCGGCTGGAGGACGGCACCCGCGTCCACCTGAACGTCGACAGCAAGGTGCGGGTCCGGTTTCGCGACGGCGAGCGCCGCATCATCCTGACCAAGGGCGAGGCGTTCTTCAACGTGGCCCACGACGCGGCGCGTCCGTTCGTGGTCGAGGCGGGCCACGCCCGCATCCGCGCGCTCGGCACCAAGTTCGATGTGCGTCGCGGGGACAGCGGCGTGCAGGTCACCCTGCTGCAGGGGTCCGTCCAGGTCCGGCCCGAGCGCGGCAGCACGGCCGTGGTGCTCGCGCCCAACCAGCAGGCGGTGGTGACCCGCGCCGGCGCCATCCAGCAGGCCTCCGCAGACGCAACGCGAGCGACCAGCTGGACCACCGGCCGGCTGGTCTTCCGCGACACGCCGCTGGCCGCCGCGGTGGCCGAGGTCAACCGCTACAGCGAGCACAAGGTGGCGCTCGACGGCTCGGACCTCGGCGCGCGGCCGGTCAGCGGCTTCTTCGACGTGGGCGATTCCGAGGCCTTCGCCCGCGGCGTCGCCGACCTCTTCGACCTGCGCCTCAGCCAGGCCGGCGACGGTTCGTGGCGGCTCGCCCCGGCCCTCGACGCCGCCGGACCACGCACATGAGAGATTTTTTCCGATCCCCGGTAGGGTCTCCCGCCCCCGTTCACGTCTCCCACGCCTGACGGACCGCCACGTCAGAAGGCCTGGTTGATGCGACCGGCTCGCGCGCGGCCCGCGGGGGAAGCTTTATGCGACGGGTTGCGTTGGGTCCGAGTCTGCGCCGTGTTCTTCTGGGGTCCCTGGCGACAGGCGTCCTTGCCGTGGGGGCCCCCGCGCTCGCCGCCGGCGAGAAGCCGGTCGACATCCCCTCGGGCCCGCTCGAGCAAGCGCTGGGGGTCCTCTCCGCCCAGACGGGCGACCAGCTCATCTTCCCGCCCGACCTCGTCGCCGGCCGCCGGGCTCCGGCGCTGACCGGGCGGTTCACCACCGAGCAGGCGCTGCGCCGGCTCCTCGCCACGCAGGAGATCGACGCCCGGCGCACGGGGCCCAGGCTGGTGGTCCTGAAGCCTCGCAAGGCGCGGGACGCCGCCTCGCCCTCGCCGACCTCAGGGCTCGCCGCGGGGGCGGCGACGCCCCGCCCTTTCGCTGACCCGGCCGCGGACGCGCCGGGGCGGACCGTCCCGCCGTCGGAGACGACGCCGCGGCCCGCGCCTGTGCCCGTGCTCGAGGAGGTGCAGGTCACCGGCACCCACATCCGGGGCGGCAGCCCGGCCGCCCCGGTCCTGGTCCTCGACCGCGAGGCGCTGGAGCGCTCCGGGCACGCCACCGTGGCGGCCGCCCTGCAGGTCCTGCCGCAGAACTTCGCCGGGCAGTCCACCGAAGGGACCGTGACCACGCGAGCCGACCCGCTGGGCACGAACTCGGGCTACGGCTCCAGCGTCAACCTGCGCGGCCTGGGCAGCGACGCGACGCTCGTGCTGGTGAACGGCCGCCGCATGGCGGGCTCAGGCAACAAGGGCGACTTCGCCGACCTGTCCGGCCTGCCGGCGATCGCCGTCGAGCGGGTGGAGGTGCTGCTGGACGGCGCCTCGGCGCTCTACGGATCCGACGCGGTCGGCGGGGTCGTCAACGTCATCCTGCGTCGCAACCTCGATGGCGGCGAAGTCCGCGTCCGCGGAGGCGTGGGCGCCGGCGGTGTCCCGCGCGAGGGCCTGGTGGGCGGCGTGCTCGGACGCGACTGGGGCTCCGGCAACGTCTTCGCCGCCTTCGAGCTCTACCGGCGCGAGGCGCTCTCCGCCGACGACCGCAGCTTCGCCGCGACGGCCGACCTGCGGGCCGGCGGCGGCGCGGACCGCCGCGACACCTTCAGCTTTCCCGGCAACATCCTGCGCACCGACCCCGTCACGGGGGCCAGCGTCCCGCATTGGGCCATCCCCGCCGGACAGACGTGGACCGGCCTGCGGCCCGGTGACTTCACCGCGGGCACGGTCAACCGGTACAACCAGAACCAGCGCGTCGACATCCTGCCCAGCCAGCGGCGCTCGAGCGCCTACCTCGCCTGGCGACAGGATCTCACGCCGGACCTGGAGCTGTCGGGAGACCTCCGCCACAGCTTCCGCAGCGCCAAGATCACCAATTCGGGGATCATCTCGACCCTCTCGGTCGGGCGGAACAATCCCTTCTTCGTCTCGCCGAACGGCGCGGCCTCGCACCAGATCCAGTACGCGTTCGGCGAGCTCCCCAACCCGGAGATCCGGGCCACGACCGAAAGCCTGTCGGGAACCGCCGGCGTGGCGGCCAACCTGTTCGGCGACTGGCGCGGCTCCGGCTATGCGGCCTTCGCCCAGGAGATCATCGAAGGGCGCAGTTCGGGCGTCCTGCAGTCCCTGATCCTGTCCGAAGCGCTCGGCAACACCCCCGACAATCCCGCCACCGCCTACCGGGCGGCCCGCGACGGGTTCTTCAACCCCTTTGCCGGAGCGCCCGCCAACGCGCCGGGAGTGCTGGCGGCGATCGGCTCGGGCTTCAGCCACACCCGCTTCCGCAGCCGCGTCTATTCCGCGAACCTCCAGGCGGACGGCTCGGTGCTCGTCCTGCCGGCCGGCGACCTCAAGCTGGCCGTGGGCGCCCAGGTGCGCCGCGAGACCTTCCTCCGCGCGGGGGCGAGCTACACCTCTACGATCGCCCCGCGGGCGATCGAGGGCCTCTCGACGGACCGGACCGTGAGCGCCCTCTACGCCGAGGCCCGCGTGCCCCTAATCGGGGCGGGAAACCGCCGCCCCGGCGTGGAGCGGCTCGAACTCTCCGGCGCCGTGCGCGCGGAGCACTACAGCGACTTCGGGCGGACGGTGAACCCGCGGGTGAGCCTGCAATGGACGCCCGCCGAGGGGGTGCTGGTCCGCGCCACCTACGGGGAGTCCTACCGGGCGCCGGCGCTGCAGGAGCTCGCGGACTCGCGCAGCAACGGCCCGGTGCGGCTGACCGAGGGCCCGTCGCGGGTGCTGTCGCTCGCCCTGCAGGGCGGCAACCCCGACCTCGGCCCCGAGACCGCCAAGACCTGGACGGTGGGCCTGGATTGGTCGCCGCCGGCCGTTCCTGGACTGAGACTATCCCTCAACGGCTTCAGTACGGAGTTCGACAACCGCATCGATCGCCCGGCCTTCACCAATCGCACGGTGGCGCTCACCGACCCGCGGCTGGCGCCGTTCGTGCGGCGGATCTCGCCCACCACCAACGCCGCCGACCTGGCCTACATCACCGCGCTGCTGGCCGAACCCATCACCACCACCGCCCAGGGCGTGTTCCCGCCCACCGACTACGGCGCCGTGGTGGACATGCGGTTCGTCAACACCGCCGGACTGACCGTGCGCGGCGTCGACCTCCAGGCGCAGTACGCGACCGAGCTGTCGGGCGGCCGGGTGGCGCTGGGCGTCAACGCCTCTCGGCTGCTCGACTACAAGCAGGCGATCACGCCGGCCGCGGACTTCGTCGAACTGCTCGGGCAGCCGGCGTTCCCCGCGAAGTTCCGCGGACGCGCGACGCTGGACTGGACCCGGGGCCAGCTTGGCCTCGGCCTGGCCGTCAACCGCCTGAGCGGGTTCGAGGACGCGCTGGGCGCCGAGATCTCCGGACAGACCACGCTCGACCTGCAGGCGCGATGGACGGGTGCGGCCGGCACGCAGTGGGCCGGCACGAGCGTCCTCTTCGGCCTGCGCAACGCTTTCAACCGCAAGCCGCCGTTCTACGACAATCCCACCGGGTTCGGATTCGACCCCGCCACTGCCGACGTGGTCGGCCGCTTCGCCTCGATCCAGCTCACCCGGAGCTGGTGATGGACGCGCCTGGCTGGTGGCGCCGCGGCCTCCGGGCCGCGGCGGCCCTGATCGTGCTCGCCTGCGCGCCGGACGCCCGCGCCCGCGCCCTGACCGTCGAAGACGTGCTGGGGCGGGAGGCGTTCGGTCGGGTGGAGCTGGGGGCGCGCTGGCTGTTCGTGGAGGTGCAGGGCGCCTACGCGGCGGCGGCCCGGTTCGACTACGACACCCGCACCGACCTGCTGCGAACGACCCTGTACGCGGCGCCGTTGCCTTCGCCGTGGCAGCTCCGGCCGCTCTTCCCTCCGGAGCCCGGCGCCGGATACGCGCTCGGCCCGATCTCGCCCGACGGGGAGAAGATCGCGGTGTTCCGGCTGAAGGACGGCCGCTGGGAGCTGGGCGTGGGGGGGGGGGGGGCGGGCG